>JAJZEV010000152.1 GCA_021805665.1 Pseudomonadota bacterium
CTGCGCGGCACGGCGCCGGTCGATCCGGCGCGTCCGGTGATGGTCGCCGGTGACCCGCAATGGAAATATGCCGAGACCCGGATGCGCGATGGCATTCCGGTGGGGCCGGGGCTGTTGAACCAGGTTCGCCAGATCGCACAGGCCGCGGCGGCACCCTGGCTGCTGGACTGATCCGACGCTTTTCTTTACCCGTTGCGCCGTCCGGTCATTCGGCACCGCGCGGCGCGAACAACGGGTTTGACGCCGGCCAGACGCCCCTATATCGATCTCGTCAGATAAGGGAGAACGCCATGGACCTGAATTTCACGCCGGAGGAAATCGCCTTCCGCGACGAGGCGCGTCATTTTTTCCGCACGGCCATCCCCCAGTCCATCCGCGACAAAGTCGCCGAGGGCGAGGGCCTGACCCGCGACGACATGATCAACGCCCAACGCATCCTGAACGCCAAGGGTTGGTGTACGGTCAACTGGCCGGTGGAATGGGGCGGCAAGGACTGGACCTCGGTTCAGGTGTATCTCTACCAGGATGAAATGCAGCAGGCGAACTGCCCGACGCCGATCGCCTTCAACGTCTCCATGGTCGGGCCGGTCATCGCCCAGTTCGGCAGCCAGGAAATCAAGGAACGCTTCCTGCCCGCCACCGCCAATGCCGACATCTTCTGGTGCCAGGGGTTCTCCGAACCCGGCTCCGGTTCGGATCTGGCCTCGCTGCGCACCAAGGCGGAGAAGAAGGGCGACAAATACATCGTCAACGGCCAGAAAATCTGGACCACCCTGGCGCAATACGCCGACTGGATTTTCTGTCTGGTCCGCACCGACCCCACGGCCAAGGCGCAGGAGGGTATTTCGTTCCTGCTGATCGACATGAAGACACCCGGCATCACCGTCCGCCCGATCATCACCATCGATGGCGGCCGCGAGGTGAACGAAGTGTTCTTCGACAATGTCGAAGTCCCGGCCGAAAATCTCGTGGGGCAGGAGAACAAGGGCTGGGACTATGCCAAGTTCCTGCTGGGCAACGAACGGACGGGTATCGCCCGTGTCGGTGCCTCCAAGGCCAAGATCGCCCGCATCAAGGAACTCGCGGCGCTGGAATTTTCCGGCGAGCGCCCGCTGATCGAAAGCCCGCGGTTCCAGGAAAAGCTGGCCGCGGTGGAAGTGGAACTGAAGGCGCTGGAGATGACCCAGCTTCGGGTGGTGTCCGACGAACGCAAGCTGGCGAAGGGGCGACAAAACCCGGCATCCTCCATCCTGAAGCTGAAGGGGTCGGTGATCCAGCAGCAACTGACGGAACTGCTGATGGAGGTCGTCGGGCCGTACGTGATGCCGTATCAGCGCGATTTCGAGGGCAATAACGAGCCCATTATCGGGCCGGACTATGCTTCGGAGGCGGCGCCGATGTACTTCAATTACCGCAAGGTCTCGATCTACGGCGGGTCGAACGAAATCCAGCGCAACATCATCGCGAAAGCCATTCTGGGCCTGTAGGCACGCCCGTTCGCGTCCGAACCGTCCTAGCGCAGAAACACGAGGAAACCATGGATTTCGATCTCTCCGAAGACCAGCGGCTGTTGAAAGACAGCGTGGATCGTCTGGTGGCCGATCAGTATCAGTTCGAGCAGCGCAAGAAATACATGCGCGAACCCGCCGGCTACAGCGCCGCGATGTGGGACCAGATCACCGAAATGGGCCTGCTGGGCCTGCCGTTCGAGGAAACCCTGGGCGGCTTCGGCGGCGGTTCGGTGGAAACCGCGATCGTGATGGACGCGTTCGGCCGCGGCCTGGTGCTGGAGCCGTATTTCGCCACCGTTGTATTGGGTGGCGGCCTGTTGCGCCGGGCGGCGTCGGCGTCCGTGCTGGGGGCGCTGGCGCCGAAGGTCGCGGCCGGCAAGCTGAAGCTGGCATTCGGGCATGTCGAACGGCAGTCCCGCTACAATCTTGCCGATGTCAGCACCACCGCACGTAAGGACGGCAGCAACTATGTCCTCGACGGCGCCAAAAGCGTCGTGATCCACGGCGACACCGCCGACAAAATCTTTATCACCGCGCGCCTGTCGGGCGAGCGCCGGGCAGCCGGGGGAATCGGGCTGTTTCTGATCGATCCGGCCACGGCGGGCGTGACACGGCGCGGCTATCCGACCCAGGACGGTCAGCGCGCCGCTGAAATCGCACTGACCAATGCCCGCGTGTCCGCGGACGATCTGATCAGCGATAACGCCCTGCCGGTCGTCGAGCATGTGATCGACGAAGCCATCGCCGCGCTGTGTGCCGAAGCGGTTGGCGCGATGCAGTCGATGCAGGACCTGACGCTGGAATACCTGAAAACCCGCAAGCAGTTCGGCCGCGCCATCGGGTCGTTCCAGGTGTTGCAGCACCGGTCGGTGGATATGCTGGTCGCGGTGGAGCAGGCCCGCAGCATGGCGCTGTTCGCCGCCGTGATGGCGGGCGAGCAGAACCCGATCGAGCGGCGTAAGGCGATTTCCGCCGCCAAGGTGCAGATCGGCCGGTCGGCGAAACATGTCGGGCAGGAAGCGATCCAGTTGCACGGCGGCATCGGCATGACCAATGAGTATGCGGTGGGCCATTACTTCAAGCGCGTCACCATGATCGACCAACTCTATGGCGATGCCGATACGCATTTGTCTTTCCTGGCCGCACATGGCGGACTGTTCGGGAAAGTCGCTTGAACATTCTGCTGGATTTGGACGGCACCCTGGCGGACTCCCGCCCGGGTATCCTGGCCTGCTTCCAACACATGCTGACGGAACTGGGTCACGATCCCGCGGTCGTGGGGGATCTGACCTGGGCCGTGGGGCCGCCGATGGCGGTGTCGGTCGGCAAAATGCTGGATGTGTATGGCGACGACCGGGTGGACCTTGGCCTGGCGACTTACCGGGCCCGTTACACGACGACGGGTATCTACGAATGCACCGCATTCGCGGGCGTGCCGGAAATGCTGAAGGCTTTGACCGAGGCCGGCCATACCCTGTGTCTCGCTACATCCAAGCGCCGCGACTTTGCCGAACGCGTGGTGGAGTATCTGGGGTTCGGTTCGCTTATTCCGCGCGTCTATGGCGCGCTTCCCGGCGGCGGGCTGGATGAAAAGAAGGACCTGCTGGCGGAAATCCTGCGTGTGGAGGGCTACGATCCGGCGCACACGGTCATGGTCGGCGACCGATACCACGATATCCACGCCGCCCGGGCCAACGCGCTGCGGTCGATCGGTGTGCTGTGGGGATACGGTGGTTCGGCTGAATTGACGGAAGCCGGCGCCGACCTTCTGGTTGCGGCACCGGCCGAAATCGTTCCTCTGATCTGATTGGCTGGGTTAGCGGGCGCGGCGCCTTACGACGCGTTGCCGAGTCGTAAGGCGATACTGCGGGCGTGGGCCTGCAGGCCCTCGGCCTCGGCCAGGGCGACACCGGCCGGGCCGATTCGTTCCAGACCGTCCCGCGTGGCGGATACGAAGGTCGTCCGTTTCAGGAAGTCGAACACCGACAGTCCGGAGGCAAACCGAGCGGTGCGGCCGGTTGGCAGGACGTGGTTGGGGCCGGCGACGTAGTCACCGACGGCTTCCGGACAGAACGCGCCCAGGAACACCGCGCCGGCGTGGCGAATCCGGGCGAACACCGCCTCGGGGTCGCGCAGCATGAGTTGCAGGTGTTCGGGTGCGAGGCGGTCAACCAGCGCGACGGCCGTGTCCCAGTTGTCCACCACGATAATGGCGCCGTGGGCCTGCCAACTCGCGGTGGCGATCGCGTGGCGTGGGAGGGTGGGCAGTTCAGCGAGAACCGCTGCCGCCACGGCATCGGCGAATGCGGCATTGTCGGTGATCAGGATCGACTGTGCTGCCTCATCATGTTCGGCCTGGGCGAGCAGATCGACGGCGATGCGGCGCGGGTCGTTGTCCACATCGGCCAGCACGACAACCTCTGACGGGCCGGCGATGTTGTCGATGCCGACGCGGCCGAACACCTGGCGCTTGGCCTCGGCGACATAAGCGTTGCCGGGGCCGACGATGCGGTCCACCGGCGCGATGGTCGCGGTGCCGTAAGCCAGTGCCGCCACAGCCTGCGCCCCGCCAATCCGATAAATCTCAGTCACCCCCGCTCGGCGGGCGGCGGCGAGGACCAGCGGATTCAGGATGCCGTCGGGTGTGGGGACGCACATGGCGATCCGCGACACGCCCGCCGCCATGGCCGGGATGGCGTTCATCAGTACCGAGGACGGATACGCCGCCTTGCCACCAGGAACATACAGCCCGACCGCATCCAGCGCATTCCAGCGCATGCCCATGGTGATCCCCGCTTCGTCCGTCATCCGCAGGTCTTGCGGAAGCTGCGCGCGATGGAACGCCTCGATCCGCGTGGCGGCCAGATTCAGCGCGGCGGCCAGATCGGGCGGGATCGAGGCGGTGGCCGCGTCGATTTCGGCGCTGGAGATACGCAGGCGATCGGGTGTCAGGGTCTGCCGGTCGAAGCGCGCCGTGAAGTCGATGACCGCCGAGTCACCCCGGGCGCGGACGGCGGCGATGATATCGGCAACCGCGCGATCCACCGTTTCGGTGGTCTCGCGGGCCTGAGACAACAGGGAGAGAAACTGGGCTTCGAAGCCGGCTTCGTCGGTGGAGAGACGGATCATGGGAGCGATGAGATACGAACAGAGTGGATCATGGAGGAACCATTAACCCAAGCCTCTCAGCGAGTCATGGCGATCCGTGCATCAGCGCTCGAAATTCAGTCGATTTACACCGGCCGGCTTTATCTGGCGCGGCGCTCGCCCCATTTACGAAACATTGCGATCACCGCCTTGTCCCGAATACCGAATTGACCCGGGTCGTTCGAGTCAAGGATTTTGACAAGCCGCTGTGGCATATCGGCCACCCAATAGCGTTGGGAGGATGGCCTTTTTCGGCGGGTAACTTCCTGGAAATCGGCATTGTCAGCCCATCCTAAACCGCGCCTTCCAAGCAGGGTCCCGACCTCTGATGGACTGAAACCAAGCTCTTCGCCGATATCAGCGGCACTCAGTGGATAGACCAATGCGGCGTCCGGCTTGACGGTTGGCAAATCTACAGCGCAGCCAAACCCGCCGACGCGCGCAAATGCCTCATCCTTCTCGCCAGTTCGGATACCGTGCATTTCCGATACGAGGCGATCGATCCCATTCGTTAGGCGATCTATTTTAGAATGCATGGCCTCCTGCGATGCAATGAGCTGACTGTTTTGAGCTGCCAGACTTTCCTGCTGTGCGCGAAAATGCTCCACAATCGCCGTGACTTGATCGACCGAATTGGCTCCACTTTGGGTACGAGACCTCCTGTGGGCGGTTAGATGATGAATTGCGCCCACGGTCTCAAGAAAGAGGTCATTGGTCTGCCGCGTCATGCCGCCTCTACTCCTCTCTCAAGCTGAGCTTTCCGCACGGCCGCGATTGCGCGTTGCGCCAAATCCCCGGGATTCAAATTCATTGCCGACCGACCTATCTGACAACGCAGATTCGCCTCTGCAATTCGCTTCGTATCCTCATCTATTGCAGCAAATACTTCAGCGGCGTCCGGATTATCGATCTGCGCCTGTTGCATTAATCGTCTAGCGACCTCGGGGGCGTCAGCCAGAACCCGGATCAGCGTGTCCGCTGTCTTACTTTGGGGGACTTTGCCGCGTTCCCAACGCGTCCAGGTCTTGGGGCCGATGGAAAGCATGGCCTCAAGGTCCGTCTGTCGCAACTTGTACTTCAGCCGAATATGGCGCAGGCTCTCTGCGCTCAGCAATCCCTCGACCTCACGGATTTTGGCTGCTACCGCCAATTCATGGCGTGAAATCTGCTCACCAGCATAGCTAACAGCTCCGCAGACATCGCAAATTGTTTTTTCGTCCGTGATCGTGATTTGCTTGCCGTTATGAGAAAATACGAACTGTGCTACCTGAATGGCTAGCGTGCCAGTGTTGCAGACGGGACATAGGTCATTCATAACGTTCATCCTTCTTGAAGGACGTGATCACCAGACGCTCCTCACTGACTAGCAGCTTGAGAAACATCTTCGCGCCGCATTCGTCGACCCATATCGAGTAGTAGTCCGAAACCGTCTCGGGATAATACCTCCTTGTCGGACTGGACTTGAAGCAGTGAACCTCTCCAAGTTCCGAACAAAGGATCCCCCGCAAGTCATCTGAATCAAGGCCATGATGCCGGAGTTCACTCAGAACCGGATGGAAGAAAACGCAGTTATCTTCCACTTCAGCGAGACGACGAACCAGTTGCAAAGGGTTGACCGGAGACGCCACAGCGAAAGAGGTAGCACCGTGCTACCTTTGCGTCAACCAAAATCATGACCCCATCGCCGCGCGAAACCGCGCGATCCAGGCCCCCACCACTTCCGGCTGGGTCTTCAGCGCGGTGCGGTTGACGATCAGCCGGCTGGTAACCGGGGCGATGATTTCGGTTTCCACCAGCCCGTTGGCCTTCAGGGTGGACCCGGTCTGCACCAGATCGACGATCACCCGGCACAGGCCGAGGCCGGGGGCCAGTTCCATGGCGCCGTTCAGATGCACGACCTCGGCATGGATGCCGCGGCTGGCATAATGCCGGCGGGCGATGTTGGGGTATTTGGATGCGACGCGGATCTGGCTCCAGCGGGAGGGATCGTCCACCCCCGCGGTGTCCTTCGGTTCGGCCACCGACACGCGGCATTTGCCGATACCCAGGTCCAGAGGCGCGTACACCTCAGGATAGTCGAACTCCATCAGCACATCGGCGCCGCAGATGCCGATATGGGCCGCGCCGAATGCGACGAAGGTGGCGACGTCGAACGGGCGCACGCGTACCACGTCCAGCATCGGGTCGTCGGTTTCGAACCGCAGGCGGCGGCTGTCCTCATCGGCGTAATCCGGCGAGGGCACGATCCCCGCGCGCGCCAGCAATGGGCCGCACTCCGACAGGATGCGTCCCTTGGGCAGCGCCAGGATTAGCGGCGTAGTCACGTCCGGCCCCAGCGAGGCCGCGGAAAACGGGGCAGTCATGAAGGCTCCGGCATTCAGATGGGCGGGGTTTACTCTACTCGGGCCAAGACCGGAAGCCTTCGCTGTTAAACCGGCGGTTGCGCGGCGTGTCGGTTCACATCCGGGGATTATGTCAGCAGGGCGCATTCAGCTTGTGCAGACCGGCGAACTGCACGATCTGGCGCACCGACCGGACCAAGCCGAACGGGCCGGACAGTGTGTGGAAAGTTTCGTCGGTTCGGGCGGCCGCCTCCGCCGGGTTGGCCAGAACTGCTTCCACCGCCTGCGAAATCCGTTCCCGCGTGAAATCGAACATGTATTTCTCAAGCATCGGCATCGTCGTCCGGGCGAAGACATTCCCGTCCCCGATCGGGGGTACCCCGGCCGCCAGCGCGAAGAACACCCGGTCATGCACCGATTCTTCCACCAGCGGGTTGGTCGACAGGCACCCGCTGTATCGGGGCAACTGCTCCAACATCGTTCTCCAGGTGGCCGGACCGTGGAACCGCGCGGCCGCGCCCTCCCGGTCGATATGGTCCCAGCCGGCGCCGAAGACATCCACCGGATAGTGCTTGACCGTGTCCATCACCAGGTTGGCACGTTTGAAGCGGATGTAGTTGTCCAGCTCCCGGATCAGCAGCAGCATGACCTGGTTGTTGGCGTCCATGAACAACCCGCGCGGTTCGGCGATACGCTGAATGACGGGGACGAAATCGGCGGTGGAGCGGGTAAACAGTTCCTCGGCCGCGGCGAAGACGATGTGCTGCAGGTCGGGGCTGTACTGGCGCCAGTTCTGTTCGATTTTGGCGGTATCCGCACCGCTTTTGGTAAACATGATCCGGCCGTTCCGCTCGTGCGGCGCCAGCGGCGCGTCCGGAAACAGCGATCGCGGCGGAATGCCCAAATGCACCGCGAACGCAGTGCCGTTCGGATGCAGATGTTTGATGTTAAAGCGCGCATGGTCGGGGAACACGTAGCCATGCAGCAGGTAAGGGCTGCGAAGGCCGTGCCGTACCGGAAAGTAACACGGGTGGTCGCAGCTCCAGTTGAACAGCGGGACCTTGGCAGCCTCCCAGATTGATTTTCCGTCAACCATCAGATCGGCGCCGATGCCGGACATGGTCAGGGCAAAGGCGATGTCGCCCTGACTAAGCAGTTGCATCAGTTGCGCGGGCCACTCGGTCCCATCGGCGGCGAACATCGTGACATCGATGCCCATGGCGGCGAATTCGTGGGCGGTCAGTTCCAAAAGTCCGCCCAGGGAATCGTATGCACTGCCGGTCCAGCGCAAAATCAGCACCTTATTCGCCATGTCCGCCTTCTTCCGCTGTCCGGTCGGGGTCTAGGGGTTGGAGGGGCCGGCGGTCAACTCGGCCTGTCTGTGGATATTGCCGCCGATTACGTCGCCGGGCGGACATTCCGGATCATCTGGACCGGCAATCGTCCGGCGCCGTGAGAAGATCGTGCGCCGGGACCGCCAGCGCGGCCCTTCGCGCTCTTTCAAGTGAATCATCCCAGCCAATAGCGGCTTTTTTCGTCTAACGAGGCGCACCAAACGCCTCCCTTCGCGGCCCCGATCGATGTGCCCGAAACCACAACCGATCGGACGCACTCAAACGCGAAAGTTCGCTCCGTACGCCGATCCGGCATCAGGCAGTCCGTCTCGGTCATCCAGAACCGACGACAGGCCTAGTAAATCACCGGTTCGGATACCGGCGCACCAAAGTCGGTCCGCAGGAAATCGAAGTCGCAGCCTTTGTCGGCCTGCTGGATATGCCGGGTGTACACCCACCCGTATCCGCGCTCGAACCGCACCTCCGGCGCCACCCATTCCGCTTGGCGGCGGGCGAGTTCCTCCTTGGAAACCTCCATATTGATCGATCGGGCATCCACGTCGATGGTCACGATGTCGCCGGTTCGCAGCAGCGCCAGCGGTCCGCCGATGAAGCTTTCTGGCGCGACATGCAGCACGCAGGCGCCATAGCTGGTGCCAGACATGCGCGCGTCGGATAGCCGCAGCATGTCGCGGTGGCCCTGCTTCAGCAGTTTCTTCGGCATCGGCAGCATGCCCCATTCCGGCATGCCCGGGCCGCCTTGGGGGCCGGCGTTGCGCAGCACCAGCACATGGTCCGCGGTGATATCCAGGTTCTCGTCGTCCACGGCCTTCTTCATCGAGGGGTAATCGTCGAACACCACGGCCGGGCCGGAGTGCTTCAGGAACCGCTGATCCATCGCCGCCGGCTTGATGACGCAGCCATCCGGCGCCAGGTTTCCCTTCAGCACCGCCAGCGAGCCCTCGCCATAGATCGGGTTATCGGTGCCGCGGATCACGTCGTCGTTGAAGATTTTCGCACCCTCGATGTTCTCACCGATGGTCCTGCCGGTGACAGTCAGGCAATCCAGGTGCAAATGCTGGCTGATATTGCCCATCAGGCCACGAATACCGCCGGCGTAGTAGAAATCCTCCATCAGATACTGGCTGCCGCTGGGGCGCACGTTGCCGATCACCGGCACCTTGCGGCTGTAGCGTTCGAAATCGTCCAGCCCGATGTCCTGGCCGGCCCGCCGACCCATCGCGATCAGGTGGATGATGGCGTTGGTGGAACATCCCATCGCCATGGCCACCGCGATCGCATTCTCGAATGCCGGCCGGGTCTGGATGCGCGACGGGGTCAGGTCTTCCCACACCATCTCCACGATCCGGCGCCCGCTTTCCGAAGCCAGCCGGATGTGCCCGGCATCGGCGGCGGGCATCGACGATCCCCCCGGCAGCACCATGCCCACCGCCTCGGCGATCGCGGTCATGGTGCTGGCCGTGCCCATGGTCATGCAGGTGCCATAGCTGCGGGCGATGCCTTGCTCGACACCCAGCCATTCCTGGTCGGTAATTTTGCCGGCGCGCAGTTCGTCCCAGTATTTCCAGCTATCGGAGCCTGAACCCAGGAATTTGCCCTGGAAATTGCCGCGCAGCATCGGCCCGGCCGGCAGGAAGATCGCCGGAATGTTCATGCTGGTCGCCCCCAGCAGCAGGCCCGGCGTGGTCTTGTCGCAGCCGCCCATCAGCACGGCGCCATCGACCGGGTGGGACCGCAGCAATTCCTCGGTCTCCATCGCCAGCATGTTGCGGTACATCATGGTGGTCGGCTTGACGAAGCTTTCGGATACCGACAATGCAGGGAGTTCGACCGGGAACCCGCCCGCCATCAGGATGCCGCGCTTCACGTCGTCCACGCGCTGCTTGAAATGGGCATGGCACGGCTGCAGGTCGGACCAGGTGTTGATGATGGCGATGACCGGTTTGCCCGTCCATTCCTCCGGCGCGTAGCCCATCTGCATCGCCCGGGAGCGGTGGCCGAACGAGCGCAGGTCGGCCGGCCCGAACCAACGCGCGCTGCGCAGGTCGGCGGCGGTCTTACCGGGGGCGGGCGGAGTCGTCGGGTCGGGCAAGGTCTGTTCCTCTATCGGAATTATGTGATCTGTCTGAACGCGCCGCGCCGGCTAACCGGCCTTCAAAGCCTGCCCGTCACGGAAATGCGGCACCAACTGGCTGTCGAACACCCGCAGGGCCGCACCGATGGCTTGGTGCATATCCAGATAGCGGTAAGTGCCCAGACGCCCACCGAAAATAACCCCGGGTTCCGCATCCGCCATGGCGCGATAGGCATCGTAGCGGGCTTTGTCCGCTGGCGTGTTGATCGGGTAATACGGTTCGTCCCCGCGCGCGGCGAATCGCGAAAATTCCTTGAAGATAACGGTCTGGTCCGTTCGGTAATCCCGTTCCGGATGCAGATGCCGGAATTCGTGGATGCGGGTGAAAGCGACATCGGCATCGGGATAATTCACCACGCTGGCGCCCTGAAAATCGCCGGCCGGAATGACCTCGCGCTGGAAGTCCAGGGTGCGCCAGCCCAGTTCGCCCTGACTGAAACCGAAGTAGCGATCGACCGGGCCGGTGTAGATCACCGGAACCCCGGCAGGAAGCTGGGGCCTCAGGTCGAAATAGTCCACGCCCGACAGCGTCGTTATGCCCGGCGTGGCGAACATACGCTTGAAGATTTCGCCGTAGCCGGTCAGCGGCAGCCCCTCGAACCGGTCGTTGAAATAGAAATCGTCGAAGGTGAACCGCACCGGTAAACGCGTAATGATATCGGCCGGCAGTGCGCGCGGATCGGTCTGCCACTGCTTTTCGGTATAGCCCTTGATGAACGCCTCATACATCGAGCGGCCGACCAGGGAGATCGCCTTTTCCTCCAGGTTGGCCGGATGTGTAATACCGGATTCGGCCACTTCCGCCGCGACGATCGCCTTCGCGTCGGCGGGGGTCAGGAACCGGCCGAACAGCGTGGACAGCGTGCCCAGGTTCAGCGGCATGGTGAAGAACCGGTCCCGGTGCCGCGTGATCACCCGATGGCGGTAGTTCGAAAAGCCGGAGAAACGGTTGACGTAAGTCCAGACCTCCTCGCTGTTGGTATGGAACAGGTGGGAGCCATAGGTATGCACTTCGATCCCGGTGTCGGGGTCGGCTTCCGACCAGGCGTTGCCGCCTAAATGGGGGCGCCGTTCCAGCACCAGCACCCGCAATCCCAGTTCGGCGGCGCAGCGTTCCGCGATGGTGGCGCCATAGAAGCCGCTGCCGGCAACAATCAGATCGCAGGCGGTCACATCGGGCATCGGCGCATCGGTCCTTCGGTCAGGCCACCAGGAAAGCGGCACCAGCAGCCAGTTACCCCGATCCGAAATGGATTGCCAGCATTCCCGCCCGTCCTGTATTGCCGCGAAAAAGGATAGCCAACGCGATGCCCGCGCCGACCTACCGCACCATCTACCTGCTGTGCCCCGCAAACGTCCGCACCGGCGGTCCCGAGGCGCTGCACCAGCTGGGCCGGGCGCTGCGCGACCTGGGCCACGATGCCCGGATGGTCTATGTTGCTCGGGACGCGGAGCCGGTGGTCACGCCCGGCGTACTCCGGTTCGCCCCGATCGCCGATCCGATGCCGGATGCCTATGCGCCATACGATTTGCCCCATACGTTCGAGATTCGGGACGACGCGGCAAACGCCCTGGTCTTCTCCGAAATGTGGCCACGAATACTGCGTTCGGTCAGCCGCCTGTCGCCCTATATGTGGTGGCTTAGTATCGACAATGGCCTGAACGCGGTTCGCGATTTCGGCGGGTTCGATGCGATCCGCTCCGCCCGGTGCCAGCATCTGTGCCAGTCGTACTATGCATTGTCGTATCTGCTGGCGCGGAACATTCCGGGGCTGGCGTTATTCGACTACACGGCGTCCGAACATCTCGCGGCCGCCGGCACGTCGCAAACCCCGCGCATCGATCGTATCCTGTATCCCGCCCGCGGACGCTGGTTCACCGGCTGGTTGCGCCGCTGGGCACCGGACCTGCCCTGGCAGGAAATCGCCGGCTTTACGCCCGATCAGGTGCGCGAGCTGTTTCTGACGTCGAAGCTGTACGTCGATTTCGGCAGTCACCCCGGCAAGGACCGCATGCCGCGGGAGGCAGCGATCCTGGGCTGCTGCGTGATCACCGGCCAGCGCGGCGCCGCCGGCAATCCGTTCGATGTGCCGTTGCTGGCACGCTATAAATTCAAGGATTCGCGTTTGCGGATCCCGGAAATCGCCCGGGCGATCCGAACCGTTATGGCCGGCTACGATCAGTGCGTCGTTGACTTCGCCACCTATCGCCGCACGATCGAGGGCGAGCGGCTGGAATTCAATGCCCAGGTGGCCAGGGTGTTTGGCGGCCGGACAAACCCATAGCTCAATCCCAATCCCGCTACCCGGCCGGCTGGATCCTATTCGACGCGGACTAACCGCATCGCGATCCAGCCCTCATGACTCCCCTAATATTTACATGATCCCGAAAATCTCAGTGTCCGTCCCGGAACTTATTGAGTCGTTAGAATTGGTTAGCGGAGTGGGCTTGAACCCGTTGAATCTCTTGTGATTCGCTGTCCGGCGAACGATTCGCGAGGTGCCCGATGTGGACGGAAGAGAACCGGCAGCGCTACAACCGGGACAAACTGCGCTACCCAAGCGACCTGACGGACGACGAGTGGTCCGTGCTGGAACCGCTGATCCCGCCCGCCAAGCGCGGTGGCCGTAAGCGGACGGTCGAGATGCGCGAAGTGGTCAACGGCGCCATGTATGTGCTGAGTACCGGCTGCCAGTGGCGCGCGGTGCCCAAGGACCT
>JAJZEV010000319.1 GCA_021805665.1 Pseudomonadota bacterium
CGATGGCATGCATCAAATGGGTCTTGCCGAGGCCGACACCGCCATAAAGGAACAGTGGATTGAAGCCGGGGCTGGATGGGCGTTCGGCGACGCGGCGGGCGCAGGCGTAGGCAAATTCGTTAGGTTTCCCAACGACAAAGCCTTCGAACGTGAAGCGCGGATCCAGCGGTGCGGTCAAGTCTGATCTGGGTTCGATCCGTTCGTCGTTCCAGCCGTTCACGGCTGCCGGTGCGGCGGACGATATCTGCTGCGGCGGCACCGCCGTGGACGCGGTGGCGACCGGGGTGGCAGCAACGAGGCGAACCGCCTCGGTCCGGGGGGCGGGCGCTATGGCGGCATTGGTCGGTACGGAAGCCGGAGCGGCCGTATGGCCGACGCCGATTTCCACCCTGCGGATGTCGATGTTTTCCGATTGCCACAGCGCACGCAAGCGATCGCCATAGCGGCTGGAAACCCAGTCCCGCAGGAAGCGAGTCGGCAGATTGACTGTGATTTCATCGCCTTCCATGCCGGCCAAGGTCATTTGGCGTAGCCATGTGCGATATTCCACCTCGCCGACCTCGGCCTGAAGGCGTGCCTTGATTCTGGTCCACTGGACCGCGATTTGCGGTAGTTCCACGATCTCAGGCGCAGTCGTGGTCATCCAAAGCCCCCTTCAATCGGCGCGAACTAACAAAAAGCCATTTTCTTACCGACGAGATGAAATCGTCCGGCGCTTCCCCTGATTGTCGTTTAAACACGCAATTACCCAACCCTTATTAACTAAGGCTTTGCAGGTAATGGTGATTTTAGGCTAGTGGAACGAAGTATGTCAGAGTTTAGGATAGAGGCAATCGAAATTTCGGGCGGATAAAACAAAAGGGTCAAAATGCAATAAAATATTGTAATTCACAGACGTCTCAATGAGACATGGACATTTCAACCAAAAGTGTATCTTGACACATACTGCCAAATACTATCTTCGACTGAAAAGGCGAGCCTGCGAAGGCCGGTCGATCCAATGGCCGACCGGCCGATGGAACTAGGCCGCCTGGATCGCCTTGATACGGGCAGACAGGCGGGACAGCTTGCGGGAAACCGTATTGGAGTGGATCACGCCCTTGCCAGACGCGCGCTGCATTTCCGGCTGGGCCGCCTTCAAGGCGTCCGCTGCCGCGGCCTTGTCACCGGTCGCGATCGCGGTTTCGACCTTCTTGATGAAGGTCCGCATACGGGACTTACGCGCCTGGTTGCGCGCGGTGCGGGTCACGGTCTGACGGATGCGCTTACGCGCCGATGCGGTATTGGCCATTCGTTCTTCGATCACAAGTTTAAGGAGCCGGGTGCCCCCGGGTTTAGCCGGACACACTGGCGGAAGACGCGCTTTCTAAGCAGCGCCCCCCGGCGAGTCAAGGCTGTTTACCTCCGGGGTTATCCCCGTCTGCGCCCGTGTCCGGGCATAAGGATACCGGCCCGTTTGGCTTTTTCCTCGGGTTCGACGTGAATGGTAATCATAAGGTGACCCATCTCTTGCTTCAGCGCACCCTCGATGCGGTCGCAGATCGCGTGTGCGGCGGCAACGGTCATGCTGCCCGGCACCACCAGGTGGAATTCCAGGAATGTCAGCCTCCCGGCGTGGCGGGTGCGCAGGTCGTGCGCCTCGATCGCGCCCGACGCGCTGTTGGCGACCAAGTGTTCGATCCGCGCCACCACCGCCGGTTCCGGTGCGCTGTCCATCAGTCCGTTGACCGAGGAGGAGATCATGCGCATGCCGGCCCACAGTACATAGACCCCGGTCGCGGCGGCCAGCAGCGGGTCGAGCCAGTACTGGCCGGTGATCACCGCCAGGATTATCCCCACGGCGATCCCGGCCGAGGTGACGACATCCGACATCAAATGCCGCGCGTCGGCGTCCAGCGCCGGGGATCGCAGCCGTCGCCCAACGGCGAACAGTACGCCCGACCAGGCGGCGTTCAGCACCGTCGCAACGGTGTTCAGTGCGATTCCCTGAAATGGCAGTGCCAGGACGTGGCCATGTTTCCAACCATGCCAGGCTTCCGCGAAGATCAGCAGTGCGGCGACCACGATCAGCACGCCTTCGATCACGGCGGCGAAGAATTCCGCCTTATCGTGCCCGTATGGGTGGTTGGCGTCGGCTGGCCGAGCGGCGAAGCGTAAGGCACTGAGTGCGAGGAGGCTGGCGGCGACGTTGACCGTGCTTTCGAGTGCATCGGAATAAAGTGCGGCGCTGCCGGTCAGCCACCAGGCGACGCCTTTCAAACAAAGCACGAGACAGCCGATGGCCATGCTGCCGAGTGCGAAGCGCTCACCTTTTGTCATGCGTGGCGCCTAGCACATCGCCGGGCGGGCGTCTTCGGTCGGGTGACGCGGGCGTCTTACCGGCCGGGCTGGAGCAGAAGCCCGGGGTCCCGATCGTGGGTTTGCCGCTATCCGTGGAAACTAAGGTTGGCGGCGCGGCACGTCCCGCGCTATCCAGCGGCCGGATTCGGAAAATGAGGAAAAGCGATGCGTCGACTCACCTGTGCCGTTGCCGCTCTGGGCATGCTGTCCGCCCAGCCGGTGCTGGCCGCCCGCCAATGTAGTTCGCAGGCCGACCAGTCAGCGTTCGAGGTTCAGTCCTTGCGCAGCGAATTGATGGTGCTGGCGACCAGTTGCCACACGGATGAGCAGTACAATGCCTTCATCCACCGCTATCAGCCTGCCCTTCAGGGCAACGAGCGGGCGATCGACGCCTATTTCCAGCATCGTTACGGCCGGGCGGCGCAAACTGAACACGACCGGTTCGTCACCGACCTGGCCAACGCGATATCCCGCCAGGGCAGCGACCTTGGCGGCGATTTCTGCCCGCGTAACGGCATGATCTTCAACGAAGCGCTGTCGCTGGAGAACCCGTCGGAACTGGCGGACTTCGCGGCCGGCAAGGATCTGATTCCGGCTTCGCTGGATATCTGCGCGCCGATGTCCTCCAGCGCCGCGACGACCCGCAAGGCCGCCGCGAAGAAGAAGTAGTTTCGCCGGGTGTCATGGGGGTGGTCCCGCATGACACCCGTTCGATCGCGCCGGGTCACTCCGCCGCGCGTTTTTGGGCAGCCTGCCGGTCGATTTCGGCCTGGACGGCTGCGCTGG
>JAJZEV010000119.1 GCA_021805665.1 Pseudomonadota bacterium
ATGGGTCACCGTCATCCCGTCCAACCTGTGCTTGATCTCTTCCGGCAGCGCGTCATAGGCGGCGTGCATATTGCTGAATTCCGTCCCGCCCAACGGTTTGCCCGCGCGGCGAGGAATCCGAATGCCATACAGCACATTCACGAACCCCATCGTGTCGCGATAGGACATATCGGTGTGCCAGTCCTGGCCCGCGTCCGGGCTGCCGATATAGGCGCCGTTTTCCTTGATATTGGAGAGAATACCCACTTCGGGGAACGGCTGCGTCCGGTCCATCGCCCGCACCGAATTCCCCTGTATCTCTCCGAACAATTCCGAAAATCGTTTCACATCGCCGATATCCAGCATCTGCCCCGGAAACCGCAGCACGCCATACTGGCCCAAAGCACGCAGGATACGTCCGAACTCCGGCGGCGGAATCGGCTGAGCCAGATCGATGCCCGTGACGGTGGCACCCAAAACAGCGCCTGTAGGCCGGATCGACACCATAGAAACCTCCTTATGGTTTCATCAGCAACAATGCGTCGGCGACAGTCAGGCCGGAGCCATCGGCATGCACGATCACCGGGTTCAACTCAAACTCCCTCACCTGCCCCCGCAACGTCAGCGCCGCTCGGGATAACGCCGCCACCAGCCTGGCGACGGGGGCTAGATCGATCGCCCGGGCGCCGCGAAATCCGGTGAGCAGGCGGGCGGATTTCAGCGACAGGATCATCCGCGTGGCCTCGGCTTCATCGACCGGTGCCGGCGCATGCACCACGTCGCCGAACAGCTCCACCGTGACGCCGCCAAAGCCCAACATCATGATTGGGCCGAAGGTCGGGTCATCGACCATGCCGATCACCAGTTCATGGCCTTTCGGCGCCATCGGCTGCACCAGCACACCGTCTATCCGGGCATTCGGTGCGTGGCGACCGACGTCCGCCAACATGGATATATAGGCATCCGTCACCGCCTGGCGGCTTCCCAGATTCAACCGTACGCCGCCGGCTTCGGTCTTGTGCGGCAGATCCGGCGATTGCACCTTCAAAACCACCGGAAAGCCCAGGCGTTCGGCCGCCTCCGCCGCCTCTTCGGCCGATCCAACCAGTTTTTCACGGCTGTCCGGAAGCCACGCCGCCAGCACCTGCTTGGCCAGAAACTCCGGCACCACTGCCGGCAACCCGGGATACAACTGCCCGGAAACCGGCGAAAACGCCTCTGGCAAGGGGCGCTGCCGAGCTTCGGCGTAGCCCGCGAGCTTGCCCAGGGCCACACCGACGTTCCGCAAATTACTGTCCACGAACAACCCACAGCCCGCGGCCGACGTGCGCCCGAACGCCGAGGGCAGCGTATAGCTCCATACCGTCATCGGCTTGCCGCAGCTTTCCGCCACCGCGCGCACCCGATCGGCATCCAGCGACACGCGCGTTTCGCTGGCCAGCGAGGTCACCAGCACGATCATGTCGATTTCATCCGATCCGGCGAGATGTTCCATCACCGTCATCATCGCCGGCCCGGTGTTCGATCCTTGCGCCGTCACATCGACCGGGTTGGCCGAGGCGCCATAAGACGGCATCAGCGGCCGCAGCGCCGCCTGGGATTCGGCTGACAGGTTCGGAACGATAAGCCCGTGCGCCGACAGCGTATCCGCCATCCACGCGCCGCCGCCGCCGGAAACCGTAATGATCCCGGTTCGCCGCCCCTTCGGCAGCGGACAGGTCAGCACCATCCCGGCGATGGCGACCGCTTCGTCGGCATCCTCCGCTTCGATCACCCCGTACCGTTCGAAAATCGCCCGATAGGCAACGTAGGAACCGGACAAGGACGCGGTATGCGACGCGGTCGCCCGCGTGCCGGCATCGGAACGACCCACCTTGATCGCGATCACCGGCTTGCCCAAATTCCGAGCCTTTTGCAGCGCGGAGATGAATCCGGGGCCGTTACGGACGGCCTCGCAGAACAGCATCACCGCGTGGGTGTGCGGGTCTTCCACCATGTAATCCAGGAAATCGGCCATCCCCAGATCGGCCTCGTTACCGGTGGAGATCACGTAGCTGAAGCCCAGTCCCGCCGCCTTACCGCGATTGAACAGCGCGAACCCGATCCCGCCCGACTGCGCGATCACCCCGACCCGCTTCGGTGAGACGAGTATGCGGCTGTCATCCTCTTTCGTTTCGACGGTAGGGCTGAATGTCGTCGCCACCCGGCCCGGGGCGTTATAATACCCCTCGCAATTCGGCCCGCACACCCGGATTCCGGTGCGTTGCGTCACCGCGAGCAATTCCGCCTGCATATCGCCGGCCGCCCCGCCTTCTTCCGCGAAACCCGAAGAAATGATCAGCGTATTTTTCACGCCCGCCCTGGCACATTCCTCGACGGCAGCGGCAACCCCGGCAGCCGGGATCGCGATCAACGCCAGATCCACACCGCCCGAAACCGCCCCGATCGACGGGTAGCACGTCAGCCCGTCGATCTGCTGATAGCTTGGGTTGATCGGCAATATCCGGCCCGGAAACCCGTTCTCCCGCAACTGATGCAGCAGC
Source organism: Pseudomonadota bacterium (assembly GCA_021805665.1). Taxonomy (GTDB): domain Bacteria; phylum Pseudomonadota; class Alphaproteobacteria; order Acetobacterales; family Acetobacteraceae; genus Rhodopila. The sequence goes on from JAJZEV010000119.1 coordinate 2,523, forward strand.
CGCCCGCGAATTTTGTGCAGATCGGGCGAGGCGCCCAGAACCGCGATGGATTCGGGCCAAAAGAAACTCTGTAGAATGTGGTTGCTCACCTGCGTCCTGGCCTTTTTCCGTCCCGGGAGGAAGTGTTATCCGGGGACGCCCGGGCGGCAAGTCCGGCGGACCTAGTCGTCTAGCCCGCGTCCAGGGTGACACGAAAATGGCCGCCAGTCGTCGTGGATGGGAGTGTTATCGCGACCTGCCATGGTGTCATCGCGAGGAGCGATAGCGACGACAATAATCCGGGTTCTCGATGTGCTATTCACATCCTTGGAGGCATTGCCCTTCTCATCCTTGACGCGTTACCCCAACCAACAGGTGCGGTAGTCACGATGACGTGGCAGGTAATTCCGGTCAGTCGGAAACCGCCCTAATTACCCAGCGCGCGATCGACCTTACGTCCAGTCGACTGTGCCGGCCCCTGCGGCGGGTTCAACGCATCCGACACCGACTGCCCGGCATTATCCAGGCTCTTGCCAGCCCGTTCGGCAGGGCCTTCCTGGTGACAAGCGGCCAGCCCCACCAACATCGAGGCAACGGCGGCGGTTAGCAGGGACATACGCATCGAAATCTCTTGTCTGTGGAGACAGACAAACGGCCCGATGCCCGACCGGTTTCAGTCTGACGACAATGTCAGACCGCCGGAACCGTCACCCCGATCATATCCCCTTCCCGCACGATGCCAGCCAGCCGATCCTCATCCCAGCCATCGGTTCCCGCCGGCCGCACCGGCAACACCATCCAGCGGTAATCCGCCGTCGAATCCACGACCCTTACCTTCACCTCGTCGGGCACCACGGTCTTCCATTCCGAAGCCAGCAGTTCCCGCGGATCGCGAACAGCCCGAGCACGGAACGATGCCGATTTGTACCAGAATGGCGGATAGCCAAGCACCGCGCGCGGATAGCAACTGCACAGCGTGCAAACCACCAGGTTATGCACCGCGGGCGTACTCTCCAGCACTCCCAAAGGGGGCATCCCCCGCATCACGATGCCCAATTCCTCCGCCGCCTTGGTCCCGTCTTCCAACATCCGCGCACGATAGGCTGGATCGACCCAGGCCTTCGCAACCATACGCGCGCCCTGCCCCGCGCTCGCGGCGTCGGTGCTCGCCATGCGTTCCATGACTTCCGTAGTCGAAACGATCCCCTTGCGCTCCAGCAAGGAACGCACCGCCATCAGCAAACGCTCGCTGTCCGCCTCAAGGATGTTCATGGACGCTCCCCCGCCGCCGGCTCCAGCCAGTGCCCGAAAATCTCAACCAGCAACTCATCGTCCGGCTTCGCCTCGGGCCAGATCGCGCCCTTGCGGAACCGCACATGATAAAGCGGACGCTTCTCCGCCGGACGCGCGAACGCCAGATCCTCCGGGTTGGCGAATTCGCCAAGACACCGCACGACCTCGCCCCGCTGTCCCCGGACATACCAAGGAGTCCGGATATGCACCGGCCCGGCCGCCTCCGGCCATTCGTCCTTCACCCGAACCGTTTCCCCCGCGCTGAACATCACGAACCCTCCAGTTCCGCGCGAAGCTCGGTTTCCGTGATAACCCCATGCACCATCAGGTTGTCGGCGATCGAGCGGATCCAGCGGCGATAATAGCTCAGCCGGTGATACTCCGCCTCGGGGATTGCCTCGATCCCGCGCCGCAGTTCATCGACCGTCATCAGCTTCTTCGCCGCCAGCATCTGACGCAGCGCATCGACCTCCCGGTCGAACGCCGTCAGGCCATGCGGCTCGATATCCACCGGCTCGCACATGAATTTACTGACGCCGCCCAGATCGTGGTGCGCCCGCTTGGTTTCCTTGTCCATAACGGGACGTTAGCGCATTGTGCGCCGGCTGCAACAGGGACCACGATGCTGCTGACCGTCCAAGACCCCTCCCCTGTCCGGGTGCTGCGCCCATCCGCGCCGTCGGACATTTTCCTGACCGCGGACCACGCCGGACGGGCCATTCCCCAAGCCCTGGGCGACCTTGGCGTTGCGGAAACCGAGCATCGGCGCCACATCGCGTGGGACATCGGCATCGCCGGCGTCACCGAACATCTGTCCGCCCTTTTGGACGCCACGGCGGTGCTGCAGACCTATTCCCGCCTGGTCATCGACTGCAACCGCAACCCCGGGTGGCCCAGCGCCATGCCGGAAGTCAGCGAATACACCCCGATCCCCGGCAATGTGGGACTGACCGCGGCCGACCGGGACCAGCGCGTGCAGGCGATCTTCACCCCTTACCACGACCGTATCGCCGCACTGCTGGACGAACGGGCCGACCGCCCCACGATCCTGGTCGCCATGCACAGCTTCACCCCCAGTTTCAAAGGCGAATCCCGAGCAATGCAGGTCGGCATCCTGTTCGACCAGGACGCGGCGCTCGCAAGGATCATGATCGACCTGCTGCGCGACGAAGGCGACCTGACCGTTGGCGAAAACGCCCCATACGCGCTCGCCCCCGACAGCGATTACAGCGTCCCCACCCACGCCGTGAAGCGCGGTCTGCGGCATCTGGAGATCGAAATCCGCCAGGACCTGATCGCCGACCCGGCGGGCCAGCAAGCCTGGGCCGAACGCTTCGCCCGCCTGCTGCCAGCCGCCAGCCGCGCCCTTCACGGCTGACCCAATGCCGCCCGCCCCCAAGAAAACGCCCACCATGACACGGACCGAGGTGAAGGGCTTCATCGAGGCCCTGGCCAACCATAACCCCGCCCCGGAAACCGAACTGAACTTCACCGACCCGTTCACCTTGCTGGTCGCAGTGGTGCTGTCGGCCCAGGCCACCGACGTATCGGTCAATAAGGCGACCAAGGCGTTGTTCCAGGTCGCCCCAACCCCCAAGGCCATGATCGCCCTCGGTGTCGATGGCGTTGCCTTCCACATCCGCACCATCGGCCTGTGGCAGACCAAGGCCCGCAACGTGGTCGCCCTGTGCCAACAGCTTCAGGATAAGCACGCCGGCCAGGTACCCCGCGACCGCCAGGCGCTGGAAGCGCTGCCCGGCGTCGGCCGCAAGACCGCCAACGTGGTGCTGAACGTCGCCTTCGGGGAAACCACGATGGCGGTCGATACCCACATCTTCCGCCTGGGCAACCGCACCGGCCTCGCGCCCGGCAAGACCCCGCGCGAGGTCGAAGACGGTCTTCTGAAGCGCATCCCCGCCGACCGCCTGCGAGACTCCCACCACTGGCTCATCCTCCACGGCCGTTACGTCTGCAAGGCTCGTAGGCCAGAGTGCTGGCGCTGCATCGCCGCCGCGTGGTGCAAGTATCGCGACAAGACTCCGGCGCCGGAAACAGCGGCGCCAGGCGGTCAGGGATGAACGTCGAAGCCTCGGCACGCGTCCCGCGGTCGTTCGGGATGATTGTCAGCTCTGATTTTGCATCGGCCCGCCACGTCCGAACGCCCGCCGGAAGTCCGGCTGCTGCGTTATACCGCAAACCCATAGCGTGATCCCGCCGATCATGTGATACAAACGAAACCGTTGCGAATCGCGGCACCCACGCCGCCAGGGGAAACACTTATGTTCTACGATGAACTGAAAAGCGCCTCCATTGCCGCCATCGAACAAGCCATCGGCAAGGCGATCAGCGATCTTGTCGGCGCCGAATTCACCTGTAGCGTTGCCAATATCGATCTGAGCAGCATTCACGCGGCCAAGCTGGAGATTTTCCTCTCGCCGCCGAACGAGTTCGACCAGGCCGAACCGGAAACCATCGGCTAACAGGCGGCTACGCCGCCCGGGTGGTGTCTCCGCCGCGAGATCGTGCAAGATGCGGGGTCGGAGACAACGCCATGCACAAACGATTCGACGTCGCGTATCTGATCCTCAGCGGCACCGCCACGGCCTCGCGCTGCCCCGATATCCTGCGCGGACTGGTTCGGCTGGGGTTTCAAACCGTCATCGCACTCCCGACGCCCCATGCTTCCAGGGTGATCGCGCCGCGCGACCTTGCAACGGTCGAGGGCGTCAGGGTCGTTGAATCCTACTTCGATGCAGCCATCCTCCCTCGCCCGCCGCATGGCGTGGTGCTGTTCGCGCCATGCAGCTTCAACTCGCTAAACAAGCTCGCGCACGGCATCGCCGATACGCTGGCGCTGTCGGTCGCGGCAGAGGCGGTGGGGCGCGGCACGCCCGTCATCGTCGCACCGTCGTTGAACCAGCCGCTGCTGGATCACCCGGTCGCGCGGGCATCGCTGGCGAGGCTGCCGGAATGGGGGGTGACCATCGTTCCACCGGCAACAGAAGACGGAGTCCCGCGCCTTGCGGCCACCGAACGGCTGCTGGAAGCGGTCCACCCCTACGCCCCCAAGCATTGAACCCGGGGCCGTCCCGCCGTATCCACGCAGCAGGCACTGTAAGGCATCACGGCAATGAACCTGACATCGGGATTGGTGGGCGCGGAAACAACCGGGCCGATCGGCTGGCTGATCTGGGACAACCCCACAAAGATGAACGCCCTGTCGCCGGGCATGTACGAAGACGCGCTGACGGTGATCGAGGCATATGAGGCCGATCCCGCCATCAAGGTCGTCGTCATGCGCGGCAGCGGACGCAAGGCGTTCATTTCCGGCGCCGACATCTCCAGCTTCGACAAAACACGCGCCGACGCCGAAACCGCTCGGCGCGCCCGTGAGGCGCCGGAAAAGCTTAGTCGTAAACTGCTTAATTTGGATATGCCGCTGATCGCGATGATCTACGGCTATTGCCTCGGCGGCGGGCTTGGCATGGCGTTGAACGCGGACCTTCGCTTCGCTTCAACCGATTCGCAGTTCAGCGTGCCAGCGGCGGTGCGCGGCATCGCCTATGCGCCGTCCGGACTGAAGCTGCTGGTCGATCTGGTCGGCCCCAGCGTCGCAAAGGACATCATGTTCTCCGCCCGGCGGCTGAAGGCGGACGAAGCCTTGCGCGTCGGCCTGATCAATCGCGTGGTCGATGCGGAGACACTGGAGGCGGAAACCATCGCCTATGCCGAAACCCTGGCAGCGAATGCGCCGCTGTCGATCAAGGCATCGAAATACTTCATCGACCAGTTGGGCCTGGAACGCGGCCAGCGCGACGAAGCCCGCATGGATGCGATGCAGCGGGAGGCAGAGAACAGCGAAGACTTCAAGGAGGCCACGCTGTCGTTCAAGGAAAAGCGCAAGCCGGTGTTCAAGGGCCGCTAGCCCCGGCGACTGCCGATCCGTTGTTGACACGAAATTGTTCGCCGGACGGCTGCGCGGATGCCGCCGCCGCTATATGTATCCAAGACACATCCATCGGAGGCACATTTGGCTCAATCGCCGATCCGGCCGTTCGGCCGCCGCGCCCTTGCAGGGCTCGCGGTGGCCGGATTGCTAAGCCGGTGCGCCGACGTTCCGGCGATTGATGGCATCACCCCCGGGGAAATCGGCCTGCCAGGGTATAAATCCAAGGCACGGCCGCAAACCCCCGTCGATGGTGACGCACTGGAGCAACAATACGAATTGCAGCGCGGGCTGTCGGACAGCCCGCTTATATTCGGCAACAAGGTTACCCTGCTGGCCAGCGGCACCGAGGCGTTCGCGGCCATTTTTCAGGCCATCGCCGGCGCGCGCAGCAGCATCAACCTGGAATACTTCATTCTGGCCAACGTCCAATCCAACGGCGTGCATCTGTCCGACCTGCTGTTGGATCGTCTCCGCGCGGGCGTGAAGATCAACATGATTTACGATGCCTTCGGTTCACGCGACACGCCCGATGCGTTTTTCCAGGCTCTTAGCCAGGCCGGCGCACAAGTCATCGAATTCAATCCGACAGATCCATTTCAGACTCGCGTCGGCTGGTCGCCGAACGATCGCGACCACCGCAAGATCGCGGTGATCGACGGGCGTATCGGCTTTACCGGCGGCGTAAACCTGGATCTGGCCTACGACAATCCACCCAGTGCGGGTGTCCCAGCCGATGGAAACACCCGCATGGCCTACTGGCGCGACACCGCCGTGCGCATCGAAGGCCCCGCCGTGGCCGAGTTGCAGCAATTATTTTTCGAAACGTGGCACGAACAAAGGGCGCCCGCCCCTGATCAAGCCGATTATTTTCCGGCCCTGCCCCGCGCCGGTGTGCAGACCATCCGCGTCATCGGTAGCTCACCGGGTAACCGCCGCCCGTTGTATTACGCATCGTTGATGACCGCGATGAAGAGTGCCCGGCGCCGCGTATGGCTGTGCAGCGGGTATTTCATCCCGCCGCACGACGAACGGGAGGAACTGGCGAAGATCGCCCGGGCCGGACGCGACGTGCGAATCGTGGTCCCAGCCTACAGCGACGTGCAAAGCGCCGTATTCGCCGCCAGGGCCGCCTACGGCGATCTGCTGGAGGCGGGGGTGAAAATCTACGAAATGCGCGACGCCGTGGTGCACGCCAAGCTGGCGGTGGTGGACGATACCTGGACGGCGGTCGGCTCGTCCAACCTGGACCGGCGCAGCGTGGTGTTCAATAACGAGGTCGATGCGGTCATCCTGGGCCACGACACCGCCGAGCAGGTCGAGAGCCTGCTGCGACGTTACATGGGTGTCGCAACCAGGATCAATCTGGCGGCATGGAAAGACCGGCCGCTGTCGGAACGCGAGCAGGAATGGCAGGCGCGAATCTGGCAATATTGGATGTGACCCGCGGCGTGATCGCCGCGCCGCCGGCACGCCGGGACCGGGGCAGGAAAGCGCGATACCCCGCTTGACCGCGCATGGCTGAAACGACCAAACTGAATGCCAACGGGATCGTCCATGGGCACCGGCCATCCTTGGCCGAACGCCCCTGGCGGGCCGATCTGTCAACAGTGATACCACGAAAGGGAGCGCGATGCCTCAGGTAACCCTGACGGTTAACGGCAAGCAACATACGGTAGAAGTCGAAGGACGCACCCTGCTTGTCGAACTGCTGCGTGAGAAACTCGGTCTCACCGGCACCCATGTCGGCTGCGATACGAGCCAGTGCGGCGCCTGCGTCGTCCATGTGGATGGCATTTCGGTGAAATCCTGCACCCAGCTGGCGCTTCAGGCCGACGGCGCGAACATCACGACGATCGAGGGCCTGGCAGCCGCCGACGGCACCCTGCACCCGATGCAGGAAATGTTCCGGGAGCATCATGCCCTGCAATGCGGATTCTGTACCCCTGGCATGGTGATGACCGCGATCGACCTCGTGCAATCGCATCCGGCCGGCCTGACGGAAAAGGAAATCCGCGAGGGTCTGGAGGGCAATCTGTGCCGCTGCACCGGTTACCATAACATCGTGAAGGCGATCGCCGCCGCCCATCCGTTGATGCACGCCAACGCGGCCGAATAAGCGCCGCGGGCACAGGGAGGACTCACCATGGGATTCGAAGGCATCGGCGCATCCGTTCGCCGCAAGGAAGATGTCCGCTTTCTCAGCGGCAAGGGTAACTACACCGACGATATCAACCGCCCCGGCCAGCTTTACGCGGTGATCAAGCGCGCCGACCGGGCGCACGCGAAGATCGACGGCATCGATATCGCCGCCGCATCTGCCGCGCCGGGCGTGGTGAAGGTCTTCGTCGGCGAGGATATGGCGGCCGACGGCGTCGGCGGCATTCCCTGCGGGTGGCAGATCCACAACCAGGACGGCTCACCCATGGCCGAACCGGCCCACCCGGCGATCGCCACCGGTAAGGTGCGTCATGTCGGCGATCCGGTCGCCGTGGTGATCGCCACGTCGAAGCAGGAAGCCCGCAACGCCGCGGAACTGCTGGACATCCGTTACACCGACCTGCCGGCCGTCGCCCATCTGACCGACGCGGTGAAGCCCGGCGCGGTCGAGGTGCATGACGGCGTTGCCGGCAACATCTGCTACGACTGGGCGATCGGCGACAAAGCCGTGATCGATGGCGTGTTCGCCAGCGCCCATAAGGTCGTGAAGCTGGAACTGACCAACAACCGGCTGATCCCGAACGCGATGGAACCCCGCGTCGCGCTGGGCGATTACGACACGTCCTCGGGTGACTTTACCCTCTACACCACCAGCCAGAACCCGCATGTGATCCGGCTGCTGATGGGCGCCTTCGTGCTGCACATCCCGGAAAACAAGCTGCGGGTATTCGCCCCCGACGTCGGCGGCGGCTTCGGGTCGAAGATTTATCACTACGCCGAAGAAGCGATCGTCACCTGGGCAGCCGGCAAGCTGCGCCGCCCGGTCAAGTGGACGGCCGACCGCGGCGAAAGCTTCATGTCGGACGCGCACGGCCGCGACCATGTCAGCACCGCCGAAATGGCGATCGATCGAGAAGGCAACTTCCTGGGCCTGCGGATCGCCACACTGGCAAACATGGGCGCCTATCTGTCCACGTTCGCCCCCGCCGTGCCGACCTATCTGTATGCCACGCTCCTGTCGGGCGTTTACAAAATTCCGGTGATCTACTGCAACGTCAAGGCGGTTTTCACCAACACCGTCCCGGTGGACGCATATCGCGGCGCCGGCCGGCCAGAGGCGACGTATCTGCTGGAACGCCTGGTGGACGTGATTTCGTATGAAACCGGCATCGACAAGGTCGAGCTTCGCCGCAAGAACTTCATCCCGGCCGACGCCTTCCCCTACCAGACGCCGGTGGCGCTGCAATACGACAGCGGCGACTATCAGACGACGCTGCGGGTCGGGCTGCAGAACGCCGACTGGGACGGTTTCGAAGCCCGTCGCGCGGAAGCCAAGAAGCGCGGCAAGCTGCGCGGCATCGGCATCTCCACCTACGTCGAAGCCTGCGGCATCGCGCCCTCCGCGGTCGTCGGTTCGCTCGGTGCCCGCGCTGGCTTGTATGAGGTCGCGGAAATCCGGGTCCATCCAACCGGCAGCGTCACGGTGTTCACCGGAACGCACAGCCACGGCCAGGGCCACGAAACCACCTTGGCCCAGCTTGTCGTCGATCAGCTAGGCGTGCCATTCGACCAGGTCGAGGTCGTTCACGGCGACACGGCGAAAATTCCGTTCGGCATGGGCACCTATGGCAGCCGCTCGCTGGCCGTCGGTGGATCGGCCATGGTGAAGGCGATGGACAAGGTCATTGCCAAGGGCAAGAAGATCGCCGCCCATCTGATGGAAGCCTCGGTCGAGGATATCGAGTTCAAGAACAACACCTTCACCGTCGCCGGCACCGATAAGTCGAAGACGCTGACCGATGTTTCGTTGGCTGCGTATGTCCCGCACAACTACCCGATCGAGGAACTGGAACCCGGTCTGGACGAAACCGCGTTCTACGATCCGAAGAACTTCACCTTCCCCGGCGGCTGCCATATCGCCGAGGTCGAGATCGACCCGGAAACCGGCGTCGTCGCGATGGTGAATTTCACGGCGGTGGACGATGTGGGCCGCGTCATCAACCCGATGATCGTCGAGGGTCAGGTTCAGGGCGGCGTTGCCCAGGGCATCGGCCAGGCGCTGATGGAAGGCTGCGGCTACGACGCCGATGGCCAGCTTACCACCGGGTCGTTCATGGACTATACGATGCCGCGGGCAAACGACATTCCGAACATGTCGGTCGCGACCGAGAACACGATGTGTACCCACAATCCGCTGGGCTCCAAGGGCTGCGGAGAGGTCGGGGCGATCGGTTCGCCCCCGGCCGTGATCAACGCCGTGGTGGATGCGTTGAAAGACTATGGCGTGCGGCACCTGGACATGCCGGCAACCGGCCCCAAACTCTGGTCCATCATCCAGGCGTCCGCGCCCCGGATGGCGGCCGAATAGTCCTAAGGCAGAGGGATAAAGACAGATGTACGATTTCACATATCAGAAGCCCGGCAGCCTGGCGGATGCGGTCAAGGTGTTGTCCGGCGACATGGAAGCCAAGGCGCTGGCCGGTGGCCAGACCTTCATCCCGGTGCTGAAGCAGCGGCTGAACAAGCCGTCCACCGTGGTTGACCTGTCCAAGCTGGGGCTGTCCGGCATCACCGTCGCGGGCGACAAGATCGTCATCGGCGCGATGACCCGCCACGCCGATGTCGCCAGCAACGCCGACATTCAGGCGAAGATCCCCGGGCTGGCGCATATGGCGTCGATGATCGGCGACGAAGCCGTGCGCCATCGCGGCACCATGGGCGGTTCTCTGGCCAACAACGACCCCGCGGCTTGCTATCCCAGCGCGATCCTGGCGCTGGGCGGCACCATCAAGACGGATCGCCGTTCCATCGCCGCCGACGACTTCTTCCAGGGCATGTTCACCACGGCGCTGGAGCAGGGGGAGATCATTACCTCCATCGAGTTGCCGATCCCGCAACCTCCATCGAGTTGCCGATCCCGCAGAAGTCGGCTTACGAGAAGTTCCGCAACCCGGCCTCGCGCTACGCGATCGTCGGCGTGTTCGTCGCCAAGCATGCTTCCGGCGTGCGTCTGGCGATCACCGGCGCCGGCCAGGGTGGGGTATTCCGGCATACTGAGATGGAAAAGGCGCTGTCGGCGAACTTCGCCCCCGCGGCGATCGACGGCATCGTGACGCCGCCGGACGACCTGAACAGCGACATCCACGCCAGTTCGGAATACCGAGCGCACCTGATCGGGGTTGTGTCCAAGCGGGCGGTGGCGAAAGCGGCTTAGGCTTCATCGGCACAGCAAGCCGGCCCCGCACCCTGTGCGGTGGCCGGCTTTTCTTTGTTTCCCG
>JAJZEV010000192.1 GCA_021805665.1 Pseudomonadota bacterium
ATGCTGGCCTTCATCAGGCACCTGGGCTTTTCGGTTCGCCGGATGACCGACGATCCCGAGGTGATGGAGGCGACGCTTCCGCTGATATGAAACCCGCGTCAGGCGGCGACGCGTGAGGGGTAGGGCTGCACGTCGATTTGTTCGGCGCGATGCCTAGCCTGCCATAACCATGTTTCGGCGTTGCCCCGTCCGGCCTTTTCGAGACGGATCGCCATGTCGGCCGAGATGCCGTTATGTTCGTTCAGCATTTCTGACACGGACTGGCGCGACAGGCCGAGCCACTTCGCCGCGGCCGTCACGGAAATACCGAGAGGCCTGAGGTAGTCCTCGCGGAGGGTTTCGCCGGGGTGTGCGTGTCCATTGGGGCAAGCTTCCCGATGGTAACCGACGGGATCGATAAACCGCCTACATCAGCCTCTCGCTCTTGAAGCTCAACCATTTGCCGCGCCCGATCACGACGTGGTCGTGCACCGCGATGCCCATCGCCCCGGTGACGCGCACCAATTCCGCCGTCATGGCGATATCTTCCCTGGACGGAGTGGGCTCTCCGCTGGGGTGGTTGTGCGCCAGCAGCACCGCCGTGGCGTTCAACTCCAGGCAGCGGCGCACGACCTCACGCGGATAGACCGGGGTGTGGTTGATCGTGCCGACGCTTTGAACCTCGTCCGCCAGCAGGCGGTTGCGGCTGTCCATGAACAGCACCCGGAACTGCTCGACCCGCTCGTGCCCCATCGCCGCGGTCAGGTAATCCGTCAGCTTGTCCCAGGTGGACAGCACCGGCTGGCCGATCAGGTCCTGCTGCATCATCCGCAATGCCGCGGCCTGCACCAGCTTCAGTGCCGCCGCGCCGGCCTCGCCAATCCCGGCCACGGAGCGCAGTTCCTGCACCGACGCCCCGATCACTCCGCCGAAGGTGCGGAACCGGGCCAGCAAGTCCTTCGCCAGCGGTTTGGTATCGCGGCGGGGCAGGGCGATGAACAGGATCATCTCCAGCATCTCGTAGTCGGCCAGCGCATCCGGCCCGGCCTTCAGCAGCCGCTGGCGCATGCGTATTCGGTGGCCTTCGGAACCGATGGCGACCATCGGTTCCGGCACCAGGGTGGGTAGAAACGAGAACTCGGCCATTCCGGCCATCGGCGGGGCTTTGGGCATGGACACTCGCGGCAGATACCGCCGCGAATGCTAGCGCCTAATTATTGCCAATCAGCTAACGCCGATCGGGGGTTTGTCTAAACCGGCGGGGGAGAGGGTAAAAATTTCGCAGCCGTCGTCGGTTACACCGATCATATGCTCGAACTGGGCGGACAGGCTGCGGTCGCGGGTGACGGCGGTCCAGCCGTCGTCGAGCACCTTCACCTCCGGACGGCCGGCATTCACCATCGGCTCGATGGTGAAGAACATGCCTTTGCGCAGGATCGGGCCTTCGCCGATGCGGCCAAAATGCAGCACGTTCGGCGGTTCGTGGAAGCGCCGGCCGATGCCATGGCCGCAGAAATCCCGCACCACGCTGAAACGGTTGCCCTCGACATAGGTCTGGATCGCGTGGCCGACCTCGCCCAGCGTCGCACCGGGCTTTACGACCTTCAGGCCGCGCATCAGCGATTCGTATGTCACGTCGATCAGGTTGCGCGCGCGCGTGTTGGGCGTTCCGGCGGCGTACATGCGCGATGTGTCGCCGTGCCACCCATCCAGGATGACCGTCACGTCGATATTCAGGATGTCGCCGTTCTCCAGCCTTCGGTCGCCGGGAATGCCGTGGCAGACAACGTGATTGATGGAGGTGCAGATCGACTTAGGATAGCCGCGATAATTCAGCGGGGCCGGCGTGGCGCCGTGGTCCAGGATGAAATCGTGGCATAGCTTATCCAACGTGTCCGTGGTCACCCCCGGCTTCACATACGGCCCGATCATATCCAGCGTCTCGGCGGCCAAACGGCCAGCGGCACGCATACCAGCGAAATCTTCCGGCGCGTGAATCGTGATGCGCCTTGAGTCTGCTCCGCCGTCCATACAAATTGCTCCGCCTCGGCCTTCTTCCGCCCTGGTGTCATGCCTGCCAGCCACTGTCCTGGCCGCATCGCATCCGGCGTCTTCAAGTCGCAACATGCGCAACCGTCTCGTCCGGCGCAAGGTTAACATTGCTGCCAACGGTGACGCGCGTGCCTCGATCGGTTTAGAAGGCACGCATGATTATCGATATGCATACCCGGGCGGGCCGCCCGTGCCGCATCGGCGAGGTGGATCGAACCGTCCTGGCCACCATGCGGCCGGCCGGGGTCGCGGCATGAACCAGAAGGAAGTTGAAAAAGTGTATTCCGGCAACTGGCTACGGGTTCCGCGGGCGGTGCGTGCGTGACCGTCGATCGCGATGCAAGAAAGCGGGAGGCCGCATTGGCTGCCGTCGCCATGGTGGAAGACGGCATGGTGGTTGGGCTTGGCACCGGCTCGACCGCGGCGTTCGCGATCGAGGGGCTGATCGCGCGCGTGCGCGGCGGCCTGAAGATCGTCGGCATCCCCACCAGCGAACGCAGCGCCACACAGGCCCGGGATGGCGGGATCGAACTGACGGACTTCGCCCATCATACCAAGGTGGACCTTACGATCGACGGCGCCGATGAAATCGCCCGCGATTCGCTGAGTCTGGTCAAGGGACTGGGCGGCGCGCTGCTGCGCGAAAAGATCGTCGCCGCCGCCAGCGCGCGGCTGGTGATCGTCGCCGATGAGCCGAAACTGGTGGCGGGCCTGGGAGGAACGGTGCCGGTGCCGGTGGAGGTCACCGGATTCGGATGGCAGACCACCTCCGTCAGGCTGGAACGGCTCGGTGCTCGGCCGGTGCTGCGCAAGGCCGCGGATGGGGCGGCGTTCCTGACCGATGGCGGCAATCCGATCCTGGACTGCCATTTCGGCGCGATCAGCGATCCCGCCGCGCTGGAGCGGGAAATATCGATGGTGGTCGGCGTGGTCGAATCCGGTTTGTTCATCGGCATGGCGACCACCGCCCTGGTCGCGACCCCGAACGGGGTGTTGCGGTTCGACCGGTAGCAGAGGCGGCTGGCGGCGTCTTAGCGGCTGGCGACCTGACGGGCGCCAGCTTTCATCATGGTACAGGTTCCCTTGCGGTGGCCGGAACACGCATCCTGCGCGTCGCCGGTGGTCAACCCGACGACCTTCGCCCGCCAGGCGGTTTTCCCATGCAGTTTCACCGGTTCGACCCGGGCTTCCCCGGCGTCGGCTTCGCGCCGGGCGGCGTTGGCTGCGGTGCGGGCCGCCGCTTCGGAGCTGAAGGTGCCGACCTGGACAGTCCAGTTTGCTGCTTGAGTATGGGACGTCCGCGGCGCTTCCGATGCCCGGGCCGAGGAAATCAGCGTCATGCGGGACGCCACTTGGACGGGCTTGCGGGTGATCGGCACGTCCATCTGCTCGAATCCATGATCCAGCAGCGACGCCATGTGAATGTCCCGTTCGGGATTCGACGCCGCGCCCATGACCACGCCGATCAGCCGCACGCCGCCCCGCACGGCGCTGGTGACCAGATTATGTCCCGATGCCTCGGTATAGCCGGTCTTCAGGCCGTCGGCGCCCGGATAGGTGCGCAGCATGTTGTCGTGGTTGAAGATCACCTGACGGTGCCACGCAAAGCTGGGGGTGGAGAAATAGCGGTAATAGCCGGGGAAATCGTTGATCAGCCGCCGGCCCAGGACAGCGAGGTCGCGGGCGGTGGTCCATTGATCCGGGTTCGGCAGGCCGGAGGCGTTCAGAAAGGTCGAGTGGCTCATGCCCAGGGCGCGGGCGCGCAACGTCATCATCTGCGCGAAGCGGTCTTCGGTGCCGCCCAGCAACTCGCCCAGCGCGGCCGCGGCATCGTTGGCGGATTTGGTGACCAGACCCAGGATGGCCTGTTCAACGGTCAGCCGGGTTCCCGGCACCAGGCCCAGCTTGGTCGGTTCCATCGATGCGGCATGCGCCGAAACCGGCACCGCCTGGTTCAACGTGATGCGCCGGTCGCGCAAAGCCTCGAACGTCATGTAGAGCGTCATCATTTTGGTCAGGCTGGCGGGATGACGGGGCTGGTCGGCGTTCACCTCCTCCAGCACGTCGCCGCCGGCAGCTTCGACGATGATGGAACTGTAGCGCGCGGACCCGATTTGCGCCCGCGCCGGGGTGGTTTGAGCCAGCGTAACCAGCGCGGCAGCAGCGAGCAGGCAACGAAACACATGCTTATGCCAAGAGAACCCGAAGTTGGGGCACGCGAACTCAGCCATCGATGTCCCTTCCAGGTTGGAGGCAGAATTTTATGGCGCAAAGCGCGTTGCTGTCCAGCGAAAATCGGAACAAAAGCGTAAAGTGTGAACATCTTACGGGCCAACGCTCATACGTTGTCTAGCCCGTCGCGAACCATGCCGGGAACGGCGTTGCTGCCCGGCGCGAGATTTTTTTGTGCAGCGCACAAAAACCGCTTGATCCGGGCGCGAGGGGCTTCTATCTACCAGTCATGTTGCGATGCAGCAAAGCGCCGCGACCCGAGAATAGAGGCTTTACCGGCATGACGCTGGCTGTGTTCTGCCTCTCTGCCGAACAACGACTTGGCTGTCTGATAATCGACTGTTGAAAGAAAAGCACAATGTCAACCGTTAAAGCGAAAATCACCGACGTGACGCCGTCTGCCGCCGTCCCCCAGACCATCGAAGCGACCGTGACGAACATGAAGGAAGGCATCGCCAAGGCGACCGCCGGTTTCGAAGCGACGCAGGTTAAAATGAAAGAAGGAGTTGAAAAAGCCATGAAGTCCGCCGAAGAATTCGTTGCCTTCAGCCAGGGCAATGTCGAAGCCATCATGAAGTCCGGCCAGATCTGGGCGACCGGCGTGCAGGATCTGTCCAAGCACATCGCCGCGGCCGCGCAGGCTTCGATGGATGAGAGCATGTCCGCTTTCAAGGCCCTGACCAGCGTGAAGTCGCTGAAGGATGCGTTCGAGCTGCAGTCCTCTTTCGCCCGCGCCGCGCTGGAGAAGACCCTGGCCGAATCCGGCAAGGTGACCGAGGCTTCGATGAAGCTGACCGAACAGGCCCTGGCGCCGATCACCGCCCGCGTCAGCGTCGCGGTCGAGAAGTTCGCGAAGGCCGCCTAACCATCGGCTGCCCACTGTTTGGGCTGGCGAAAGAGAGCGGGTGAGGGCGACCTCCCACGACGCCCGTTCTCTGCGAGATAAAAAAGGCCCGGGCATTTGTCCGGGCCTTTTTCTTTCGGTGCCGCGGACCAACATGCGTTCCCTCCGAGGGGCGGAAATCCGTGTCGCGTGGCTGTCGGTTCGCAGAAGACTCTTGCGGTTGCGCTCAGTCGGCGCAATCGTCTGGTTATCGACCGGCGAAACTGCCCTTTCATCCGGGCGCGGCGTACCGATATGTTGATTCATCGCCGCCAGGATCGGGCGGACGGCGGATTTTACGGCGGGGATTGAGGGCGAGGGCCGGGCGCAAGGGCTCTGTCGGCCCGGACGATGACAAGGATTGCGGGACGGCGAATGGGTTGGATCACGATGAGCGACAACGACAAGCGCGGCGGCTCGACGGAAGGTCCCAATACCGGGGTCGTCGTCAAGGCACGTCCGAAGACACGCAAACCCGCGATGTACAAAGTTTTGATGCTGAACGACGACTACACGCCGATGGAATTCGTCGTTCACGTCCTGGAGCGGTTCTTTCAGAAGAACCGGGAAGAGGCGACCCGCATCATGCTGCATGTTCACAGGCGGGGCGTAGGGGTTTGCGGTGTATTCACCTACGAAGTCGCCGAAACGAAGGTCACGCAGGTGATGGATCTGGCGCGCCAGAACCAACATCCCCTGCAATGTACAATCGAGAAGGAATGATGACGCTGTGGGCCGTTTTGACGGCAACATCGTTCGCATGACGGACGGCGCCTCGGCACCGTTCGGGATTGGCCAGATCCCTGACCGGATCGTTAGCGTTTAGGAGCGTCGGAAATGCTGTCACGGAACCTCGAACAGACGCTTCATCGCGCCCTTTCGCTCGCCAGCGAACGGCGGCACGAGTATGCGACACTGGAACACCTGCTGCTGGGTCTGGTTGAAGACACGGATGCCGCCACGGTACTGAAGGCATGCGGCGTCGATCTCGATAAACTTCGCAATGACCTGACCGAATTTCTCGACAAGGATCTCGCGGGGCTCGCGACGGATCGTCCGGGCGACCCCAAGCCGACGGCTGGATTCCAGCGCGTCGTGCAGCGTGCCGCGATTCATGTGCAGTCCTCGGGCCGCGATGAGGTGACCGGCGCAAACGTGCTGGTTGCCCTCTTCAGCGAACGGGAAAGCCACGCGGTGTATTTCCTGCAGTTGCAGGACATGACCCGGCTGGATGCCGTCAACTTCATCAGCCACGGCATCGCCAAGGCGCCGGGCCGGGCGGCTCAGCGGCCGGTCGCGGGTTCCAACACGCCAACCCCGGAAGGCAATCAGCCGGAACAGGAACGCGAGGAGAAGCCGAACCGCCGCGGCCAGGATGCGCTGACCAACTACTGCGTGAACCTGAACAAGAAGGCGATGGCCGGGAAGATCGACCCGCTGATCGGCCGCGACCACGAAATCGAGCGGACCATCCAGATCCTGTGCCGCCGCACCAAGAACAACCCGCTGTATGTCGGCGACCCCGGCGTGGGCAAGACCGCCATCGCGGAAGGTCTGGCCAAGCGCATTGTCGAGGGCGACGTGCCGGAAGTCCTGGTCAAATGCACGATCTTCGCGCTCGACATGGGCTCCCTGCTGGCCGGAACCCGCTATCGCGGCGATTTCGAGGAACGGCTGAAGGCGGTCGTCAACGAATTGGAAGCCCAGCCGGGCGCGATCCTGTTCATCGACGAAATCCATACCGTGATCGGTGCCGGTGCGACCAGCGGCGGGGCGATGGATGCATCCAACCTGCTGAAGCCGGCGCTGGCGTCGGGCACCCTGCGCTGCATCGGCTCCACCACCTATAAGGAGTTCCGCAACTACTTCGAGAAGGACCGGGCGCTGGTCCGGCGCTTCCAGAAGATCGACGTGAACGAGCCTTCGGTGGAAGACAGCGTGAAGATCCTGCGCGGCCTGAAGCTGAACTACGAAAAGCATCACAAGGTTCGCTACACCGATGAGGCCATTCGCGCGGCGGTGGAACTGTCGGCCAAGTATATCCACGACCGGAAGTTGCCGGACAAGGCGATCGACGTGATCGACGAAGCCGGTGCGTCGCGGATGCTGCTGCCGGAGAACAAGCGCCGCAAGACCGTGACGCTGAAGGACGTGGAGGAGATCGTGGCCAAGATCGCCCGCATCCCACCCAAATCCGTCTCCGCCGATGACAAGGAGACTCTGCGGAACCTTGAACGCGACCTGAAGTCGATGGTGTTCGGTCAGGACAAGGCGATCGATGCGCTGGCCGCGGCGATCAAGCTGGCCCGCGCCGGGCTGCGCGAGCCGGAGAAGCCGATCGGCAACTACCTGTTCTCCGGTCCCACCGGTGTCGGCAAAACCGAGGTTGCCCGCCAGTTGGCCGCGACCATGGGCATCGAACTGATCCGCTTCGACATGTCGGAGTATATGGAGCGGCACTCGGTTTCGCGGCTGATCGGCGCGCCGCCGGGCTATGTCGGGTTCGATCAGGGCGGCATGCTGACCGATGCGATCGACCAGCACCCGCATGCGGTGCTGCTGCTGGATGAGATCGAAAAGGCCCATCCGGACCTGTTCAACATCCTGCTGCAGGTCATGGACCACGGGAAGCTGACCGACCACAACGGCAAGACGGTCGATTTCCGCAACATCATCCTGATCATGACGACCAATGCGGGTGCGTCCGAAATGGCGAAGGAAGCCATCGGGTTCGGCCGCGAGGTTCGCCAGGGCGAGGACGACGACGCGATCAAACGGCTGTTCACGCCAGAGTTCCGCAACCGCCTGGACGCGACCATTACCTTCGCCGGCCTGACGCCGGAGATCGTGGGCCGCGTGGTCGAGAAGTTCGTGATGCAGTTGGAAGCCCAACTCGCGGATCGCAACGTCACGATCGAGCTGTCGTCTGCCGCCAAGGAATGGCTTGCCGAACGGGGTTACGAACGGTTGTTCGGCGCCCGTCCGCTGGGCCGTGTGATCCAGGAGCACATCAAGAAGCCGCTCGCCGAGGAACTGCTGTTCGGCAAGCTGGTGAAAGGCGGCGCGGTCAAGGTGACGATGAAGGACAACAAGCTGGAGTTCGAATTCACCGAGGCATCGTTGCCCGCCCTGCCGAAGCCGGAGGGCGACGATGACAGCGGGCCGGGCAAAGAGGAAGAAGTCGAGGTCTGACAGGCATTTTTTCACCATGGCCGGGGCTTGCTCCCGGCCATGGCGGTCTGTGAAACGCCGGCCTATCCCGCTGCCCGCATCGCCCCGGCCAGCATCGGGCGCTCCTCCCCGAGCGTGTGACGGGTCATAGCGAATGACACCGCAGCTCCGAACAGCGACAATCCCCCCGCCAGGACGAACGCGGAGGAGAAACTGCCGGTGATCTGCACGATGTAACCCGTGACGATTGGCGCCAGTACCCCGAACACGTTCCCGCCCAGTACCATGAACGCGAATGCCCGCCCGCTATCAGCCGGGGAGCGCAGCAGATCGGTGGCCAGGGCCGCATTGGTGGCGCTGGCGGTGCCGCCGAAGCTGACCGGGAAGATCGTCAGGACCACCACCATCGTCAGCGAATCCACGAACGGGATCGCCACCCCGACCGCGCACAGCGCCAGACAGACCACGACGACGATCCGGCGCGCCCCGGTGCCGCGGGTTTGCGGGGTCACCACCTTGTCGCCGATCCAGTTGGTCAGGACGATCACCGCGCCGCCCACCAGAAACGGCACCGAGGTAAACAGGCCGGAATTCACGATCGATAATCCCCGGGCGGTTTGCAGGTAGTTGGGCAGCCAGCTCAGGTAGAGATAAACCGAGTAAACCGCGCAGCCTTGGGAGATCGCCAGTCCCCACATCGACGGGGAGCGCAGCAAGCCGCGATACCCCACGCCGCCATGGTCGGCCATCGTCTCCTGACCCTGGCGTTCGGCGACGATATGCCGCCGCTCCTTCTCCGGCAGCCAGCTTGTCTTCTCCGGCGTTGACACCAGGCCCATCCACACCGCGACCCACACCAGGCCGACCGTGCCGGTGACGAAGAACGAAACGCGCCACGATGTCGCCGCGATCAGCCATGCGACCAGCGGCGCGCTCAGGGCCGGGCCGAACATGGTGCCGGCCTGGATGCAGCCGATGGCCAATCCGCGCTCGCTGGCCGGTGCCCAGTCGCGCACGGTTCGGTAACTGACCGGGAAAGTGGGTGCCTCACCCGCGCCCAGGCCAAGCCGGGTAAGGATCATGGTGCCGAACCCGGTGGCGGTGCCGGACAGGATCTGCGCCACCGACCAGACCCCCGCCCCGATCGCGGCCATTCGCGTTGCGCCCCAACTGTCCACCGCGCGCCCGCTTGGCAGCATCATCGCGACATAGGCCCAAAGGAAAGACGACAGCAGATACCCGAGTTGTATCGGCGACAGCCCGAACTCGCCCGCAACGGAACGGCCGGCGACGGACATGTTGATGCGGTCGAGGTAACAGATCGCATTGAACAGAAACAGCAGGAAATAGACCCGGTAACGGCGCCTGGTCATCGGTTTATTCCTCCATGTCAGCCTCTTGCCGGGCCGATGGAGGGGATGCTAGCAGCCTGGCCGGCGAACACAAATGACCCGCGGCCCCGGGGTCAGGGCGTCTTGCGCTTCAGGTTGCTCAGCCGCAACACCACACCATCGCTGCCGGTTTTGCTGGGAAACCGTTCGGCGGTCATTGCCCAATCCGGTTCCGCGGCGGTTAGTTCCTCCTGCGCCTTGCCGCCTTTCAGGAACAGGCAGACGCCGTCGGCGGTCAAAAACCGCGCGGCCATGGGTAACAGGCGGGGCAGCGGTGCCAGCGCCCGGGCGGTTACCAAGGCGGCGGGGGGTACTGTCGCATCCTCGATACGGCTGCAATGGACGGTCGCGGGGGCACCGGTTTCCAGCACCGCGGTTCGCAGGAACGATGCCTTGCGCTGGTCGGATTCGATCAGGTCGAAACGAATCCCGGTCGCTATCGCCAGGACCAAGCCGGGAAATCCGCCGCCTGTTCCCAGATCGACTGCCCGTTCGATCCCTGCTTGTATCAGCGGCACAAGCTGCAGCGAGTCGGCGATATGGCGGTCCCAGATCACCCCGGTATCGCGGGCGGCGATCAGGTTGAGGGTGCCGTTCCAGCGCAGCAGAAGATCGGCGAATTGCCGCAGGCGGTCCTCGGTCATGGCGCGTGGACCTCCACCGTGACGTGAGACAGCGTGCTGAAACGCCGCAGGCGGCGGCGGTAATCCTCGGCCCGTAACGGCTGGGTAGTTGCCACCGACAGTACCGCCGCCAGGTGTCCGGGACCAAGTCGCCAGACGTGCAGGTCGGTCAGCCGGTCGCCATCGGTTTCGATTTCCTGGCGCAGCTGTTCGGTCAGTTGGGCATCGGGGTTCATGTCCAGCAGGATATGGCCCGTATCGCGTACCAGGCCGTATGCCCAACTGGCAATGACGAGCGAACCGGCCAGCCCGGCCAGCGGGTCCATCCACAGCCAGCCGAACGTCCGCGCCAGCAGCAGGCCGGCGATCACCAGCACCGACACCGCCGCGTCGGCGATCACATGCACCACCGCCGCGCGCATGTTGTTATCGCGATGGGTGGAACCATGAGCATGTTCCTGAAACCGCACCGAGGCCGATGCGTCGCCGTGGCGCAACGAAATGGCGAATTCGTGCGGTTCGGGAATTTCCTCGATACTCTCCAGGAATCCACCGGCATCCGTCAGGGTAAACTGCTGCCTTGTGCCATCGGGCCGGATCGTCTCCAAGGCCAGCGCATCGGGTGGCAGGGCGGTCGCGATGCGGAACCGGGGCGGCACGCCGTCCTCGTGGATTTCGACTGTCAGGCGGTCGCCGGCCAGGTCCACGGCGCGACGATCGTCATGCGTATGCTCGTGGCCATGGCCATGGCCGTGATGGTGGTGTTCTCCGCCGCTCAGCAGCCAGGCGCTGGCGATATTCACCACCAGACCCAGGCCGGCGATGGGAATGGCCTCATCGAACAGGATCGGTGTCGGGGCCAGCAGCCGCCCGACAGCTTCCCATGCGATCAGCAGCGAGATCATCGCCAGCACGATCGCGCTGGTGAACCCGGCCAGGTCGCCCAGTTTACCGGTGCCGAAGGTAAACCCCGGGTCGGTGGCGTGTCGGCGGGCGTAGCGATAGGCCAGGGCGGCCAGCAGCAGTGCCCCGGCGTGGGTCGTCATATGCAGTCCGTCGGCCACCAGCGCGATGGAGCCGAACAACAGGCCGCCGGCGATTTCCAGCACCATCATGGCGCCGCACAGCCAGATCACCCACCAGGTGCGCTTTTCCGCGTGCTCGTGGCCTTCGCCCAGAAAGACGTGACTGTGCGAGTCCATGGTAGATTCCTATTTTAGATAGGTGCGGACGACGTCGAGCAACTGCTCCACGGCATCGGCGTGCATCGGGACGCCGGGATCGACCAGATGGGTGCGGACATGATCTTCCACCACTTCGGCCATCAGCCCGGCCATGGCGCCGCGCGCACCGGCGATCTGGTGCATCACCTGCTCGCAGCCTGCTTCGGTTTCCAGGGCACGCTCGATCGCCTCGATCTGTCCGCGCAGACGGCGGACACGCGCGAGCAGCTTCTGTTTGTCGCGGATTGTGTGCATGACGGATAGGGGGGTACCCTATTTTCGGTGCCGCCGCAATCGTTTGTTCATGGCAGGTGCCGCTTGCCGGGATGGGCGAAGCGGGCAATCGGAGTCATTGTCTGTTCGCACACCACCTTGGAGAGAGTCGTATCATGAGTTTGGTTCCCTGGACTGCGGTATTGGCGCTGATTCTGGCCGCAACCCCGGCGCTGGCCCAACAGCACGACATGCCGATGCACGGCCAGCAGAGTGGCGCCGGACAGGAAATGATGACCGGGATGGACAAGATGAACCGCGACATGGCGGCGGCGCCGATGACCGGCGACCCGGACCACGACTTCGTCGCCATGATGATTCCGCACCACCAGGGGGCGGTCGACATGGCGGAAACCGAACTGCGCTATGGCAAGGACCCGGCCATCCGGCGTTTGGCTCGGGGGATTGTTGCCGCCCAGAAGCGTGAAATTGCGTTCATGCGCCAATGGGAGACGACGCACCCGGGCCACTGAGCCTCTGTCGCGTCCGCGGCAGACAGCCAAGTCATTGCAATCGTGAGTTGTTGACAAAACTACGGGTAAACAGTATCTCATGATTGGTTTCGAGTGGGACCTTAACAAAGCGGCTCGCAATTTCTCCGACCATAAAGTCAGCTTTGGGCAGGCAGCCATCGCCTTCCGCGATCCATTTGCCGTTGAGTGGATCGACGAACGGGAGGCATACGGCGAGGAGCGATCGGTCTTGCTCGGGATTTACCAGCGCGAGGTGCTTTACGTGGCTTACACCGAGCGCGGCGAGACTATTCGGATTATTTCGGCCAGACGGGCGGAAAAATATGAGCAAGATCAATACTATCGTCAGAATGCACCGTGATGGCACGCTGCACCTTCCAATGCCCGATGGCACCGAGGTGCCGGCACCGGGGTCGCTGGCGCCTTTGACGGCGGCAGAAGGTACCGCCGCCGCGCTGGCCGATCCGGATACCCAACCGGTGACCGAGGAAAATCTGCGTCGTATGAAGCCCGTGCCGCGGGCAAAGACGCTTAGGCGGGCGCTTGGGCTGACGCAGGAGGAATTCGCGTCGCGGTTTCAAATCCCCATCGGTACGCTCCGCGACTGGGAGCAAGGCCGAACGGAGCCGGATCAGCCGGCTCGCGCCTATCTCCGGGTCATCGCGGTCGATGCGCAAGCGGTGCAGTGCGCTCTGGCCGCTGCACCGGTTCGGCCGCATTGACTGCTTCGCTAGTCCCTAAACACCACGGTCCGCGTCCCGTTCACCAGCACCCGCCCGTCCAGGTGCCAGCGCAGTGCGCGCGACAGCACCCGGCGCTCGATATCGCGGCCCTGGCGCACCAGGTCGTCCGGCGAGTCGGCATGGC
>JAJZEV010000322.1 GCA_021805665.1 Pseudomonadota bacterium
TGCGCACGAAGCGCATACCCGCGCGCATGGCCGACACGAAATGCTCACGCGGCAGACCGGTGAACCGGCGCTCCCGCTTCCAGACGAACAGCGCGCCGATCACCGCCAGGATCGACGTCGCATACATCGAGAACGCCAGACTGGACCCGCCCAGCAGAATCAGAAACCCCGCGATCGCCGGACCGACCGCCCTGGTCAGGTTATAGCCGATGCCGTTCAGCGCGATGGCCTGCACCATGTCCTCGCGCGGGACCAGTTCGGGAACGATGGCGCTCCAGGCCGGCTGGGTCAGCGCCGACCCGATCCCAATGGCAAAGGTCAGCACCAGCAGCCAGAACGCCGTCATCACGTGCAGGATCGTCAGCACCGCCAGCAGTGCGGCGGCCCCGATCGTCCAGATCTGCGTGCCGATCAGGAATACCCGCCGGTCCACGATATCCGCCATCGCTCCGCCCGGCAGCGCCAGCAGAAACACCGGCATGATGGTCGCGGCCTGCACCATCGCCACGATCAGCGGCTGAGGCGCCAGCGAGGTCATCAGCCACCCCGCACCGGTATTCTGCAGCCAGGTGCCCAGCCATCCGATGACGCTGGCGATCCACAAGCGACGGAACGTGCCATTACGCAGCGGCACCAAGGCGGTGGGCAAGCCCATCAGTGACAGGTCCGGGGGGCTGGGTCGGTGCGGCGCATGATACTTCGTCTCAATGAGCGGCAACCGTAGCGCACCTGCGGGACAAATGGGTTAACTTTCATGCACTGTCGGCGCCAAACCCGCCGATCTGGCCAGCCCGCCACACCTGCTGCATACTGCGCCAGGATCAATGGAGGAACGTGCCGTGCCCGTCGAGAAGCAAGCCTACCGTGAGGCGATGGCCCGTTTGGGCGCGGCGGTCAACGTGATTACCACGGACGGACCCGGCGGCCGGGCGGGCTTTACCGCCAGCGCGGTTACCAGCGTAACGGACTCGCCGCCCACGCTGCTGGTCTGCGCCAACCGCACGAACGATTCCTACCCCGCCATGAAACAGAACGGCGTGTTGTGCGTGAACACGCTGACCCCCGCGCAGGAAGGCCTGTCGCCGATCTTCGCCGGCATGACCCAGCACAAGGTCGATGAGCGGTTCGACGGCTACGCCTGGCACAAGCTCGAAACCGGCTCCCCGGTGCTGGATCAGGCCGTCGTCGTGTTCGACTGCAAGATCAATCAGATCGTCGAGGTCGGCACCCACGACGTGTTTTTCTGTTCGGTCGAAGCAGTCCGCACCGGATCGGCGCACGAAGGCCTGATTTACTACGGGCGCGGCTATCACAAGGTCGCCGCGGACAAGAACTGACCGCCGCCGCAAGATGGAGAACCCCATGGACCGCTCCCTCGACACCCTGCTTGGTTTCGCTCCGGACTATGACTCCCCGATCCCCTATATGCGGCGCACGCGCGAGTATTACGCGGCCATCGGCTACACCACGCCGTACCGCTGGGCGCATTATCTGGCCGCACCGTTCGCCCCGCTGACCAAACCGCTGAACCAGTCGAAAGTGGCGATCGTTACCACGGCCGCGCCGTATCAGCCGGACAAGGGCGATCAGGGGCCCGGCGCGCCGTACAACGGCAGCGCCAAGTTCTATCAGGTCTATTCGGGCGACACGTCGGTCGATCACGACCTGCGCATCTCCCACATCGGCTATGACCGGACGCATACCACCGCCACAGATAGCGAGACTTGGTTTCCGCTCCCCGCGCTCCGCCGGGCAGCGGCAGCAGGCATCATCGGGTCGGTGGCGGCGCGCTTTCATGGGGCGCCGACCAATCGCAGCCATCGGGTGACAGTGGAAACCGACGCCCCGGAAATCCTGGCCCGTATCCGGCAGGACGGTGCCGATGCCGCCATCGTCGTGCCAAACTGCCCGGTGTGCCACCAGACCAGCACCCTCGTCGCCCGGCATCTTGAAGCGAACGGCATTCCGACGGTGCTGATGGGCTGCGCCAAGGATATCGTGGAGCACGCCGCCGCGCCGCGCTTCCTGTTCAGCGATTTCCCGCTGGGCAACAGCGCCGGCAAGCCGCACGACCCGGCATCGCAGGACCAAACGCTGGCGCTGGCGCTGCGTTTGCTGGAGACCGCCCCCGGACCGCGGACCACGATGCAATCGCCGATCCGTTGGAGCGCGGATGGCAAGTGGAAGCTGGATTATCTGAACCTGGAACAGATCGGCGAGGAGGAACTCCAGCGCCGGCGCGAGGAATTCGACCGTCAGAAAGAACTCGCCCGGCCAAACCGCGCGGCCGCGGCCGCATGACAGCCCGTCCCTACGAAGGGGTTCGTATCCTCGACTTCACCCAGGTGCTGGCTGGGCCGTACGCCAGCTACCAACTGGCTCTGCTGGGTGCGGACGTCATTAAGATAGAGCGGCGCGGCGGCGAGGACATGCGCCGTACACCGTTGTCTCGCGAATGGGCCGAACGCAACATGGCGCCGGCTTTCATCGCGGTGAACGGCAACAAGAAAAGCCTGACCCTGGATCTGCAAAAGCCAGCCGCGCGCGACATCGTGCTGAAACTGGCTGCCAGGGCCGACGTTGTGATGGAAAATTTCCGAGCCGGGGTGATGGACCGGCTGGGGCTGGGGTATGAGGCGCTGTCGGCGGTGAACCCGAGGCTGATCTACTGCGCGATCTCCGGGTTCGGGCAAACCGGACCTGCCAGCAACGAAGCCGGCTACGACGGTAAAATCCAGGCAATGTCCGGCATCATGGCGATCACCGGCCATCCGGAAACCGGCCCGACACGCGCGGGGTTCGCGGTGTGCGATATCCTGTCGGGTGCCACCGGCGCGTTCGCGATATCCTCGGCGCTGTTTCAGCGCACCCATACCGGCAAGGGCCAGAAGCTGGACGTTTCGATGCTGGAAGCGAGTCTGTCGTATCTGACGACCCAGGTGGCCGATTACACCGTCGCTGGGCACCACCAGCAGCAGGCCGGTAATCAGGCGGTCAGCCGCAAGGTCACGGCGAATTTGTTTCGCGCCAAGGACAGCTTCCTGCTGCTGGCGGTGAACGACGAGAAGCAATACCGCGCCCTGATGACCGCCATCGGCTGCACCCGGG
>JAJZEV010000144.1 GCA_021805665.1 Pseudomonadota bacterium
CCGGTCGGCGATCCGGATCGCCTGGGTGAAGTTCTGCTCCGCCATCAGCACGGAGAGTTGAAACCCGTCCTTCAGCTCCTTGATCTTGTCGATGGTGCGGGCAACCAGCAGCGGTGCCAGCCCGACCGAGGGTTCGTCGATCAGCAGCATGCGGGGGTCGGACATCAGCGCCCGGGCCAGGGCCAGCATCTGCTGCTCGCCGCCGCTCATGGATCCGGCCAACTGCTTGCGTCGCTCCGCCAGCCGGGGAAACGCCTCGAAGCAGAAGGCCAGGTTGTCTTTCAGTTTGGCCCGCGCCTTATGGCGAAACGCGCCTAGATAAAGGTTTTCGGTCACCGTCAGGCGGGGGAATAGACGACGGCCCTCGGGCACCAGCACGATCCCCAGATCGACGATGGCCTCGGTTGATTTGCCCACCAGATCGTGGTCCGCGCCGTCGATGGTGGCGACGATCGACCCGGCGGTGGGGCGCACCATGCCCATGATGGTCTTCATAAGGGTGGATTTACCGTTGCCGTTGGTGCCCAGCAGCGCAACCGTCTCGCCCTCGCGCACCGCCATGGTCACATTATGCAGAATGCGAATCGTGCCGTAACCCGAATCCAGGCCGGCGATGGTCAGGCTAGCGGGCAACGCTGGCCCCCGGAGCAACAGGTGTCATGCAAAGCTGGATCATCCGGGCGGTGCGCCTTATTGGTTCAGGCTGATTTAACGCCGCACCATGTGGGCGCCGCCCGGCTTTGACAAGCCCGCCATCCGCTTACCGCGCCACACCGGACGGCGGCGGTCCGCTTCCGGCGATCGGCGCGGCCTGTGCCGCCACCCAAACATCCCGGCATCCGCCCCGGCCGCGCTTATAGACCACCAGTCCATCGAACGAGGCGATCGGGCGAAAGCGCGACCAGGCCCGGGCGAACGCCGGATCCGCCGCGCTGAGCACGCGGATGTACTGGGTCGTCTCACGCGTATCCACCACCGCGATATCGGGGCATCCAGCGATGAAATCGTGCGCCACCCACCGCGATATCGGCCATTCCTTATCTGCTGCCGGATCGAATCCGGCGCGCCAGACCTCGCCCTTCAAAGCCCACATGGAATCGAAGCGGGACGCCCAGGTCACACCGGTTTCGTTCACCACCGGAAAGCCAAGCGCGATCCATTCGGAGAACGCGATATAGGACCGGGCGTGTTCGGCCTTCAGGATAATTTCCAGTCTGTCCACTGCGGTCTGCCGGGGCTCCACCGCCTCGATCGCCCCGGGCTCCAGCAGACGGATCGACGTGACACAGAATACCCCGACCGCGAGGCCGGCCACCATCAGCGGCACGCCGATTTTCCAGCGCCGCTGCACGATTTCGCTGGCAATCCAAAGCGTCAGCGCCAGCACCGTGGCGATCGTGGCCGGCAGCCGGTGATAGTACCAGTCCTTGCCGTCAACAAAGCACACAACCGTACTCGCCGCCGCGAACACAACCAGCGTCAGCATCAGGTCGAAGTCCCGCAGGCTGCGCCGGCGCAGCCACAACAATACAACGGCCACGGCCTCGCAGCAGATCAGCATCGCGCTGTCCGCCAATAACTGGACAAACGACACATCGGTCGCGCCATACAACGCCAGCGCCATCGGCACCGCCCGGTGCAGATAGGCCGGGCACACGATCGCCACCAACCCGGCATAGGCAGCCATCGCAGCGCCGGCCCCTAGCGGCATCGCCCGCCACGGCCGCAGGCCGCGGGTCAGCGCCAGGCACTCCAGCGCCACGAACACCGCTGCGTAACGCGGCTTCAACGCACATCCCAAACCGGCCAGCACACCGGCCGCCACAGCCGATTTCCAGGGTATTGCCTTGCCATCCAGCGACAGCGCGAACAGTGCCAGGTACGGCAGGAATGCCGCGGTCATCAAATGCTCGCGCTGCCCCAGGTCGGCGGCGGGCAGGATCAACAGCGCGCTGCCGATCACCGCGAACACCGGCAGCCGGTCGGCGAAAATCCCGCCACGCTGCCGCCGCAGCGTCGCTGCCCACCATGCACACCCCAGCGCACCCGCGATGAACACCGGCATCGCGACGAATCTGGGATCGGCGTCCAGCCAGCGCGCTATTTCCAGCGGCACCGCCGATATCCACACGATCAGCGGCGGGTTGACCTCCACCACGTCGATATACAGCTCGAATCCGGCCATCCACCGCCGAGCGACGTAGAGCAGCCAGGCGATGTCGTCTTTTTCGGGGGAGCGCAGGGCGATGAACAGGACGGTACTCAGCACGCACAGCAACAGCAGCGTGCTGACGATCGAGACCATGTGCCGGGTACGGGAAAAACCCCGGCCAAGTCCGGGGGCGGAGACATAGGACATTGCTGCGGTAATAACTTCTGACCGGAAAACGTGCGGTGATCGCACGCTTTGTTGCCACACCGTTGAACCCCAGCCAAGTGGCTTAATCATGGCAGCCGGGCGCACGCGCCAGCCCTCTCCTGTCAGACGGCCGACGCGATCGGCCGCTTCGCGAACCGTGCTGCCTCCTCAAGGTCCAACTGCGCTCGGCGTGCCTGCCCGGCGGCACGCGCGGCCGCCCGTTCGGCGATGACCGCGCCAACCGCTTCCGCGGCCACCCGGGCAGCAACCAGTTCGGCACGCACCTCCGCGGATCGTGCCCGCGCTTCATCCAGGGCGCGCATCGCCCCGGCCCGTTCGGCCTCCCGGGCCAGCCGCCGTTCGGCAAACATATCCTGAAAGCGGTGCGCATCGTCCAGCGTAACATGCGCCGCCCGGTCGCGCCGAACCGTGTCGTCCAGCGCGGCGATCCGCGCCTCCACCGCGGCCTCCGCCGCCACGCACGCCGCCAGATCGCGCCGGAAGCCGTCCACGGCCCGCTTCCGGATGGTCAGCACGGACTCCAGACGGTCACGCGCCATCCAGCACCTGTTCCAGCCGCGCGAACGCGTCATCGAAGCCGGTACGCTCGCCCTTTCCCTGACGCAGGAAATCGTCGATGGCCGGCGCCAGCCGCAGCGCCTCGTCCACCGCCGGATCGGTGCCCGTCCGGTAGGCGCCCAGGCGCACCATGTCCGCCATCTCCCCATGCA
>JAJZEV010000237.1:0-40915 GCA_021805665.1 Pseudomonadota bacterium
GCCTACGATATGTGGAACGCGAACATCGCTCGGTACATGGAAGTAACCGGCACGCCGGGGATTATTTCGTGCCAGAACGCGGCCCTGGCGCTGCCTCTGGCATTCGATCCGGGCGACCGCTGGGAATACGGCATTTCTATCGATTGGGTGGGCAAGGCGGTCGAGGCGGTGTCCGGCAAGACGCTGGATCGATACATGCAAGACAATCTTCTGGCGCCGCTGGGCATGACCGATACGGGGTTCAAGATCGGCGACGCGCAGCGCCAGCGTCTGGCCAGGATCCATGCGCGCGGCCCCGAGGGGCTGGTGTCCACCGACACCGAAATTCCGCAATCGCCGGAGTTTCACATGGGCGGCGGCGGTTTGTATTCGACCGTGGGCGATTATCTGAAGTTTGCCCAGACGATCATGCATGGCGGCATACTGAATGGCGTTCGGGTGCTGCGCCCGGAAACCGTTGCGGCGATGTCGCGGAACAATATGGGCGATCTGGTGTGCAACCCGATGAAGACCGCCATTCCCCGGGCGACGAACGATGTCGATTTCGTCGATGGCATGAAGTGGGGGCTTAGCTTCCTGATCAATCCCGAACCGATGCCCGGGGGGCGTTCCGCCGGCAGCCTCGCCTGGGCCGGTCTGGCGAATTCCTATTACTGGATCGACCCGGTGCGCAAGCTCGCCGGGGTTTATGCCACGCAGGTCTTGCCGTTCTACGACGCGAAAGCGGTCGCGGCGTTCACGGCGTTCGAATCGGCCGTGTACGCCGCTACCGCTTAGCCCGGTAGCCCGTTCGGGAACGCAACCCGACGGAGGAAATCGGCCGAATAGTCGATTTCCTCCGGCCAGGTGATGCCTGCCCCATCGGGCAAAAGCACCATCGTGGCCGCGAAAATGTCGCCCTCGCGCAGCGGGGTGAACCAGCCGCCCCGATCGATGATCGGCAGAAAATCGATGGTGCCGGACACACCGTCGCTCCAGGAGATGGCGACGGTGTGATCCGGATAGGCGACGGCGGCCGCGATCTCGAAAAGCCTCATTGCACCATGCGCGTTGCCCGCCCGGCGGTCAGGCCGCCGTCGATCACCAGTTCCGATCCGGTCACATGGCTGGACAGGTCGGAGGCCAGGAACAGGATGCCATCGGCGATTTCCGAAGCCTCGCCGGCCTTACCCAGCGGGACGGTGGCGGCGGCCATCGCGTACGGGTCGATCGGGGCGTTCGACCGAGCGGGGATTTTGGTCCAGATCGGGGTGGCGATGATGCCGGGATGGACGGAGTTGACCCGGATGCCGTCTCCCTCCTGTGCGCACTCAAGTGCCATCGACTTGGCGAACAGCCGCACCGCGCCCTTGCTGGCGCTGTAGCCGGCCAATCCAACAGAACCGCGCAGCCCGGCGATGGACGACAACATGATGATCGACCCGCCGTTGCCGGCGCGGCGCATCGCCGGGATGCAGTACTTGACCGACAGGAAGACGCCATCGACGTTGATCGCCATCTGCCGGCGCCAGTCCTTCAATGACATGTCGATGGCGGTGCCCATGATGCCGATGCCGGCATTGGCGACCATGATGTCCAGCCGTCCGAGTTTCTCGGCCGCTGCGATAACGGCGGGCCAACCGTCTTCCTCGGACACGTCCAGGTGCAGGTACACCGCGCCCAGTTCCTCGGCCAGCGCCAGACCGGCGGTGTCGTCGATATCGGTCAGGACCAGTTTCGCGCCCTCCCGCGCCAGCGTGCGGGCTGTCGCCGCGCCGATTCCGGACGCCGCACCCGTGATGATGCCGACCTTGCCTTCGAGAAGTGCCATTGTTTCCTCCGTTTCTATGTGCGGGAACGATATTCACACCGCTTGGTGTTGGTTCCAAGGGCTGAGGAGGCAAAACCGGGTTAGCCCGTCACGTCCCTGTGCCGGGCGCAACCGGCGGCGGCCCGCACGCGGCGATGCCGCGGAGCCGGAACGGCAACCCCCAGCCCGCGCATCCGCCCTATGATGCCGGCGATAGCGGCGCCTATCGACCCGCGCGTCCCGCTAGCGGGCATCCTCCGGGTCGGCATAGGGTTCCGCCGGGGTACCGCGCACGCCCGCAGGGCGGTGGCGCGGTTCGGTTTGGCGCCGGGTGAATTCCGGCGCGATCTCCGCCAGTTCAAGGAATATGTCGCATTGGCGACGCAGTTCGTCTGCCACCATCGGCGGGCTGGTGCGCACGGAAGAAACGACGGACACCCGAACGCCCTTGCGCTGCACAGCCTCGATCAGACGGCGGAAATCGGAGTCGCCGCTGAACAACACGATGTGATCGATCTTGTCGGCGAGTTCCAGCATGTCCACCGCGATCTCGATGTCCATGTTGCCTTTTACCCGGCGGCGGCCGGCGGCGTCGGTGAATTCCTTGGCCGGCTTGGTCACCAGCGCATACCCGTTATAAGCCAGCCAGTCGGTCAACGGCTTCAGCGGCGAGTATTCCTCCGTCTCCAGCACCGCGGAGTAATAGTACGCTCGGATGACATTCGCCTTTTTGCGGAAATATTCCAGCAAATTGCGGTAATCGACATCGAAACCCAGATTACGCGAGGCGGAGTAAAGATTGGCACCGTCGATAAAAAGAGCGACACGTTCGTTCGGCAGAAAAGGCATCGGCTTTAACCCTGCGGAAATGGTTGAAAATATATTGGGCGGAAACGCCCGGCTAAATCGGAACGGCGATCACTAAGGCCATGAGACAAATTTGTGAACATAGAAACGGTAGGGCCACAGTGGGCGGCTGTATAGTCCTGATCGCTGTAGGAGCCAATTTGCCCGCTCCGGATGGCACCCCAGCACTTGAAACCTGCCGGCGTGCGGTCGCGATGCTGGGCGGTCTGCCGGGGTTGCGCCTGAACGGCGTGTCCCGCTGGTTTGCCACCGCCCCGATTCCTGCTTCGGACCAGCCTGATTACGTCAACGGCGTCGCCGCCTTGCTGGCGGAACCGGGGCAGACAGTCGATCCGGCGGTGCTGCTGGGGCATCTGATGGACATCGAGGCGCGTTGCGGCCGGCAGCGCGGCGTTCCCAACGCGGCCCGGACACTGGACCTGGATATCATTGCCATCGGGTCGATGGTGCGGTCCGAACCCGATCCGGTCCTGCCCCATCCGCGCGCACATTTGCGGGCGTTCGTGCTGGCGCCGCTGGCCGATGTCGCACCCGATTGGGTGCATCCCGTGTCGGGGCGGACGGCAGGGCAGATGCTGGTGGATTTGCCGGAGCAGGCAATCCGCGTGCTTTGACGGTTCATCGACCGGCGGGCGCCGCCTCGATACCGGTTTGTAAGTTTTCTCCGGTATCATCACGATGTAACACCACTGGACGCCCAATGGCCGATCGCGTTCATGACCAATCGCGGCTTGGCTGGCTCGACGGCCTGCGCGGATTTGCCGCGATGCAGGTCGTGCTGATGCACTATGTCTTCGCCTTCCTTCCGGCAGTGGCGATGACATATCCGCTGCCTGTCGGCGAACTGGGCGCGGCGGGTCTTGCAGGTATTCCGCTGGTTTATGCCTACGACGGACATTCCGCGGTTTATCTCTTTTTCATCATGAGCGGCGTTGTCCTGACACGGGCTTTCTCTTCGGACATATTTTGCTGTCCTCCGGCGATACTGCGCAGGCTGATCCGCCTTGGACTGCCGATGTCCGCGGCAATCGTGTTGGCAGCGGCCCTTTTTATGGTGCTGCCCGACGCCCACGCCGTTGCGGGCGCACGCTCCGGCTCGGCTTGGTTCAGAAACATCGGCCCGGGCGCAATCTCGGTTTACACGGTCGTCCATCAGATCGTGTTCGAGGGGTTGTTGACCGGCTACGGCACATCCAGCCTGCTGCCCGTCTGGCTACGCTGGCCGGTCACCCTGACACCGCTGTCGCTTGGGTTCGACGTACCGCTGTGGACGCTGCATATCGAATTTTTCGGCTCGTTGCTGATCATGCTGCTGGTGGCGTTGAGAGCAGGCGCAAGCCGCGGGGCATACAGGGCGATTTGCGTGATTCTGGGGTGCGTCTTGGTTCTCAGCCCGTTGGTCATGTTCGTCGCCGGGCACCTGGCCGCCGACGGTTTGCGGCATCGTGCCCAGCGGCCTCGTCGCGCGCTGGCGGGTTCTGCCCTTTTGGTTGCCGGCATCCTGCTTTGCAGCGTGAAAACGATCTCCCCGGTCGCAGCGGTTTGGACGTTGCTGCCGTCGCCGTTGCTTGGACTCCCTGGCGATGCTGGCGTCTTGCAGTCAATGACCGGGGCGTTACTGGTCTTCGCCGGACTGGATTGGCTGCCTGCCGCGCAACGGCTTCTCGACAGCCCGGCGCCTCGGTGGCTGGGGAAAATTTCGTTCAGCCTGTACCTGACCCACTACCCGGTTCTGGCCACCGGTGTCGCGCTGGGGTTCAACCGGCTTGGCGACTCCCTGCCATATGATATCCGCATCGCGATCACAGGTGCCGCCGGACTGGCGGTCAGTCTGGCGATCGCCGTGCTGTTCGAGCGTTGGGTCGATCGCCCGTCTATCGCGCTGAGCCGAACCGTTGCCAATCGCTTCGCCGAACCCGCGCTGGCCCGCCGGCTTAAGCCGGTCGCCGGCTAGTCTTCGTCCGACTCAGGCGCCAGCGAGCGGAACCGCGCGCGGTGCAGCGCGGCCGATCCAAGGGATGGCGCCAGCACCATCGTCTTGCGTAGAAACAACCCCGGATCGGCGGCGTCGGTGTAGCCAATTCCGCCGTGCAACTGGATACATCCGCGCGTCACCAGACTGGCTGCGTCGGAGGCCCGGGCCTTGGCACGCGATACCGCGGCCATGCGCGTAGCCCGATCCGTTGCGGTATCCTGGATCAGTGCCCCGGCTTCGACCGTCGCGCGGGTCAGCGCGATCTGAATCTTCAAATCCGCGGATCGGTGCTGCAGGGCCTGGAAGGAGCCGATTTTCTTGCCGAACTGCTCGCGGGTGCGCAGATACTCCATCGTGATCCCGAACACCCGGTCCATCGCACCCAGCAAGTAGGCGCTGGTCGCCATGATCGCGGTTTCCAGGGCCGGCTCCGCATCGCCAGCGATGGCTTCGGCGGACGCGCCATTCAGCACCAATGTGCCTGTATTCCCGCCATCTTGGGTCTGGGTCAGGTCCAGATGCACACCGGGTGCGTCGCGTTCCACCAGCGCCAGGCCGCTTTTCGTGGTGACCAGAAACGCGTCGGCCCCGGCCGCCATGCCGACGAACAGCTTCTTGCCGGTGACCTTGCCATCCGACAGTGTCGTTCCCCCGGCCGCCACGTCCAGGCTGTGCGGCGCTTCCTGCCATGCCGGCAGCACGATCCGGTCGCCCGACAACACCGCATCCAGCCGATCCGCCGGCAACAGCGCGGCTGCCATTGCCGCGCCGATCAGCGGTTCCGGCACGAGCGAAGCCCCGAGTTCCTCCGCCAGAGCGCAGAATTCGCTGACACCCAGGCCCGACCCGCCCGCATCCTCGGGGATCGTCAGGCCCAGCCAGCCCATCTGGCACATTTCGCGGAACACCGTTCGGTCGAACCCCGGTTCGGTGAACCGCAGCGCCCGGATGCGGCGAAAATCCCCGGTGCGCGGCGCGATGCCGGCCGCGCTGTCGCGGATCATGCGCAGGCTTTCGCCGCGATCCTCGGTCATGGGTGCGGCTCCGCGATCAGGCCGGAAGGTGCAGTTTGGCCTCGGTGCGGGCTTGCAGGTCGTCGAACGACAGGCCGGGCGCCATGCCCAGGACCACGAACCCACGATCCGTCACGTCAAGCGTCGCGAGGTTGGTGTAAACCCGCTTGACCGCGCCGGGCGCGGTCAGCGGATACGTGCATTTCGTCACCAGCTTCGCGCTGCCGTCCTTGGCGGTGTGTTCCATCAGCACCCAAAGCCGTTTGGCACCGGCCGCGAGGTCCATCGCGCCGCCCACGGCGGGGGCGGTGTCGTTCTCGCTGGTCGCCCAGTTGGCGATGTCGCCGTTGTCGGCGACCTGGAACGCGCCCAGCACACACAGATCCAGATGTCCACCGCGGATCATCGAGAAGCTGTCGGCGTGGTGGCAGAAGCTGCCGCCGGCGCGCATCGTGACGTATTGCTTGCCGGCATTGATCAGCCAGGGCTCGATCTTGTCCTTCTCCGGTGCCGGGCCCATGCCCAGCACGCCGTTTTCGGAGTGGAAGATCACCTCCCGGTCCATCGGCACGTAGTCGGAAATCATGGTCGGGATGCCGATACCCAGGTTGACATACCAACCCTCCGGGATGTCGGAGGCGGCGCGCTGCGCCATCTGCTGGCGGCTGAACGGCTTGAAGGCGAGTTCGGTGGCGGACATTTTCAGGGTCTCCTGATCAAAAGCCGGAAGGGTCGCCATAGGGGACGTGCAGCACACGGTCCACGAAGATGCCGGGGGTCACGACATGGTCGGGGTCGATCTGTCCCAGGTCCCGGATGTGCTGGCTTTGCACGATGGTCAGGGCGGAGGCCATGGCGCAGATCGGGTTGAAATTCCGGCCGGCCTGCTTGTAGGTCAGGTTGCCCCAGCGATCGGCCTCCCACGCTTCCACCAGACCGATGTCGCCATGCAGCGCCTGTTCCAGGATGTAGGTGCGACCGTCGATCTCCCGGTGTTCCTTGCCGACGGCCATCTTGGTGCCGACGCCGGTGGCGGTGAAGAACGCCGGCACGCCGGCACCCGCCGCGCGCATGCGTTCTGCCAGGGTGCCTTGGGGAACGATTTCCAGCTCGATCTTGCCGGCGCGGTACAGGGTTTCGAACACCACGGGGTCGGAGCTGCGCGGGAACGAGCAGACGATTTTGCGGACCCGCCCGAGTTCCATCAGCCGGGCGAGGCCGACATGACCGGCACCGGCATTGTTGCAGGCCACGGTCAGGTCCTTGGCGCCGTGTTCGATCAGCCCGTCGATCAAGGCGTTAGGCTGGCCCACCGAACCGAAGCCGCCGAGGAGGACGACGGACCCATCTTTGATGCCGGCCATGGCGTCGGCCATGGACTGGACGATCTTGTCGATCATGCGAGGCGTTTCCTGAAAGCGCGATTATCCATCCGGTTTAGCGCCGGCAGGCGGATGTGCCAAGGGCGGGGCGGCGGTGTTACCCGGGCGGCGGCGTTTCCTCGTCAGCGACCACCTTGAAACTGACCAGCGTATTGGGCCCGAACGTGTTGCTGATGGGAACATCCACCGCGTCGCGCCCGCGCGCGATCAGCACCCGGCCGAACAGCGGCTTGTTGTTGCGCGGATCGAACGTGTGCCACTCGCCGCCCAGATACGCTTCGAACCAGCCGGCGAAATCCATCAGTGAGTGCGGGGGCGGCACGCCGATGTCGCTCAGGTAGCCGGTGCAGTAGCGGGCGGGGATGTTCATGCAGCGGGTGAATGCCACCGCCAGATGGGCGTAATCGCGGCAGACGCCGGTCTTTTCGTTAAACACCTCCCGGGCGGTCTTGGTCGAACGGGCGGCCATGTAGTCGAATTTGATGTGGTTATGTACGAAGTCGCAGATGGCTTGAACCCTGGCCCACCCGGGCGGGGTGTGGCCGAACAGCGCCCACGCCGTTTCCGACAGGCTGTCGGTTTCGCAGTAGCGGCTGCCGAGCAGGAAAACCAGGGCATCGTCGGGGAGGTCCTGGACGGGATGCTGGCGGGCGGATGGCACGCTGGGGTCCGGCAGGCCGGCGTCGTTGACGACGGCAGTGCTGGCGATCCGGGTCCGCCCGGCGGGTGCGACGATCCGGCTGCACCAGTTGCCGAAGGAGTCATGATAGGCATGGACCGGAAGCGCCGGCTCTGTCACCAGATGATCTGGCACGACGATATCGGCGACTCGGGAATGGTGGACGTGCAGCATGAGCACCATCGGCGTCGGTTGGACGCAGTCATAGACGATTTCGTAGCCGACTCGGATCTGCATGCTATATCCTTGTTGCAAAACGGGTTTTGGTCCAGGCGTGTGGTTTGGGCTGCGGTATTTAGATTAGGAAAACGCATTCATGGCGCGTGAGACTCTTTATCTCGTGCAGGCATTCAAGTCCGGCAAAGGCACGCGATTGACGGCCGATACCCCGGTTCGCTGCCGCTCTTTGGAAGTCGCCCGCAAACGTGCCGAGGATTTGGTTGCCGTGCGCGCCGGCGTGGTGGCGTTTTCAACCTCGGGCGATGCGGAACTGGGAGACTACGACGACGAGCCAACCATCATATTCAAGGCTGGACGGCTTCCCGCTGCGTTCGAAGAGGCATGAGAGGCGGAGGCTGGATAAGCTTGTAACCGCCATTTCAGCTCTTTTTCCCATAGAGGTTAAACAGGGCCTCCGCCAGGGGGTAGATCATGCCGGTCTTGTATTTTCGCGAAATCATGCGCAAGTAGGCGATGGATTCGTGCGGTGTTTCGCCGCGTGCTTGTCTCGGACAGCCCCTGTCGTCAGCCTGGACTGACCTTCCTAGCCTAACCGCCTTGTCTAAGCACCAATGGCATCCGTCATTGGTCGGATTCTGCCGACACCGGCAGCCTGCAAAAAGGACCACTCCATGAGCGCAGCAACCGCGAGCGATCCGAGTTTCGACGGCACGCAGCCCGATGAAGCCGACGCGATGAAGGACCAACTGCGCAAGGATGTCGCATCCTGGCGGGAAGGCCGCGCGGACGGGTCCAGCCGCGATGCCACGGAACTGAGTGTCGCGGTCGCCCGCTCGATCGTTCCGCCGACCAATGCCAAGATGAAGCGTGCCAAGCCGGTTACAGCCGAGATCAAGCCAGTCTCCGGGGCAGAGAAGAAGCCGTTCGGCATGTCCTACGACGGCACCAGCCGCGCCGAGTACATCAAGCTGATGATTTCTCGCGGCGCCCGGTGAGCTGGGTTACCTTCGAAGCCGCCGCTGGCGGACTTGTGGTGGTGCAACTGGCCCATGTGGTCGCGATCTACGATGAGCGTGGCGAGGTGAAGCTGGCCACGTCGGCAGGCGGCGTTCATATCCTGAAGGATATCACGGTTCAGCGCGCGGCCGGCATCGTCACCCGGGCTCAGGAAGCCGCTTCCGTGCGGCCCGAACGGTGATCGCGCCCGTTCGGCGTCGGGATCGTTATCCAATCGTCATGTGCAGTAGCGCGGCCGTACCGGCATGGTGAAGTATGGCAGATAGTTCGTATCGGATTGTCCTTCGCGACGATGGCAGTTTCGCGGTGGAAATCGTCAGGGTCGGCGCGCTGCCGCAAACCGCTGGCGGATTCGCCACAGAAGCGGCCGCACAGGGCTGGATCGCACGGGACCAGAGGCTCCGTACCGCCAGCGACCCGTTCGCCACCGCGGCGACAAAACGCTGGCGCGGGAGTTAGAGTACCCCCGCCTGACGCAACCGAACCAGTTCCGCGTCGCCGACGCCACAGATGCTGGCCAGCACGTCGTCGGTGTGTTCACCCAGCAACGGCGGACGGGTGATTTCGGCTGGCGAGTCTGACAGCTTGATCGGGCATCCGACGGTTTGGTAAATTCCGCGGTTCGGGAAATCAATATCCACGATCATATCCCTGGCCCGCAAATGTGGATCGGCCAGCACCTCCGCGGTGTCCTGGCACGCCCCGCTTGGTACGCCGGCTTCGCCCAGCACCCGCATCGCCTCGTGCTTGGTGCGCTGCATGGTCCATGCCTCGACGATGGCATTCAGGGCGTGGCGATTTTGCCAGCGCAGGGCGGGAGTCGCGAATCGGGGGTCGTGCGCCAGTTCCGGGTGTCCCATTGCCCCGATCAGCGGTCCCCACATCCGCGGCTGGGCAAAGATATAGATATAGTCGTTGGGTCCGCCCGGCGCGCAGGCAAAGGTGGTGCCGGGCACGGTCTGCCCGAGTTGATTGCCGGTGCGCGGCGGCGGGTGGCCGAAACGCTGATGGTCGCGCAGGCTGACGCGGATCAGATTGACCACGGCATCCTGCATGGAAACCTCGACATGCTGCCCCTTCCCGCTGGTGGTCCGCTGCTGCAACGCCGCCAGGATGCCGATCGCCATGTGCATGCCGGTGCCGGAGTCGCCGATCGCTGGAAACACATAGGTCGGCGGATTTTCGGGAAAGCCGGTCACTGCCATGGCCCCGCCCATTGCCTGCGCGATCGGTTCGAAGCTCTTGTAGCCGCTGTATGGGCCGTAGGTGCCGAAGCCCTTGATCGTAGCATAGATCAGCCGCGGGTTCAGTTTCGCCAGCGAGGCGTAGCCAAGTCCCAGCCGGTCCAGCGATCCGGGCCCGAAGTTCTCCAGCAGCACATCGGATTCGGCGATCAGCCGGCGGAACAGCGCCTTGCCGTCCCCGGTCTTCAGGTTCAGCGTCACGCTGCGCTTGTTGGCGTTCAGGATCAGGAAGAACAGGCTGTCGGTGTCGGATTTGTCGCGCAGGCTGGTGCGCGCGACGTCGCCCCCGGACGGTTCCTCCAGCTTGATCACGTCGGCGCCCAGGAACCCCAGAATTTGGGCACAGGCCGGGCCGGCCTGGTTGTGGGTCATGTCGATGATGCGAATGCCTTTTAGCGCCTGGCTCATGGTGGTTCCTCCAAACTCGGCCGGGTATCCAGCGTCGTTGCCCGCCGCAGGTCGCGCGGTTTGCTTTCGTCGTGCGGGCGCCCGCGATGCATCGTCCAGCGGTTGTCCCAGATTACCAGGTCGCCCCGGCGCCAGGTGTGGCGATAGACAAACCGGGGTTGGGTCGCATGCGCGGTCAGGTCGAGCAGCAACAGCCGTCCATCCGCCACCGGCCAGCCGGCGATGTGGGAGGCATGGGCGGACAAATACAGGCTTTTGCGCCCCGTCGCCGGGTGGCGCCGGACCAGACGCTGGCGAGACGGCGGGTACTGTTCGCGCTCCCCTGTCGGAAAGTCCGTAAATCCGATCTGGGCTCGGGACCAGAAAACATCGTGTTCGGCGATCAGCGGGCCGATGGCCTGCCGCATGCCCGGCGGCAGGGCGTCGTAGGCGGCCCGCATATCGGCGAACTCGGTTTCGCCGTTTCCAAACGGGCCGGGGGGCGGCAGCGAAACCGCGTGCAGAAGGCCAAGGACGACGGGAACCGGCATGTACGACGCATCGGTGTGCCACAGCCGGTTACCCAGGCTGTCGAGCCGGCGCCGGTCGTCCAGTGCGCGGACGCGATTGTCTTCATCGAGGTTGGAAATATCGCCGATCTGCGGGATCGCCAACCGCCGGCGGCCGGGGCGGGCGGCGGAACGGCCGATTTCCAGCGGACCAAATCTGGCGGCGAAATCGTGCAGCTGCTGGTCCGTCAGGTGCTGGCCGCGGAACACCAGCACGGGAAATGAATCGATCGCGGTCTGGATCGCGGCGACCGCGGCGTCGGTCAACGGCGCCGACAGATCCGCAAGGCTGGCCTCCGCGGCAAGTCCTGGATGCAGTTCCCGGGTCTCGATGGACATCGCTTCCGCCCCCCGCCGCATCCTGCGAAGGTTCATCGGGCGGTGCAAGTTTGGCGCCCCTTGCCGCCGCCCGTCGGCTGACGCAATTTCCCGCCCATGCGCATTTCCCTGATCCACGCCATGGCCCCTTCCATCCCCCCGATCGTCGCGGCGTTCCAACGCCTGTGGCCGGAAGCCACGCTGATGAACCTGCTGGACGACTCGCTGGCACCCGATCTGGCGCGCGACGGGACGCTGACCCCGGCGATGACCGAACGGTTTTTGGGCCTGGCACGGTATGCGCGATCGACCGGGGCGGACGGGATCCTGTTCACCTGTTCGGCGTTCGGCCCCTGCATCGAGGCGTGTGCCCGGGAATTGCCGATCCCGGTACTGAAGCCGAACGAGGCGATGATCGAGGAAACCGTGGCACTGACCGGCCCGCGCGGACGGATCGGCCTGATGGCGACATTCGCCCCGACCTTGACCTCCATGCCACCTGAATTCGCTGCCGCGGCGCCGGGTGTCACCTTGGTGAACTGCCTGGCCGAGGACGCCCTGGCCGCGCTGAACGCCGGCAGCCTGGACGGCCACAACGCCGCCGCCGCGCGGGCCGCCCTTGCCTTGACCGGCTGCGACGCGATCGCGCTGGCGCAGTTCAGCCTGTCGCAAGCCGCTGAGGCCGTGGCACGGGCAACAGGCAAGACCGTGCTGACGACGCCGGACAGCGCGGTGCGCAAGTTGCGCCGGCTATTGCTGCCGGCCACTGGGGCCTGACAGTCTGCCGAAGTCCCCTTGCGGCGACGGCGATTTCGACCGGCGGCGCGACGGACTTTCCGCTGCCAGCAGCCCTGAATCCGAGAAGCAGCCTGACAGGGCTTCGTTCCCGACCCGGGCCGAGGCCCGGGGAAATACTTTAGTAGTGGACGATCTCAGCAACTTCCCGTAATGATACTAATGTATATTTTTGTCGGAGTGTTTGATGAACGTCCCCGCGTTCAAGTTACTTAGCGACAGACGACAGCTATCATGGGTTGCAATGTTGGCGCTCGCGGCTGCTTGCGTGTCAGCAGGACCGGCACGCGCGGCCTTGACCCTGACCCAGTTTCAGGGTGCCGGACTAGGAAGCTCCGGTTATGTGCCGCCGGACATGGGTGGATCCGTTGGCGACGGCTATGTCGTCCAGATGTTGAACGGGGTATCCAGTATTTACTCCTATACCGGGACACTTGATTCCCGACAAACGCTCAGTACCTTCTGGTCGGGCGTGTCAGGCGCCATCGGCGGAACCTCGATTTCGGACCCGCGGGTGATTTACGACCCCGGTTCAGGACTATGGTTCGCCAGCGCGATCTCGACGCAGTCCACCAATAACAACATTCTGATCGCTGTTTCCAAGACCAGCAATCCAACCGCTGGCTTCAATGAATTTTCCATTGCCTCGGCATCCGGAACCTTCGCCGACTTCCCAACGCTGGCGGTGAACGGCGCGGCGGTGACGATCGGCACGAATAACTTTACAGGCAGCACCGGTTCCTATTCCGCCAGCTCGGTCTATTCAATCCCTAAGGCCAGCCTGACAGCAGCGACACCGTCGCTGGGCAGTATCACGCGGTTCGACAATGCCAGTTCGGTTGGCTCCGCGCCAGAAGCCGTCACCAACGCCAGCGGCACCGGCACGTCCACCAGCATCGTCAGCACGTCGGGCGGCGCTTACACCCTGTCCACAGTTACGGGGGCCAACGCTGCCGGTGCGACATTGTCGCAGACTCAACAATATACCCAGCCCCTGCTGAACAATGCATTGCTGGCACCGACACAGCCCGGTGGAACCACCTATGATGCCGGGGACAACCGCATCAGTTCTGGAGCTTATCAATCGGGCAACAACATCTATTTCGTCAACACGGTATCCAACGGCACAGCCGACGTGATCGCCTGGGTCATCCTAAATGCAACCAACGATAGTGTTGTCGCAAATGGATACCTGACCATGCCAGGATTGAACCTGACCTATCCATCGATTTCAGCGAACGCGGATGGCACGTTTGTTATCGCTTTCAACGGGTCCGGGGCGGCAAACAATATCGGCGATTATTACGCCGTGTGCTCGGTTGCGACCTCGCAATGTGGCACGCCCCAAGCTTCTTTCATCAGCCCCGCCAGCAATTATTCCAATGCTCCCGCCGGCACAAACCGCTGGGGTGACTATTCCTGGACCACCGTGGATCCAACCAATCCTTCCACTTTCTGGCTGTTCCAGGAATACGCTGCAACCAATTCATCCTGGGGCACCGTGATCACCAGTATTTCCACCGCAAGTGCCATCGCGGCGCCAGAACCTGCCGCACTGATGTTGTTTGCGGCCGGCTTGGGTGGCCTCGGTCTGGTTCGAACGCGTCCGCGCCGCCGTTGACCGCCCAGCCAAGGGACTATGCGGCCGGCCTGGCGGATGCGGACTGAAACTGTATCAACCCGCAGAAGCATACCAGAAAGAACAACATTCCCGGGCGCGGCGCTTCCAGCACATTGTCGAACATCCCTGAAATCAGGAATGCCATCACGGAACCGGCGACCGCCGCCCCCTCCAGCCGGCCGGCGCGAACCGCGCGGCTGGCCCCGATCAGCGCCACAGCCGCCAGCATGCAGTATGCCAACAGGCCCAGTGCCCCGGTTTCAAAAAACAGCATCAGAAACTCGTTCAGCATCCGCCACGACACATGGCTGTCGTCGGTGAATAGCCATCGGTCCAGACGCCGGGCGAAATTGCCGTTGACGAGCAGAGCATG
The DNA here is from genome assembly GCA_021805665.1 of Pseudomonadota bacterium. GTDB lineage: Bacteria > Pseudomonadota > Alphaproteobacteria > Acetobacterales > Acetobacteraceae > Rhodopila. The sequence continues at coordinate 14,210 of JAJZEV010000237.1, forward strand.
TCCGTCATCGTCGGTCAGATCGATCGCCCGGACCTCGATCGTGTGGCCCTGCTGCCCGTAAATCGACAGTTCCACCGGCCGGTGGAGCCATCCGTCAAGCGCGGCACCGCCCAGGGCCGCGGAAGGAAAAGTTGCCTGGACGGGCAACCAACTGCCGCCCTCGGGCAATATGACTTCGGTAGCCCGGCAGTTATCGGAATACAGCAATACCTTGTCGCAAACCGACACTCCGAACCTCGACCCGTCAGGCGAACGGGCGCTTAGGGTCAGATGCAACGAACCAGAACGCGGCAGGGAGATTTTCTGCCCAAGAAAGAAGGGCGAGGAGACGCGTATCGACAGGTATGGCCCTGCCCCATCATGCTTCAGGACCAAGTCGCTCGGTCGGTTCACCTGCGATCGCATTTCCATCGCACGCTGATAAGTGCCCAGCCCCATACCGAAGATCCCGGGCAGGATACCGCGATCGCGCACGGCCATCCCCGCACGCCAGTTATCTTGCCGGGTCACGAAATCCGCCGCGCTGGCTTCCAGCCGGGAATGCATGCCGGTTATCGCAGCGGTGATCCCAAGCCCCGCCAAAACCAGTACCAGCGGCGCGATACCAGCCAGGATCGCGCGGACACGATGAAGGTTCGCGACCCAGAGCCAGCCCAATCCAGCGACCACCATCGCGACCGCACATGCCGCATAGGCCGCGCGCGCGAATGTAACAGTAACCGTGTAGCCGCCGCAGACACAGACCAGAAACGCCAGCGTTTCGCCCTGCCACCGCGGGCGCCACCGAAACAACGTTATGGAAAACGGCAGCACCATCGCGGCATAAGCGCCAATATGCCCGCCGCCAACGCGCATGCTGGAAAACGGGCCTGCCACGCGGTAGTCAGTACTGAAGTCAAACAATCCGCCGAACAGCAGGCGTTCGGCGACCACGATCAGGGTGACAGCGACCATCCCGGTTGCAAACCCCCAGCCCAGCGTGGCGATGGCGTCGCCGTGCGTGCGCTGACGCCGGAGAATAAATGGAAGCAGCACGAGCGCCTCGACCAGGGCCTTTGCCAGTCTGAGAGCATTGTCCGGACGCAGGAACACGTTGTCCGAAGCGGGGGCACCGAGCGGCGAGAGCAGGCCCACCAGGCAGCTGATAAACCAACTGGCGGACAGTCCGATGACCACGGCACCGGGCAGACCTTGCAGTTTGAAGTCGCGCGTGGCCGGACACTCCCGCACAAGCAGAACGGCGACTGTCGTCGCAACGAACAGATCGGCTTCCCCGATCATGGTCCAGCCGGTCCACAGGCGGCCATCCAGCACCGGCACCGCGAAGGGCACCGCAAACAGAAACCAGGCCGGGCGATATAGAAGCAAACCGGAGTAACCGAGCAGGCCTATTGCCAGCGGCCATGGCGGCAGCGGGTAAAGGAACAGGCAAATAACCACAAACGCCGCTAACAGCAGCGCGGTGGCGTAACGGATGATCGGGATGGCGAAACTGAACGGCATCCCGATCATGCCCGTACCCGGTTCATTCCGGCGCATGAGACAGTCAGCATCGCGGCATTGAAATCCTTGGACGACGGGTGCCAATTTCTGTGGGTGCGATGCTTGTGCGTCAACCCACGCACCCGCCCAATCGGATTGGGATGCGGGCAACAGGCCGGGACGAACTGCGGCTTGATCCAGTCGCGTCGGAATTCCGGGTCGAGAGCGTAAGAACGGATCAAGGGACGAGGACAATCGGATCAGGGCTTGATGGCACGGGATTTTCCGGGTTCCAGGGGCATTGGGTTACGCGGGCTTGCTGCCGGTCCAACGCGCCGGGCGGTAATGGCCGACGCAGGGGGCCCGGATGCGCGTAGCCGGCCGGTTCGTTCGTGCGGATGCCGCGGGTCAACGGCAGCAAATGACCCCGCCTTGGACGCTGGTCGTGCAGCCATCGAAGGCCAGGGCGACCTTTTGCTTGCAGAGACCTGAAGGGTTGAATGACGGCAGGGTCTCATCATCTTCGGCGGGCATGGCGGAATCTGTCCGGAGTTGGCGCATGGCGTCAACGCCCAGTGTCTCAGCGGTTCCAGATTGTGCTTCCGAGGCCGTTTGCGGTTCACTGACGTGTAATGAATGGGATGGGTTGGGGCGTTGGTTATGCGGTTGCGTGGGTCCATATCCGTCTCAAAGACTCGAAAACAGATACTTAATATCTTTTTTTGATCTCGGCTTATTGTGAGGACGGAGGGGCTTTATGGGTAGATCGAAGGTGAGAATTATTACCCAAATTTCGAGGATTCGTCAAGTACGATCCCGCCAGCGGCTTTGGCGCCTGGCGGATGTTCCGCGGATTCGGATGCGGCATCTTAACACGAATATTAAACGCGATCCGGCTACCGGTCAGACGCTCATCGCGCCATATTACAATCTGGGATGGCGGATTTAACGGTTCCCGCCGCATGCATGTGGTGAAGGAGTCCAGCGATGAAGAAAATCTCGGTAATAATTGGATTGTCCACGCTGCTGGCCGCGGCACCGGCTTTAGCGCAGCCCGCGCCCGCGACTGGTTCGCGCACAACAGCAGCGCCAGGTGCGGGGCAGGCGATGACAGCACCGGATACGAAGGCGCTAGCCCCCCTGCCCAATCGGCAGCCCAGGCCGGTTTTCACCATTTTCAATATGCCCGTTGTGGTTTGGGCGCCCATCCAACCGCACTATTCAACGCGCTCCAAGCTGGAGCCGTCGGGGAACCCGAGCTGGCTGGATGGTGAGAACCCGATGTAGGCGGCGTCGCGGTCGAGGGGGCTGGCGGCCGATCTATGCCTTGGCCGCCTCCTGGACCCGACGCGGTTCATACGGCTGTTGCAGGTCCAGCCTCATCCCGAGGCGCGATCCTCGGTGATCGTCAGCCGCTTCAGCAGCGCTTTCTTTCACCCCCCTGACAAACCGTCCTGGCGCATCGCCGTGGACGGGTCCTGGCCGGCCAGCAGTCCGTCACTCGGTTCGTTGCGGATGGTCATGGGTTTTCTCCTTGGCACTATCGGCCCGGGTTATGGCCGCGGGCACAAGATTCGTGACAGGCCGCGACCCACCCGGGCTACAAGAACGAAATCGGGTCCACATCCACGTCCACCCGCCCACCCCGCGGCACCTTCACCGACGCCAGCCACGACCGCAGTATCGGCTGGATCGACACATCGCGCCGCACCTTCAGCAGCAACCGCCGCCGGTGCCGCCCCCGCAGCAGCGCCATCGGCGCCGGCGCCGGACCCAGCACCACGATCCCCTCCCCGCGCGGCGCCGCCCAGCCCAGATCGCGCGCCACCGTGTCCGCCACAATCGCGGAATCCGCGCTCACGATCAGCGCCGCCAGCCGTCCGTATGGCGGCCACTCGCCATCGCGGCGGCTCTCTGCCTCGCTTGCCATGAACGCATCCAGATCGCCTTGCAGCAGCGCCAGCATCACCGGATGGTCCGGAATGAACGTCTGCAGCATCACCCGCCCCGGCGCCTCCGCCCTGCCCGCTCGGCCCGAAACCTGATGCAGCAACTGCACCGTCCGCTCCGACGCGCGCAGTTCGCCACCCGCCAGCCCCAGATCGGCATCCACCACGCCGACGAACGTCAGATGCGGAAAGTGCCAGCCCTTCGCCACTAGCTGGGTGCCGACGATCAGATCAACCTCCCGGGCCTCGATCGCATGCGCGGCGGCGGCGGCGGCATGCGGGCCGGATATCGTGTCGCTCGCCATGATCAGACGCCGAGCCTCGGGGAAGACCAGGGCGGCTTCCTCGGTGATGCGTTCGATGCCGGGACCGACCGGGGTCAGGCTGTCCTTGGCCGAACAGACCGGGCACTCCGGCGGGATCGGGACAGTGTGGCCGCAATGGTGGCACAGCAACTGGGCGCGGGTGCGGTGCTCCACCAGCCACGCGGTGCAGTTTGGGCATTGCATCCGGTGCCCGCAATGCCGGCACAATGTCAGCGGCGCGTAGCCCCGACGATTGAGGAACAGCATCGCCTGCTCCCCGCGCTCCAGCGTCTCCCGCACCGCGGCAATCAGCGGCGGCGCCAGGAAGCGGCCGCGTTCGGGCGGTGTCTCCCGCAGATCGACCAGATCGATCCGCGGCATGGACGCGCCGCCATGCCGGCTGAGCAGCCGCTGATGCAGGTACCGCCCGGCATCGACATTCGCCACCGTCTCCAGGCTGGGCGTCGCGGACACCAATATGGCCGGGCAGCCGGACAGACGGGCGCGCACCACCGCCATATCGCGGGCGTTGTAGACAACGCCGTCCTGCTGCTTGAAGGCGGATTCGTGTTCCTCGTCCACCACCACCAGACCCGGGTCTGGGAACGGCAGGAACAGGGCGGATCTGGCGCCCACGACCACCGGGGCGCTGCCTTCGGCGACGGCCTGCCAGGTGATTTTGCGGACCCGGGACGGCAGATCCGAATGCCAAACCGCGGGGGCGACGCCAAAGCGGCGCTGAAACCGCTCGATCCATTGGGACGACAGCGCGATTTCCGGCAGCATAACCAGCGCCTGACGGCCTTCGCGCAGGCAGGCCGCAACGGCTTCCAGATAGACCTCTGTCTTGCCCGACCCGGTGACGCCGTCCAACAGGGTGACGGAGAACGATCGTTCGGTGACAGATTTACGCAACGCCGCCGCCACGTCTTGCTGTTGCGCCGACAGTGCGGGGCCGGTGTGGTCGGGGTCGGGGCGCTGGAACGGAGCATTGGCGGCGGCGAGTTCGGCGACGACCAGGCCGGTTTCGGTCATGCCGCGCAGGATGGCGCTGCTGACCGCGGCTTCGCGCAGCAGATCGACGGCCAGACACGGTTCCCGCCTGGCCAGAACGTCCAGGATGCGCTGCCGATGCGGCGTGAGGCGAACCCGCGGCAACGGATCCGCTCGGCGGTACAGGACAACGGGCTTGATGGCGCCGGAGACGACACGCAGCGCCATCGCCAGCACGTCGCCGGGGGGCGACAACGTATAAGCCGCGATCCAGTCCACGAACCGGCGCAGGGACTCGCCCATAGGCGGGGTGTCCAGGATACCGATGACCGATTTCAGTTTGTGCGGCGGCACGGCATCGTCGGGGGGCGAATCCCAGACCACGCCGACTTCCTCGCGCCGGTTCAGCGGCACCAGCACGACGTCGCCCGGCCGCGGGTCCAACTCCGGCGGCACGCGGTAATCGAACGGGCCGGGGAACGGAAACGGCAGCAGGACCGGGATCCGCCGCTCAGCGCCGAAAGACAGATGTGGGAGGGGGGGTGACAACCTATATAACCGGCGTTATCGCGATCAGCAGCCTGATGGCTTAGCCGCAAAATGGAGTGTTGGCATGAAATTCTTTATCGATACCGCCGATCTGGCCGAGATTAAGTCCCTGGCGAGCAGCGGCCTGCTGGATGGCGTGACGACCAACCCGTCGTTAATCGCCAAGTCCGGGCGCGACTTCAAGGAAGTGATCAAGGAAATCTGCGCCGTCGTGCCCGGCCCGGTCAGCGCGGAGGTCGCCGGCACCGACTACGACCAGATCATGAAGGAAGCGGCGGTGCTGCGGAAAATCGCCGACAACGTGTGCATCAAGGTGCCGCTGACTCCCGACGGGCTGCGCGCCTGCCGCCATCTATCCGACGACGGCGCAATGGTGAACGTGACGCTGTGCTTTTCCGCGGCGCAGGCGCTGCTGGCGGCAAAGAGCAACGCATCGTTCATCAGCCCATTCGTGGGCCGGGTGGACGACATCGGCTGGGACGGCATGCAGTTGATCGCCGATATCGTGGAGATGTACCAGAACTACAGCTTCAAGACCGAGGTTCTGGTGGCATCGGTGCGCGGCCCGCTGCACGTGATCGAGGCCGCGAAGATGGGCGCGCATGTGGCCACACTGCCGCCGGCGGTGCTGCGGTCCTTGTTCAATCATCCGCTGACGGAAAAGGGGCTGGCACAGTTCCTGAAGGATTGGCAGGGGACGGGTCAGACCATCGTCTAGGGGAACGGCTCACAAGAACCGGAGAGACCGGGAATTCGCCGGCTCTTTCCGCGCAGTGAGGGAGCGCCCAGCAATGGGCGCCCCCGACCGCGATTTACTTCCGACGGAACGAACCCACGTCGCGCACGGCGCCGCGCGCCGCACTGGTCGCCATCGCGGCGTAGGCCCGCAGGGCGGTGGACACTTTGCGCTGACGGTTCTCGGTGGGCTGCCACGCGGCATCGCCCTTCGCTTCCATTGCCGCGCGCCGCGCAGCCAGCACGTCATCGCCAACAGCGAGTCGGATCGAACGGGCCGGAATATCGATTTCGATGATATCGCCGTCCTCGACAAGGCCGATCGTGCCGCCCTCGGCCGCTTCCGGCGAACAATGGCCGATCGACAAGCCGGACGATCCGCCGGAGAAGCGGCCATCGGTCACCAGGGCGCAGACTTTCCCCAGGCCCTTGGACTTCAGATAGCTGGTCGGATACAGCATTTCCTGCATGCCGGGTCCGCCGCGCGGACCTTCATAGCGCACCAGCACGATGTCGCCCGCCTTCACCGATCCGCCCAGGATGGCGGCAACGGACGAATCCTGGCTTTCGAACACGCGGGCGGGGCCGGAGAATTTAAGGATGGAAGCGTCCACGCCAGCGGTTTTGACGATGCAGCCTTCTTCCGCGATGTTGCCGTAGAGTACAGCCAGTCCGCCGTCCCTGGAGAACGCGTGTTCCAGGTCGCGGATCACGCCGTTCTCACGGTCGGTATCCAACGCATCCCAACGTTGGGCCTGGCTGAACGCCTCGGTGGTGGGGATACCGCCAGGGGCGGCGCGGTAGAAGATCTTTACCCCTTCGTCGGCGGTGCGTTGCACGTCCCAACGCTCCAGCGCCTCGGCCAGGGTTTCCGAATGGACGCTGGGCACTGTCGTGTCGAGCAGCCCCGCCCGGGCCAGTTCACCCAGGATGCCCATGACGCCGCCGGCGGCATGCACGTCTTCGACATGCACGTCGGGAACCGAAGGTGCGACCTTGCACAACACCGGCACACGACGGGACAGGCGGTCGATGTCCAGCATCGTGAACGGCACCTCGCCTTCCTGCGCGGCGGCCAGCAGATGCAGCACGGTGTTGGTGGAACCGCCCATGGCGATATCCAGGGTCATCGCATTCTCGAACGCCGCGAAGGTGGCGACGGAGCGCGGCAGCACCGCGTTGTCGTCGGTTTCGTAATAACGGCGGGTGATTTCCACGATCTTGCGGCCGGCTTCCAGGAACAGGCCCTTACGGTCGGCATGGGTCGCCACGACGGTGCCGTTGCCGGGCAGGCCGAGGCCCAACGCCTCGACAAGGCAGTTCATCGAGTTGGCGGTGAACATGCCGGAGCACGATCCGCAGGTCGGGCAGGCCGACCGCTCCATCACTTCGACCTCGGCGTCGGTGATGGTGGGGTCGGCGGCGTAGATCATGGCGTCGATCAGGTCCACCGACTTGGTCTTGCCGCGATGGACGATCTTGCCGGCTTCCATCGGGCCACCGGAGACGAAAATGGTGGGAATGTTGAGCCGCATCGCGGCCATCAGCATGCCGGGCGTGATCTTGTCGCAGTTGGAGATGCAGACCATTGCGTCGGCGCAATGCGCATTGACCATGTATTCGACGCTATCGGCGATCAATTCGCGCGACGGCAGGCTGTAGAGCATGCCGTCATGGCCCATGGCGATGCCGTCATCGACCGCGATGGTGTTGAACTCCTTGGCGACGCCGCCCGCGGATTCGATCTCTCGCGCCACCAGTTGACCCAGGTCCTTCAGGTGGACGTGGCCGGGGACGAACTGGGTGAAACTGTTGGCGACGGCGATGATCGGCTTGCCGAAATCGCCGTCCTTCATGCCGGTCGCACGCCACAATCCGCGCGCGCCTGCCATGTTGCGGCCGTGGGTGGTGGTGCGGGAACGATATGCCGGCATGGATGGGTATCCTCGATTGTCCAATGCGCACGCTTGCGCCGATTGATTGGGGTTTAGCGCCGTCGGTTCGGATAGGCTATACCTTTGCCCGCGGCGCCACCATGGCGAAGCCGGATGCTCGGGGATTCCGCGCCGGATTTCGCCCTGCGGCGACCACTGATCGAGGGGACAAAAATGCGGACAATTTCCATGGTGGCGATCGCCGTGTTGGGTCTGACCGGCACTGCGATGGCACAGAATGCCGACGAAAATTCCATTCCGCGGGACATCGGCAACCGCGCGAACGGCAAAAGCTACCAGCCGACCCCGGCCGAGGTTCATCCGAGCGAAAGGGCCGCCGGTATCCGCCCATCCCCGGTGCAAGAGCGAGCCAACGACAAGGAACTTCATCACCTGGATGAGAACCTGTTGCGGAGCGAGGGGCTGAGCACCAAAGGCGTTCCCAACATGACCGACACCCATTAGTGCCGGTCGGGTGAAGCACGACCGCGATCGGGGAACGACGGACGGTTGCCCACCGTGTGCTTGACAAGTCTCCGCGGGCTGCTCCCGATTCATTAACCATCATGGGGAGTTTTTATAATGTCCACCGGGACCGATCTGACGGGCAAAATCGCATGGGTCACAGGCGCCGGCAGCGGCATCGGGGAGGCCGCGGCACTGGCGCTGGCGGACGCGGGGGCCACGGTGATCCTGACCGGCCGCCGCCCCGGCCCGCTGGAGGATGTGGCGCGCCGGATCAACCAAACCGGTTCCGCGCATGTGCAACCCGCCGACCTGACGCAGTCCGAACAAGTGGAGCAGGTCGGCGACTTCATCCGAGCGACGTTCGGCCGGCTGGATATTCTGGTGAACAATGCCGGCATCAACATCGTCGATCGTCACTGGGACAAACTCACTCCGCACAGCATCGACACGATGATCCAGGGCAACCTGACCGGGGCGCTGTATTGCGTGACCGTCGCGCTGCCGTTCATGCGCGCCCAGCAGGACGGGTTGCTGATCCATACCGCGTCGATGGCCGGCCGGTTCATCGGCGGGGTCAGCGGCCCGATCTACACCATCGCCAAGCATGGCATCGTGGCCATGAGCCATGGGCTGAACATGCAGGAATGCGTCAACGGCATCCGCTCCACCGTGTTCCTGCCGGGCGAGGTCGCCACACCCATCCTGGACAAGCGCCCGACCCCGGTTCCCCCGGAGGTCCGCGCCCGGATGGTGCAGCCGGCGGATTGCGGCGACTTGATCCGTTATATCGCCGGGATGCCGAAGCATCTGGTGATGAACGAGGTGCATTTGTCGCCAACGCATAATCGCGGCTACATCGCCGCGTTACAACGCCAGTTATAGCCTGGACAGCCGCGCTGCCCCTGCCGCCGTCGCGAACGCCAGTTTGCCGTTCGCGATGGTCGCCACGCAGCGGTGCGTCGCCGGGTCCACAATCGCCAGATCGGCCCGTTTACCGTCCGCGATCGCGCCTCGGTCGGTTAAGCCGGCCGCGCGGGCGGGGTTTTCGGAGATCAGGCGCCAGGCGCCGGGCAGGTCCATTTTGCCACGCCGAACCATTTCGAATGCGGCGGGAACCATCGCCGGGTAGTAGTAATCCGAGGTCAGAACGGTGCAAATTCCCTGCTCCGCCAATCGGGCGGCAGAGGCCCAGCCGAGGTGGGAGCCGCCGCGAACGACATTCGGGCATCCCATCGCGACGAAATCGCCGGCCGCCACGGCTGCTGCCCCGACCTCCTCCGCCATCGGAAATTCGCAGATGCGCGCGCCCAACTGGCGAAAGCGATCGCGGGCGGCGATGGTGCCGTCGTCATGGCTGGCCATGGGCAGACCAGCGCGCTGGGCGGCGGCGGCGATGCGGGCAAGGGCGGCGGGGATTTCGGGGGAGCGGTCGGCTACCTGGATCGCCAGGGCCTGAAACGCCGGCATTTTCATCCCCGCCCGTCCGGCGTATTTCACGCCCTCGATCGGGTCGTGCAGCTTTTGCAGGATGGCCGGGGTGTGATCGTTGAACGCCAGCAAATGCACTCGTCCTGCTTCGATGTCGGCAACGGCGGTGTCGAGGGCATCGAGGTTGTAAGCCTCCCACCGCAGATGCACGCGCATATCGCAGGTCCAGGTTCCCGCATCGAGGGCCGCGAGCAAGGTGCGCCATGCGGGAAGGCCGCGCAGCCCGGGTTCCCACGACAGGGTAACGCCGTGGAAGGCGGTGGTGATGCCGTTCGCCAGCAACTGGGATTCGGTGTCGCGCAGGGCAAGACCGAGCGGGAAACCGACACCGGGGCGGGGCTGCACCTGGCGTTCGAATGCATCGCCATGTAGATCGACGATCCTGGGCAGCACCAGCAAGCCCGTGGCATCGAATGCCGCACCGCCGCGGGCGCCGCCGACCTGGATCAGGCCGCCGGCCAGCGACAGGTCGGCGGCCTGTAACCCGCCGCGGGCCAGCAGTACCGTTCCATCCGAAATTCGCATCGAAACGACCCTTTACGGTTCAAAAACGATTTGCACGCGCGGGGTCGGGTAGCAACCGGACGCAAATTCTATAATGGCTCCGTCACGATCGACATTGACGTTCTCTGCGATCAGCACCGGGCGGTTGCGTGCCGTACGCAGCAGTTCCGCCTCGGTTTGCGTGGGCAGGCGGGCGGTCACACGGGTTTGCAGACGCAGATAATCCTCCACCCCGACCGCCAGCAGGGCGTCGGTGATGCGCGATGTAGATTGCAGCGCTTGAAAGATGCCTTTTAGGCGCGACGCCGGGAAGTAGTGCCGCGACAGGCAAACCGGCCGGTCATCGGCGAAACCCAATCGTTCCAGCATGACGACCCGGCCGCCGCCGCGAATGCCCAGGCCGTCGGCTACGCGCCTGTCGGCCTGGATCTCGCGCAGTTGCCGCACGATGCCCGAGGGTTCCTTGTTGTGCTTTCGTATCCACTCCGAAAACCGGGTTCGCGCTTCGACAGTGTATTCCAGCACATCCTCGGCGACGAACGTCCCGCGGCCTTGCTCGACCCGCACCAGCCCGTCGCGCGACAGTTCCTCCAGCGCCCGCCGGACGGTATGGCGGTTAACGCCGAAATGCGCGGAAAGCTGCGCCTCGGTGGGCAGCTTGGCGCCTGGTTTGGTGGCGCCGGAGGCGATGTCGCTTTGGATACGTCCGGCGATCTGGCGCCACAGTGCCAGGCCATCCCGCCGGTGAACCGGATGTGTCTCCGTGTCATCCATGTCGTTCATATTTGTTTCATCCGCAGCCGGAACACGATGATTGACGATAGGCGGATGGGGGCTTACCTGTCTAGACATCTAAACAAGACCGGATGCCGATGGACGCTCCCCGATCCGCCCGTCAACGCTGGATGTCCGTTCTCGCCCGGGCGGACACCGGGGTTTTGCGGCGATTGCTTAACCAACGGGCGCCGTTGCCGGCATACACCGTGCTGCGCGGGCCGGAAGGCGGGCTGGCGATGGTGCGCGGGCGGGCGGGCGGCGGCGGGGCGGCCTTCAACCTCGGCGAAATGACCGTCACTCGGTGTTCGGTGTCCACGGAAGCGGGGTTCGTCGGTCACGCCTATATTCAAGGCCGGGACACAGCGCGCGCCGAACTGGCAGCACTGGCCGATGCCCTGATGCAGGATCCGCTGCAAGCCGAATCGATCGAGAAACATGTCATTGCCCCCCTGGAACACCAGCAGGCGCTGAAGCGGGCGGAACGCGCGGGGAAGGCAGCCGCCACCAAGGTCCAGTTCTTTACCATGCGGACAATGCGGACATGACCCCCGGTTTCGCCGATCCTGTCGCCGACTCACAGGCTTGTTTCCGAACCATTCTGGACGTCATGGCCCGGCCCGGGCACGTTCGATCCGTGTCCGGGATAACCGCCCCTGCCCCGCTGTGCGACGCGGCAGCGGCGGTGTTGCTGACGTTGCTGGACCATGAAACCCCGCTTTGGCTGGACCCGGAGGCAGAGGCCGCACGCCCATGGATCGCATTCCATACCGGTGCCCCCCATGGGGCCAGCTTCGCGATGGCGCTGTCGCTCCCGGATCTGACCAGGTTCCCGGCGGGAACGGATGAAATGCCCGAAACCTCGGCCACCATCATCGTTCAAGTCGCCTCGTTGACCGCCGGGCGGGCCTATCGCCTGGAAGGCCCCGGACTGCGGCAGCCGGCCGTTGTCCGCATCGCCGGGTTGCCGGACGATTTTGCCTCGATCTGGCAGCGCAATCATGCGCTGTTCCCACGCGGCATCGATCTGATCCTGTGCGCCGGCAACACGCTGACCGCGCTGCCGCGCAGCGTTTCCGTCACAAAGGCCTGAACCATGGCATATGTCGCCGTCAAAGGCGGGGAGCGGGCCATCGATGCCGCCCATGACTGGCTGGCGGAGGAACGCCGGGGCGACCCGGCGGTGCCGCCGCTGGGGGTCGCCCAAATCCAGCAACAACTCGGCCGGGCGGTCAATCGGGTGATGGCGGAGGGATCGCTGTACGATCCGCAACTCGCCGCGCTGGCGATCAAGCAGGCGCAGGGCGACCTGATCGAGGCGGCGTTCCTGCTGCGCGCCTATCGCACCACCCTGCCCCGCTTTGCCCACAGCAAACCGGTCGATACCGGTGCGATGCGGATCGAGCGGCGGATTTCGGCGATCTTCAAGGATTTGCCGGGCGGTCAGATGCTTGGCCCTACGTATGACTATACACATCGTCTGCTGGATTTCTCCTTGCTCGACGACGAAGCGGTGGCACAAGGGCCGGTGGCGGAGGCCGTTCCCGAAGCGATGCCGCGCGTACCGGATATTCTGGGCCATGAAGGCATCATCGAGCCGGATGTCCCATCGGAACAGGAACCCGGCGACCTAACCCGCGAACCGCTGTCGTTCCCGGCCGGTCGCGACGTGCGGCTGCAGGCGCTGGCGCGTGGCGACGAGGGTTTCCTGCTGGGCATGGGCTACTCCACCCAACGCGGCTATGGCGGCAGCCATCCGTTTGCCGGGGAAATCCGCATGGGCGAGGTGTCGGTGGAGATCGAGCCGGCAGAGCTTGGTTTCGCCATCGATATCGGCGACGTCGTGCTGACCGAGTGCCAGATGGTCAACCAGTTCCAGGGATCCAAAACCGTCCCGCCCCGGTTCACCCGCGGTTACGGGCTGGTATTCGGCTTCGGGGAGCGCAAGGCGATGGCGATGGCGCTGGTGGACCGGACGCTGCGGGCGGAGGAACTAGGGGAGGATGTAACGGCACCGGCACAGAATGTGGAATTCGTTCTGTATCACTCGGACAATATCGAGGCGACCGGTTTTGTGGAGCATTTGAAACTACCGCATTACGTCGATTTCCAAAGCGAACTGCAGAATGTGCGCAAGATGCGCGCCGAGCGGGGGACGCCGGAATGAAGGGGTATAATTTCGCATATTTGGATGAACAGACGAAACGGATGATCCGCCGGTCGCTGCTGAAGGCAGTGGCCATCCCCGGCCATCAGGTGCCGTTCGGATCGCGGGAGATCCCGCTGCCGTACGGGTGGGGAACAGGCGGGATTCAGGTGACTGCGTCGATCCTGGGGGCGGGCGACGTGCTGAAAGTGATCGACCAGGGGGCCGACGATACGACCAACGCGGTGTCGATCCGGCGGTTTTTCGCCCGCACCGCCGGCATCGCCACCACGACGGCGACGGCGGATGCGACGGTGATCCAGACCAGGCACCGGATTCCGGAGACACCGCTGCGCGAAGACCAGATCATCGTGTATCAGGTGCCGCAGCCGGAGCCGCTGTTCCGCCTGGAATCCAGTCGCGTCGAAACCAAGCGCATGCACGGGCTGGCGGATTACGGGTCGATGCATGTGAAGCTGTACGAGGATATCGCTCGTTTCGGCCAGATATCCATCAGCTACGATTATCCCGTGATGGTGAACGATCGTTACTTGATGTCGCCCAGCCCGATCCCGGCGTTCGACAATCCAAAGATGGACATGATGCCGGCCTTGCAGTTGTTCGGCGCCGGACGGGAAAAGCGTATCTACGCGATTCCGCCATGGACGCGGGTGACGTCGCTGGACTTCCAGGATCACCCGTTCCGAACGATTAACGCGCCGTATCCGTGTGGATTGTGCGGCGCCACCGACTCCTATCTGGACGAGGTTGTGACGGACGACACGGGCGGGCGTTTGTACGTGTGTTCGGACACCGACTATTGTTCCCGGCGTCGGGGGGCCGCTGAATGACCGGCCCCGCTTTGCTGTCGGCCCGGGGTCTCGGTCTGACGTTCGGCACGATCCCCGCGCTGGCCGACGTGGATGTCGATCTTTGGCCGAGCGAGATGCTGGCGATCGTCGGCGAGTCCGGATCGGGCAAGACCACGCTGCTGACCGTGCTGTCCGGGCGGTTGAAACCCGATCGCGGTTCGGTCAGGTATCGCGATCCCGACGGTCATATCCACGATGTCCATGCCATGCCGGCCCCGGTGTTGCGGCGACTGCATCGCTCTGACTGGGGGTTCGTGCATCAGGACCCGCGCCAGAACCTGCGCATGGCGGTCAGCGCCGGCGGCAACGTGGGGGAGCGGCTGATGGCCCAAGGCGCCCGCCATTACGGCGATATCCGGGCGGCCGCGTTGGACTGGCTGGGGCAGGTGGAGATCGACGCCGAACGGATCGACGATCTGCCGCGCACGTTCTCCGGCGGGATGCTGCAACGCCTGCAGATAGCCCGCACGCTGGTGACGCATCCGCGGCTTGTGTTCATGGACGAGCCGACCGGGGGCCTGGATGTTTCGGTCCAGGCCCGGCTGCTGGACTTGATACGGTCGTTGGTCAGCCGCCCGCGGATCGCGGTGGTGCTGGTCACCCACGATATTGCCGTGGCGCGCCTGCTGGCGCATCGCATCGCGGTGATGCAGCGCGGCCGGATCGTGGAAACGGGGCTGACCGACCAGGTGCTGGACGATCCGCAACACCCTTACACGCAGTTGCTGGTCAGTTCGGTGCTCAGCGCATGACGATCATGCTGCGGACAAGGGGGCTGGCGAAAACCTTCACCCTGCATCTGCGGGGCGGCCTGCGCATGCCGGTGCTGCACGACATCGATCTGTCTGTCAGCGCGGGCGAGTGCGTGGTCCTGACTGGGCCGTCCGGCGCCGGAAAATCCACCTTGATGCGCAGCCTTTATGGCAACTACCGCGCGGATGTCGGCCAAATCCTGATCCGCCATCGCGGCGAAATGACCGATATCGCCACCGCCGATCCACGCGCTATCCTGGCCGTCCGGCGGGACACGCTGGGCTATGTCAGCCAGTTCCTGCGCGTCGTGCCCCGGGTGTCCGCGCTGGATATCGTCGCCGAACAGGCGCGCGATGGGGATGGACACGAGCAGGCGCGCGCCCTTCTGATGCGGTTGAACATCCCCGAACGGCTGCATGCGATTCCCCCCGCCACGTTCTCGGGCGGCGAGCAGCAGCGCATCAACCTGGCGCGCGGCTTCATCGCCAACCATCCGATCCTGCTGCTGGACGAACCAACGGCTTCTTTGGATGCGAAAAACCGAGCGGTTGTGATAAGAATGGTGCGCGATGCCAAAGTGCGCGGCACCGCCATCGTCGCGATCTGCCACGACGCCGATGTCCGTGACGCCATCGCCGACCGCCTTTTTACCATGACTCCCTGCCAGGAAGCCGCATGACGCAAGAAACGATCCTGACCAACGCGATCCTGGTTCTGCGCGACGAAATCCTGACCGGCACGATTGTCATGAATGGGCGGGTCATCGCTGACATTCAGGCGGGGCCGTCCGCGGTGCGCACCGCGATCGACGTCGGCGGCGATTATGTCATCCCCGGCGTGGTCGATGTTCACACCGACAACCTGGAACGCCAAGTGCAGCCGCGCAGTCTGGCACGCTGGCCGTCCCGCTCCGCCATGGTCGCGCACGATGCGCAATGCGCGGCGGCCGGCGTGACCACGGTGCTGGATGCGCTGTGCCTGGGCGATCTTGGTTTCGATAAGGAACGGATCAAGACCTTTCAGGACGGCGTGGTCGATCTGGACGCGTTGACCGAGGCCGGGCTGTTGAAATCGCAGCACTTCCTGCATCTGCGCTGCGAGGTGCCGGCGGCCGATGTGCTGGATCTGTTCGATCCGGTGGCCGGTCATCCGCTGGTCCGCATGATCAGCCTGATGGACCACAGCCCCGGTGTCGGGCAGTACGCCGATATGGATTTCTACCGCAAGCTGCGCCGCCAGGGCGGGCTGGACGAGGCGACGGTGGAACGCCGGATCGGCGAAATGCAGGCCCAGCGTGTTCGGTTGCGCGACCCCAACCGCAAGGCCCTGCTGGATCGGGTGCGCGGCACCACCATCGCGCTGGCCAGCCACGACGACCGCACCGTGGAAGAAATCGCCGAAAATGCCGCCGACGGGATCGGGATCAGCGAGTTCCCGGTGACCATGGAAGCGGCGAAGGCGGCAAAGGCCGCTGGCATGGCGGTGATCGCGGGGGCGCCGAACATCGTGCGCGGCGGTTCCCATTCCGGCAACGTGTCGGCGGCCGATCTGGTGCGGGCCGGGTCCGTCGATGCCTTCGCGTCCGACTACGTGCCGCCCAGCTTGATCGAAGCCGCGTTCCAATGCGTTCGCGAGCACGGCCTGACCCTGTCCGCCGCCATCGCCATGGTATCCGACCATCCAGCCCGGATGTCCGGCCTGCCCGACCGGGGCCGGCTGGAAACAGGGTTGCGCGCCGACATGGTCCGCGTCCGCCTGCACGGAACGCTGCCGATCGTCCGGCAGGTCTGGAGCAACGGGGAGCGGACGATCTGATGACGGCCCGGGTCGCGCTGTACTATGCTCCGGCTGCCAGCGATCCCCTGACCGCGGCCGGGGCCGCTTGGCTGGGGCGGGATATCGTCACCAACGCGCCAGTCCGCCAGCCCGATGTGCCGGATATCCAGGCGATCACCGCCGAACCGCGCGTCTATGGGTTTCACGCCACGCTGAAGCCGCCGATGCGGCTGATCGGCGGCTGGCGCCCGTTGATGTCGGCGGTGCGTGAAATGACGGCCGGGATCGCGCCGTTCGATCTGCCGCGGCTGGAGGTGGCCGATTTGCACGGATTTCTGGCGCTGCGCGAAACATCGCCATGCCCGCCGTTGCAGGCGCTGGCGGATGTCTGCGTGGAACACCTGGATCCGTTCCGTCAGCCGCCCGGTGCCGACGAACTGGCACGCCGACGCAGTGCGAAGCTGTCAGCGGAACAGGATGCGATGCTGGTGCGATGGGGATATCCCTATGTCTTCGGGTCGTGGTTCTTCCACATGACCCTGACCCGGCGCCTGTCGCAACCGGAAAAAGCCGCGATCATGCCGGCAGCCGATGCCTGGTTCGCCCCCGCCTTGGCCCTGCCCCGGAGGGTGGAGGATGTCTGCCTGTTCACTCAGGCGGCGTCCGGCGCGGCGTTTACACTGGCGGAGCGCTTTCGGCTGCGCGGTTAGCGCCCGCCCGACCATTGACCCTGCCTTCCCCGGCGCTAGCCTGCCGGGAGATCAACACATCAGGAGTACCCATGCGGTCGCTGCGACAACCCGGTTCGCCGCATCCAGAGCGGATCGACTGCTTCCGCGGCGATGCGGTCACGCTGCTGTACACGTTGGAACCGGGCGCCACGCTGACTCGCGCGATTACCGATCCGCTGGTGGAAGCTGGATTTCAATCCGCCGCTGTAACGCTGACCGGCGCCGAACTGGCCCCGTTCCGGTACGTGATGCCAGGGCCGGCGGACGATGAATCGCATGTTGCCTACTTCACCGCACCCGTGTCGCCCGAGGGCACGACACGGATCGAGCAGGCCAACGCCACGTTTGGCTGGGCGGACGGCAAGCCGTTCATTCACTGCCATGCGGTGTGGATCGAACCGGACGGACGGCGGCGCGGCGGGCATATCCTGCCGGGCGATACGGTTCTGGCCAGCCGAACGGCGGTGACGGCATGGGGATTCCGCACTATCCGGATAGAGACGGCACCCGACGCGGAGACCAATTTCACCCTGTTTCAACCCTCTGGCACGCGCTCCGGTTCGGCTGTCCTCGCCCGGATCAAGCCGAACGAGGACATCCTAACCGCGCTGGAAACCATTTCCCGTATTCACGGCCTCCCGAATGCTCGGGTAAGAGGCAGCCTCGGCAGTCTGATCGGTGCCGCCTTCATCGGCGGCGGTTCGGTGCCCGATCCGGCGACCGAGGTGCTGGTCCGCCAGGGCTTCATCCGCGACGGGGTCGCCGCCCTGGATATGCTGGTCGTGGATATGACCGGCACAGTGCATGAGGGTTGGCTGGTCAAGGGCGAAAACCCCGTGCTGATCACGTTCGATCTGGTGCTGGAGCCGGTTTGAGCGGGGTTACCCCAGTTCGATCACCGCATCGACTGCGAACGCCCCTTCTCCCTCCGGCATCGCGAACACCGGGTTCAGATCGACCGAGGCCAACCCATCCCCCGCCGCCACCGCGAACGCCGAAAGCCGGGACAGCATATCCGCCAGAGCCGCGATATCGGCCTTCTGGCGGCCGCGCGCACCCAACAGCAGCGGGGCGCCCTTGATGGAGCGGATCATGGCCTCGGCGGTGTCGGTGCCGAACGGGCAGCGGTGAAACACCACGTCCTTCAGGACCTCCACGAAAATGCCGCCCAGGCCGAACATCGCCATCGGGCCGAACACCGGGTCGCGGTGGATGCCCAGGATGCACTCCACCCCACCCTTGAGTTGCCTCGCCACCAGCACGCCGTCGATGCGCGCCGACGGAGCAGCGGCCTTGGCACGCTCCAGCAGCAGCGCGAAGCCGGACCGGACGGCTCCGGCATCGGCGACATCCAGAAGCACGCCGCCGATTTCCGACTTGTGCAGAATGTCCGGCGAGAGGATTTTCATCACCACCGGGAAGCCGAACCGTTCGGCCGCCCTGACCGCGTCATCCACCGTGGAGCAGGCCGCTTCCGGCGCCGAGGCGATTCCCGCCGTCGCCAGCAGTTGCTTTGCTTCGGCCTCGGACGGGGCCGAAGCCGGCAGGGTAACAGCCGGAACGACCGGCGCGGGGGCGCCCGGCCTGGCGGCGAATCCCGCTCCGAACCGGCCCATCGCATCGATGGCCGTTACCGCCCGGGTCGGGTCTTCATGCACGACCCAGCCATCGGCCTCCAGTTCGTCGCGCCGGTCCGGCTGCACGATGACCGACAGCACGTACAGCCGGTCCGGATTTTCCGTCTTCACCACATTCAACTGCTCACGGATCGCGGGCCAGCGGCGCGATGACGCCGTCATGCTGAAAAAGCCCAGCACCGAGGCGTACCCGCCGTCGCGCACCATGGATTCGGTGAAGGTCTTGACCAGGGTTACATCGTTGGAAACCTGCGCGGTGGCATCCACCGGATTGCGCGGCGCGCAGAACGGCACGAGGTCGCGCAGCTTCTTCTGTGCATCCAACGGCATTTCCGGCATCGCCAGACCCAGACTTTCCGCCACGTCGCTGATCAGCACCCCGGCGCCGCCGGACACGGTGATGACACCCAGGGAATTGCTGACGGGATAGATTTTCCGTGTGGCGGTGTGGGCAATGTCGAGCATTTCCTCGCTGTTGCGGGCGCGATAGACGCCGAATTCGCGCATCACCGCTTCGGTCACCGCGTCGTCGCCAGCGATGGAGGCGGTGTGCGACTTCGCGGCCTTTTCGCCGAGTTCGCTGCGGCCGACCTTCTGCATGACGATGGGCTTTTTCGCCGCGCGGGCGGCTTCCAGTGCCGCGATCAGACCGGGGGCTTCGCGGATACCCTCGGCATAGACCGCGATCACATCGACTTCGTCGTTTTCGGCCAGCCAGCCGATGCACTCGCCGACCGTGACGTCGCCTTCATTGCCGGTCATCACGCACAACGAGGCACCGATGCCGCGGTTGCGGGCCAGGGTGTACAGATGGGTGCCATACGCACCCGACTGGCTGGCGATACCGATGCGGCCGAGCACGGGCCAACCGCTGTCGAAAGACGAGGAAAACGTGGCGTAATAGGATCGGCGCGCGTCGAACACGCCCAGGCAGTTCGGCCCCAGGATGCGCATGCCGGCGGCGCGCGCCACGGCTACCATCGCGTCCTGCTTGACGGCGCCGGCTTCATCCATCTCCGCGAAGCCGGCGGTGAACATCACCACGCCCTTGACCCCGCGCTTGGCGAGATCCTCGATGGCCGGGGCGGCGAGGTCGGCCGGGACGGCGACAATGGCCACATCCGGTGTTTCCGGCAAATCGGCGACCGAGGCGTAGGCTTTCAACCCCTGGATTTCCGAGCGGTTGGGATTGACCGGATAGAGTGCGCCCTTGAAACCCTGCGCCCGCATATAGGCGATCGGCCGGCCGCCGATGCGCGTCGCGTCGGACGATGCGCCAAGTACGGCAATGGAACGGGGCGCCAGAAGCGGCGTCAGGCCGGCGAAACGAGACATGATGATGGACGGTCCTCGGTTATTTGTCGTGCGGGGGTTATCCTGGACCGGGTGTCATTTTACCGCAACCGAGGCACAGGGGGTCCACCGGCCGCGCTGCATCGCCAGCGAAGGCAGCCAGCCCAGCCTGCAAATGCTCCGGCCTGCTTCGCAGCGCCGCCTTAGACCCGGATATAGCTCCAGCCTTGTTCCTGCAGCTCGCTCAGCCGGACGACTCCCGCGGGGACATCGGTTGCTTCCGGAACCTCCGGGATTTCCGCCATCGTCTTGCCTTCGGCCTTGGCGACACCCTTGCGGGAGTTCTGGCAGGCCGAAAACACGACGAACGGATATTTGGCATGCGTCTCGGCGATCAACGCGGCAACCGGCGACTTGTCCGCCCGCATCATCACATAGCCGGGTCCATTGGCGACCAGTTCGATCGCGACCGCCTGGTTTTGGGCGGCGTAATAATCCGCGGCGGCGGCGATGTTGTGCAGCGCGACATTCATCATCGTCGGATCGGCGCTGACGATATGAAACGAGATGCGGTGCGGCTTGGGCGCCTCCGCGGCTTTGGCGCCGCGAAGCGCTGTCGCGGCGAGCGCAAGGCCCGCGGCGGAGCGGCTGAGGAATCGACGGTTCATAGCGGCTGCCTCCTGTCAAAAAAGATGGTGGACGTCAGCCGTTTTCGCCGATGCGGCCGAACGACCGATGCCACGGGCTATTGGGCACCGGTTTTGACCGGCCGGCGGCGGCTATTCAGCCGCCTTGGCTTGCGTCCCGGCGGTTTCAGCGCCGCGGCGGTGCGTCATCTTCCGCCACATCGCGTAGAGGAACCCCCCTGCGCCCATCGGCATCAGGAACATCACCGCGATCAGGATCACCCCGTAAACCGCACTGGGCGCCGCCTTGGAGAGTTTGTCGGCGAAGTTCGGAATGAACTCGATGAACGCCGCACCGATCAGGGTGCCACCGATCGAGGACACGCCGCCCACGACCAGCCCGACGAAGAGGAACACCGATACGAACACCTGGAAACTGTCCGGCGCCACGAACTGCACCGCGATGGCCCCCAACGATCCGGCGAGGCCGGTGTACATCGCGCTGATGGCAAAGGCGCTGGTTTTGACGATCGGCAGGTTGATGCCCATCGCCTCCGCGGCCATGGAATGATCGCGAATCGCCATCATCGCGCGCCCGACGCGGCCGCGGACCACGTTCCAGGCAACGAGGTAAAGGATGGAAGCGACGAAGGCAGTAAAGATATACAGCCATTGATCGGGCGACAGCGGCAATCCGAACGGGGCGTCCGGCTTATCGATCACCAGCCCCTGGACACCGCCGGTCCATTCGTCGATCGCCTTGTATTTCAGGATTTGCGGGATCGCCACGGCCAGGGCGAATGTGGTCAGGGCCAGATAAAGCCCCCCAAGCCGCAGCGCCGGAAGACCGATCAGGAAGCCGAAACCGGCGCAGACCAGGGCCGACACCGGCAGGGTCAGCCAGTACGGCATGTTCCATGTCGTCATCAGGATGGCGGTGGTATAGGCGCCGATCGCGTAGAATGCGCCGTGCCCCAGGGATATCTGCCCGTTGAAACCGATCAGCAGCGACAGCCCCAGGATCGCAATGGCATAGACAACCACCATCGTGAGTTGGAACAAGTGATAGTCGGTGAACTCGGCGACGGGAACGATAACCGCCACCAGCGCCAGAATTGGGACAAGCCAGGAAATCCGCATGATCTTTACACCCGGCTAAAGACTTTGCGGCCCATCAGGCCGGTGGGTTTGATCGTCAGCACCGTGACGATGATGACAAGGGCCAAGGTCAGCTTCAGTTCGGTGCCGACCAGATAGGCCCCGCCGAGGTTCTCGATCACGCCGACCATGAAGCCGCCGATGACCGCGCCCAGGGGGTTGTCGATGCCGCCGAGCAGCGCTCCGGCGAAGGCATAGAGCAGGATGCCGGCCATCATGTTCGGGTCCAGGAATACGACCGGGGCCACCATCGCACCGGCAATCGCGCCGATCGCCGCCGCCAGGCCCCAGCCCAGCGCCAGCATCCAGCCGACCCGCACCCCGACCAGGCGGGAGGAGACCGGATTGAACGCGGCCGCGCGCATCGCCAGCCCCAACCGGGTGAACCTGAAGAAAATATAGACACTGATCAGCACAATCAGCGTGACGGCGGTCGATCCGAGTTCGTGGCCCGAGAGGTATCCCCCAAGCATCGGATGATCCGGGAACGGCGTCGGGAACTGCTTGATCGTGTAGTCGAAGAACCAGCCGCTGAGCGAGTTCACGATCAGCAGCAGCCCGATGAACACGCCGACGGAGGCCAGCACCGGCGCATTGGCCAGGGGCCGCATCAGCACACGCTCGATCGCGACGCCGACGATGAAAGACAGCACTACCGCTGTTCCCAGCGCGACCCAGTACGGGAAGCCGGCATTGATGAAGGTCAGCGTTATATAGGTGGAGAATGTCGCCATCTCCCCCTGCGCGAAATTCACATGGTGGGTGGCCTGGTAGATCATCACCAGGGCCAGCGCGACCGACGCGTAGATGCCGCCCGTCGCGATGCCAGACATGATCTGATGGAGAACGCCCGCGAACATCGTATCCCTCCCTAGTAGCCGAGATACGAGCGGCGGATGCCCTCGTCCTTGACGATATCGGACGAGGAGCCCGACATCACGATCCGTCCGGTTTCCAGGACATAGGCGTCCTCGGCGAATTCCAGCGCGATGCTGGCGTTCTGTTCGACCAGCAGGATGCTGACGCCCGCGTCCTGCTTGATGCGCGCCAGGATGCGAAAAATCTCTTGCACGATCAGCGGCGCAAGGCCGAACGACGGTTCGTCCAGCAGCAGCAGCTTCGGCCGCAGCAGCAGCGCCCGGGCGATCGCCAGCATTTGCTGCTCGCCGCCGGACAGGGTGCCAGCCTGCTGCTTGTAGCGTTCCTTCAGCCGGGGGAAGTATTCGAACATGTGCTCGAAATCGGCGGTCGCCTCCCGCGCCGGGCGGGTATAGGCACCCAGGCGCATATTCTCTTCGACCGTCAGTTCCATGAAGGTGCCGCGGCCTTCCGGAACCTGTGCCACGCCCAGGCGGACGATATCCTCGGTTGCCGTGCCGTCGATGCGCTTGCCGGCCAGCGATATTTCGCCGCTGGTGCGGACCATGCCGCAGATCGCGCGCAACGCGGTGGTTTTACCGGCGCCGTTCGCGCCTAGAAGTGCGGTGACACCGCCCTGGCGCACCGCGAAATCGATCCCATGCAGGACTTTGGTTTCGCCATATGCGGCGTGCAGGCCCTTGGCCTCCAGCAGATTGGTCACGCCGGCATCCCGCAAGCGATCCAGATCGTGTCGCACGCCTTATTGGCGACGCCCCAGCCCCCCATACGGCCCTATTCCCTTCGTTGTTGGTTTTTCCCGGACGCGGCGAAGGTGGCGGAGCGTGCATGGTTAGTCAATCGGACTTATCGGTAATGTTGCGGGTTAACGCACGGAAAACCGTGGGTATAATTTTACCCCCCGGCGGTGTGCTACCCTGGCTAGAACCGCGCCTTGGTTTCTCCCCCGTGATCGGCAACGATGGGCCCGAACGATCAGCCGAGATGTCCCCACCATGCTTGAATGCCTGCTGCCAACCACCGCCCGCCAGACCTGTCCCGTTGCCCGGGGCGCGAAAGCGGGCCTTTGCCAACTACCCGGGTCCGCGGGCCCGGGTAACCAACCGGGGTTGGATCGGACCACGATGTACACCATCCAGTTCCGATGAACCCGCAAGGACACAACAGCCGGTCGGAGGTTCTCGCGCCGTTCAGCGTCCGCAGCTTCCGGTTTCAATTCCCCGGGGACCTGCTGACCTCCTGGGCCGGGGAAATGGAGATCCTGATCCTGGGCTGGTACATCATAAACACCACCGGATCGGTTCTGCTGTTAACGGTCTATGGATCGCTGCAATACGCGGGAACGCTGATCGCCCCGGTGTTCGGGCTGGCGGGCGACCGGCTGGGCCACCGCAACGTGCTGTGCGCGATGCGCGCGGTTTATGCCGCACTCGCCGCGATCATGGCCCTGCTGGCGGCCCTGGATTGGCTGACCCCGGCTGTGGTGCTGACGATCGCCGGCGTGACGGGCCTGATCCGCCCGTCCGATTTAGCGATGCGCAACGCCCTGGTGGCGGAAACGATACCGGGCGACCGGCTGATGGCAGCGACCGGCGTCGCGCGCACCACGGTCGACTCGGCCCGGGTGTTCGGCTCGATGGCCGGGGCGGCGCTGTTCTCCCTGCTTGGCATGGCACCGGCGTATATGGCGATCACGATGATCTACAGCGGCGGCTTTGCGCTGACCCTGGGCGTCGGCGCGCCGCGGCAGGCCGGTCCCGCCGCACGGTTGTCGTTCTGGAGCGACATGCGCGAGGGACTGAATTATGTCTGGGACACGCCGGCGTCGCTGGCGGCGATGTGGCTGGCATTCCTGGTCAATATGACCGCGTTCCCGCTGACCCTGGGGCTGCTGCCTTACGTGGCAAAGGAAATCTACCACGTCGGCCAGACCGGTCTGGGGTCGCTGGTCGCCAGCTTCGCGTTCGGTGCGCTGGCCGGGTCCGTCGGCATCGGGTTCGTCGGCCGGTCGATCCGTCCGGCCCGGATGATGCTGATCTTTGCCTGCGTCTGGTATGCGATGCTGCTGCTGTTCGTGCATGCGCCCGGGATCGGCACCGGACGGATCGCACTGGTCCTGGCCGGGTGCGCCCAAAGCCTGAGCATGGTGCCGATGGCGGTGATGCTGCTGCACAGCGCCGGCGCGCGATTCCGGGGCCGGGTGATGGGTGTGCGGATGCTGGCGATCTATGGCCTGCCGATGGGGCTGATGGCCGCCGGCTGGCTGATCGAGCGGTTCGGATTCGCCGCCACCGCATCGGCCTATTGTGCCGTGGGGCTGCTGATGACAGCGATGATCGCAGTGCGCTGGCGTACTGCACTGTGGCCCCTCGATGCCCCCGCAAACGCTCGGTAACCGATTCGTTAACGATCGAGACGGCCACCCGGACGATTGCGCTTGCCGCGGCGCGGCTTGTTCCCATATGCGAAACGGACACCTCGTGGGTGGGCGCACGGAATACCATCGATCGGGCGCTGTTCCGCCTTATTCCCGACAAGGTGGACTATCAGATTCAGCCTACACCGACCGGGGCTTCCCGATCGACCGCATGACAGGAGTAAACGCCATGACCCGCTCGAAGGCTTTCTTGATCGCGGTCCCGCTTGCCGCCGGCCTGCTCGCCAGCCCCATGGCCCATGCCGATTGGCACGGCGGCGGCGGTGGCTGGCATGGCGGCGGTGGCTGGCATGGCGGTGGAGGCGGATGGCGCGGCGGCGGATGGCGGGGCGGCGACGGATGGCGCGGCGGCTATGGTGGATGGCGGGGCGGCTACGGCGAAGGCTGGGGCGGCGCCGGTGTAGCGGGAGCGATTCTAGGCCTTGGGGCCGCCGCGGCACTGGGCGGGGTGATTGCTTCTCAGGCTTATGCGCCTCCACCGCCCGTATATTACGCGCCGCCGCCGGTCTATTACGCCGCGCCGCCGGTGTATTACGCGCCGCCGCCGCCGGCTTATTATCCGCCGCCGTATTAGCCGGCCTTATTCGCCGCGCAACCGGGTTTCATCAACCGGCACGGCGGAACCGCCCGGGTTCACTGATGGCGCTCGGCCGGTTAAGTGTCCCGGCGGGCGCATGGTCCGTTGGGACGGTCATACCGATCCGGGTCCGCCATGACGGTCAACGCCTGGTGACCACCTTCGTGCGACTGATTTATGCCGCGTGGGGCCCCCGTAGAACGGGGGCCGGTAGCCAGCGCGGTTCACTCAGTCTCGGGCGAGATAACGTTTTGCGCTTTCGGCCCCAGCAGCGCCGCCCGCATCGTTTCGGCGGACTTCGACCGGATATCTTCCCAGGCGTCCGGTGAGTAGAATGCGGCGTGCGGCGTGACGATCAGCCGCCCCACGGTCCAATCCTCGCGCGCCCGATAGGCCCGGAGCAGTTCTGGAACCGGGTCAACCGGCGGTTCCACCGGCACCACGTCCAGTCCGACGCCTGCCAGATGCCCGCTTTTCAGCAAGGCCGCCAGGGCGTCGATATCGACGATGGGCCCGCGCGCGGTGTTCACCACGACCGCACCGCGCGGCAGCAGCGACAGTTCCTTCAACCCCAGCAGACCCCGGGTTTCCCGGGTCAGCGGCGTATGCACCGACAGCGTATCGGTCTGGCTCAACAACC
>JAJZEV010000237.1:41410-46793 GCA_021805665.1 Pseudomonadota bacterium
ATGTTTGCGGGACGACGATCCTGACGTCAGGCCCGAAAATCCGGCGTTCGACACTGTCGTCGGGATAGTTGTTTTCCGAATACAGGACGGTGGCGGCGGTCATGGCGATGGATTCCCTCGGTCGTTCGGTGCGTCGTAAAGCGCCGCCGCATCCGGCGCAATCCGGGTCGGCTCAGGGCCACCGGACGATGTCGCGGGCGGGCGGCGACGGCACCAACTGGCCGGCTCTTTCCCTCAGTTTGCTCGCGCCTTCCGTATTGCCGCTGCGATCGGCTGCCTCCGCCGCGTCGTCGGCGATCCTGGCCCAGACCGGGTTTTGCCAGGCACCACCGGGCGCAGCGATGCCCAGCGCCTCCTGAAACAGCGCGTTTGCCCGGGTCACATCGCCCGCCTTCAGCTTGACGCCGGCCCGATTGGCCAGTTCGCTGGCGGCGTCCAGACTGTGCGGACCTTCATTATCGATGGCAATCGTCCCGGCGCGCTTGAATGCGGCGTCGGCCTGGCCGAGCTGGCCGCTTTGCGTCGCCATCAGGCCCTCCAACCGAGCGAGCCGAAGGGCGATGTGCCAGCTGGCGTCTTGCGGAAGGATGGTCCGCAAGACGTCCTCCAGGTCGGCCGGATCGATGTGCTTACCGGCGCCGGCCTCGATTTCGATCCCGTCCAATGCGGCGAATGCGGCGCCGACGCTGCCGGGGCCGAACGAGCCGCGGGCGTCGGCGGCCAGTTGCCAGCCCAGCATCCTGGCAGCGAACGGATCCCGCGACGCCTGCGCCAGGTGGATCAGCCCGATGGTCTGCCGCCGCAGCGCCGCCGGGGTTGGGTCGGCATTCAGGAGCCGCAAGGCGTCCTCGGCGCGGGCTGGCTCTCCGGACTCAGTCAGCGCTTCGGCCAGGGCGGCGACCAGCCGGCGATACATCGGCGCGCCCCGGCCAACAGCGGTGCCGCACAGATCTGCCGCCTGCTGGAAAAACCGGGCCGCGTCGGCGTAATCAGCAAGCCCGTCGGCGGCTTTGCCCAGCCCTTCCAGCACCGTCAGGCGATCAACCGGGGAGTCCGTTGGCACCATGGGCAGCACCGCCTGCCACAGATCGATCGCCTCCCGGCCCCTGCCGGTGCCCAGGACATGGTCCGCCAGCGTGCCGGTGGCGGCAACGGCCATCCTGGCATCGCCCAGGGCGACGGCCTGCCGCAGCGCCAAGCGCAGGATCGGCACGCCGATGTCCGGCTGGCCCGCCTGGATCAGCGTCCGGCCCTCGGCGATATCGGTCCAGCCGCGATCTGGTCCATGGTCGGGGGCCAGGCGGTGGACGCGATCAAACAACCGCAGCACACCGTCACCGTCCCCTGCTGCCGCGGCAGCGTTGATCCGCAGCATAAGCGCCTGGATCAGCTTGCTGCTATCGTGGGTCCAGCCGGTTTCCGCCTCGGTCACGGCCTTACCGGCGGTCACGGCGGCATCGCGCACCCGGCCGGCATCCAAGTCGTTTTCCGCGCCCGCGATCAGGCACGCCAACACTATGTCGCTCGGCATACCCGTCCGGCCATCGCATGCACCGACGACGGCCTCCGCCTCCGCAAGCCGGCCCGCCGAACGCAGGGACGCCAACTCGGTCAGCAACTGACGCAGGGTTTCGGCACTATCCGCGCCGTGCCTCGCGACAACGATGGCCCGCGCCCTGACCCGCAATGCGGCGGCTTCCGTCCGCCGGCCAAGATTATCCAGCAGATCGGCCAGGGCGACCTGACTCGCTGCCGCTTCGTCGCTGGCGGGATCGCGCAACGAGACCAGTTCGCGCAACGCCGACTCCGCCCGCGCCGGGTCGCCCGACGCGGCCGCGATCGCGGCCCGGCGATCCAGCGCGACCGTCAGCCACGCAACCCGTCCCGGGCCAAGCGCCCGGAAACCGTCGATCGCCGCGTCCATGTGCCGGCCCGCTTCGGCATTGTGGCCGGTGGTCTCCAGCGCCGCGGCCAGATCCCGTTCCTCGGCGGCGAGCGCCAGCGGGTCCGTTTGCGGCTGCCGCCGCCGCAAGGTCAGAGACGCCTGGAACAACGGCACCGCATCCGCCAGGCGCCCTTGCGCCGCGGCCACCAGCGCCCGGTTATTCAACGAGTCGGCGCGCGGACCCGATGGGCCGTCCACCCCCAGCAACCTCAACGCTTCGGTACTGGTGCGGTCCGAATCATCCAGCGCGCCCATCTGCCGTTGCACCAAGGCGATCCGAGCGAGGACCGCACCTTGCGAGACCGCGTCGCCCGCCTTCGCGGCAATGGCCTCCTCGTCGCGATATGCGTCAAGTGCCTCGGCGTTCCGGCCCAGCCCCTGCGCCGAACGGGCGAGCAGGTCTGCTGCCTGTATGCGAAATTCGGCACCGGGTTCCGCCGGGGCCGCGACGCCTTGCCACAGCAGCGTCCGAACCCGCCGGGCTGCATTCCCGGCTTCGGCGAAGTGGCCTTGGATGTCTGCGGCATTGCCGACACACAGCCATGCCCTGACCGCGTACTCCGCCGGCAAATCGCTGATACCGGCCGTCAGATCCGCCGCCCGTCCGCACATCGCAGCACCCCGGCCAGCAGCGCCCAGCCGCACCAAATCCTGCCCGATCAAAGTCAGCACCGAGGCTCGGACGGCTACTGGGGCTTCGGTCACGGCCCCGGCTTCAGCCAGCGCGATATGGCCGGCGATCGCCTGGTCGCGCTGACCGGTTAGCGCCAGTTGCTGGCCGAGTTCGACCTCGACCCGGGTGCGCGGAATCAGCAGATTCGGTGCCCGCAGCATTGCGGCGGCTTCGGACAGACGGGCTACGGCGGCGGCCGAATCGTGGCGGGCCGCATCGGCCGCGGCTTCGGTGCGCAGCGCCGTGGCGGCGGGGATACTGTCCGGCCCCCAGTGCGCCGCCGCCACATCCAGCGCCCGCCGAGCCAGGACCACCGCCTGATTCGGATCGCCGACCGCGGCCTGTAACCGAGCGGCGCCATCCAGCAGGGCGAAGGTGGCATCGGCGTCTGTCACCAAGCCGTTGTCGAGATCGGGTAACGCGGACTGCGCAAATGCTAAGACTGCCTTCGACCGCGCGGCGCCATTGACCGACAGCGCAAGCTTGCCGGTCAGCAGCGCCCGCTGGTCCGGATCGATCATTCCGGCGTCGGGCGAACCCAGCAAGGCAACGACCTCCTGTTCCGCCGCTTCGGGGGCGCCTGCATTGACCTGCCCGCTGAACCAGTTGCCCAGCGTTATCAGTGAGCCGCGCGACAGAGGCCCATCGATCGCGCGTATGATCGCGTAGCTTTTGTGATAAAGATCGGCGGCTTCCGCGGCCCGGCCCAGCACCTCCAGCGCCCTGGCGTGGCGGGTCATCAGGGCGGCGAGTTCGGGTTGGTAAGCGGGACCATTCGCCGCGACGATGGCTTCGGCGGCAACAAGCGAGGCAGCCTCCTCCGCCGGACGGGCGTGGCGCTGGAAGAACAGCGCCAACTGGGCGTGCGCCTCGGCGATTCGGGGGTCGTTCGGCGGCATCGCGTCGAGGCGGACTGTCAGGGCCTGGCGCAAAGCGGCTTCGGCGGCGGGCAGATTGCCCTCATGTTCCCGTATCGCGGCAAGGTCGCCGGAAAATGCCGCCGTGCAGAGGGCGGCTTCCAGAGCCGAGACGGCCCGCGGGCAACGGTCCAAGGACTTCTGAACGGTCGGCAACGCGGATCGAAAGCCGGCATCGTCCGCCAATGCCGCCGTTTGCTGCTGGACCGGGCGCCAGTCGAATACGTCGGCCGGCCCCGCTTCGGCTGTCGCGATCCGCGGTGCGGCCAGGAGGAGGCCCATGATGATAATAAGGAAGCGCATGAACCTCATTAGCCGATGCCGCACTCTCGAGGTCGCACATTCGGCCCCGGGTTTCAACATGGCGCACCGGCATGCGGGCGCGCCCGCCTTACCAAAGCGCAGACTCGCGGTTATGCCGGGGCGGTGAACGTCGGCACCGACAAGGAATAGGCGGCCTCGCCCGGCGGCGAGGCGGCATGTGGCGCCTCGGGCGAAACCGCCGCATCCGGCGGATGCACCAGATTGCGGGCGGCAACAATCTCTTGCCAGACCGCGACGATGCTTCTGGATGTAGCATCCGCGACCAGACAATGGCCGGCGCCATCGATCGCGGTCAGGGTCGCATCGGGGCGGCCAGTGGCGTTTTGCAGCGCCTCGTCGATCGCATTCAGGCAGGCGACGACCTGCTGCGGGGCTTGCAGCCGGGCGTGACGGACCATGTTGTCGATGCGCAAGGCCCGCACGCCGTCGGGCGAGGTGGCGACCGGGTCCCGGCCGAGTTCGAAGAAGACACTGACCACCGGCAACATTCCTTGAATCCGCGCCAGGATCGCCCGCGCCTCCTCGACCCCGCAGGCGACCAGGTGGCGTTCAGGGACGCCTGGTTGCGGCGCGGGGCGATACAGCCCAAGCGTCGCGGCGACCTGCTGTTCCAGCCAGTGCCGAACGTCGGGCGGTGCCTGACCGATTTGTTCGGCTGATAACGTAATCCCGACCATCTGTTTGTCCCCTTCGCTGAGGTCTTTTTGCCGTCTGGACGCTATTTTACCCTCCGGACGGCCGCCGCTGAGTCCGGTCAGGCCGGGCTGAACGGCACCGAACGGTGAACTGGCCGCACCCATTCCCTCACATGCGGCCATATTTCATGAACCGGCGTTTTGGACAGGTCCTTGTGCAGTGTGCCTACAACCTTGGCGGCGGTCGCGGTGTCCAAGGCGCCGCGGATCGCTTCCAGCGTATGCGACGGGGCCACGATCACCAGTTCGTCAAAATCGCCGCGTCCCGAGGCCGCGTTCAGTTGCCGTGCGACCTCCTGCCCGAACAGCATTTTCTCCTGCTGGTGCGGATCGTGCCTTGGGGCGAGGGCGTGATGGGCGGAGGAGTCGCTGTGCATCGAGGCACCGGGATGGTCGCTGCGAAGGTCCGATGACCGCAGGTGCGCGGCGTCGGAGTCCAGCGACGTGACTGTATGAAGCGCATTATCCTCGGCGGGGCGCAGGAAGCGCACATGCTCGCCATCGGCGACCGCGATCAAAACCCGGGTACGTGTCGGCATGGCGAACGTCCTTCGCTGTTAAGCCGGAACTGACCGAGGTGTGCCGCCCGCATGGTCCATTCGGTCGCACCCGCCAGGATCGCGGCGGCGAGCGAACGCGCCAGCAAGGCCGAGAGCATTGGCTAACGTCCGGTTCGCGACACCAAGCGTAGCCCCCGAATCCTGCGTGGCCATGATTTGGATCAAGGTTTCGCCCCCGGCCTATCGCCGGGGCAGTTACCTCACGACCATGTGTCGCCGGTCCATCCGTTCTCGTCGTAGTCGGCCATGCACCGATCTACCAGGGCTTC
>JAJZEV010000065.1 GCA_021805665.1 Pseudomonadota bacterium
ACCGGGCGGGTTCGACGGAACCGGCGAAAATCCAGGCGGCGCTGGTCAGCCAGGATCTGAAACCGGACCAACTGATGATCGGCTATAACGGCATCGCATACGACGCCAAGGGCCAGAACAAGCTGGCGGCAACGCTGCTGGTGCAGCTTACCGGCAAGAAATACGTTGCTGTGTGGCCGGATAAGTCGGCAGTGCAGCAGCCGATCCTGCCTTACAATGGATGGAACTGAGACATGAACACAGACCTGTTCGAAATCATCCGCACCACGCGGTCGATGCGGCGCCTGAAGCCGGACCCGGTGCCGGCGCCGCTGATCCGCCAGATTCTCGAGGCGGGGACTTCTGCCGCGAATGGCGGCAACATGCAGACCTGGCGGTTTCTGGTGATCCGGGATCCGGCGATCAAGGCGAACGTGGCGCAATGGTACCGGCGCGGCTGGCACGAAATCGTCGGTCCGCGCTACCGGGAAGGCGCCCCGGCGCCTGGTTCGTCGCGCGACCGGTTCGATCGGATGCTGGCCGCCGCCGAACATCTGGCAGACCATCTGCATGAGGCCCCGGTCTGGATCGTGCCGTGCCTGCAAGGCGGGACGCACACGCGAACCTCCGGGTCCTCGATCTACCCGGCGGTGCAGAACATGCTGCTCGCTGCCCGCGCACTGGGGTTGGGCGCGACGCTGACGACGCTGTACCTGCTGTTCGAGAAGGAAGCCGAGGCGGCGCTGGGCCTGCCCGCGGATGCCCATTCCTACGCGATTCTGCCGATCGGCTATCCGGTTGGGAAGTTCGGGCCGGTGGCGCGGACGGCACTGGAGGATGTGGTGTTCGCGGATCGGTGGGGGGAAGCGTTCACCGATAGCTGAACGCCAATGGCGGGGGACACCGACCGGCGGTGTTTCCCGGTTCGGCTGTCGGCGTTAGGGCGGTCGACGCCTCGGGTGTGGCGCCCCGATCTGGTCGCGCGCGCGATTACCGTCGGGGGGACGATTGCGCCGTCGGCCACTGGCGGCGTGGTCATTTCGCCGGTGTCTGTCGCGGCGCCGAGCCTTGGCAACATCGGGGGGGGCGAAGAGTCTGGCCGCGATAGCGGGGCTTTCGGCTACTCAGGCGCGGTATCAGGCGGCCGAACTCGTCCGAACCGGCAAGGCAACGGTTTCCAGGCGCGTCAGGTCGAGGCGTTGCGACGCAAAGTCGATGTCGAAACCGACCACCTCGCCCTTATCGTCCAGATCGACGTTCAGGCCCGAGGCAACTTCGCGCGTTTCTGTCCCGGGGGTTGGTTTCATCTCGATATAAAGACTGTCCGTTTCAGGATAGTAGTGCAGCTTCATTGGGGGGCTCCGTCGAAATCCCGGTCAAAAAAGGCGTTGTGCACGGTCTCCGCGTCGTCCAGCGTCACCACGCGCAAATATCGGGTCTTGCCATCGCGTGGATCGATCACCGCGCCCCAGAACCGAATGCGGCCATCGGGTTGCGACTGGCGGTGGAGCGGCGCGCGGACCACTGCCTCACACCAGTCTGGCACGATATAGGGGCGCTTGCGTAGCACTTGTTCCAGGAAATAGCGCGTCGCTTGCATGGCTCATACTCTATCCAGCTTCTTCGGTTATGAGCAGCATCGCGCCGGTTTACAATCAGGCGGGGCCGGCGCTGGCGGGTTGTGTATCGTGATGCGGTAGCGACGACAAATCCGGTCAGCAACTAGGCCGTCTGGCTGCCGCCCAAACGCGAAGCGGTTTTCTGGACGGCCAATCGGGACGTTTGTTTTCATGCGAACAAGGGATCACTGCCGTAAAAGCAGTGCAACCCTCGGAAAATCATGGGATTGATTGGTCGGAGTGAGAGGATTCGAACCTCCGGCCCCTGCGTCCCGAACACAGTGCTCTACCAGGCTGAGCTACACTCCGACCGAGGGGCGGCGTATACCTGCCCTCGGTGCAGCCGGCAAGCCACATAACGCACCGTCGGCGAGAATTCGCGATGACCGGGCACAGAATGGCCGCTCAGCCGGGGCTTCCGGCCTTGGCGTGCCGGTTGTGCCAGGCGTCCATCAACTGCAGCACCGTCGCCGCAGTCTCCTCGATCGACCGGCGGGTCACGTCGATTGTCGGCCAGCCGTGGCTGTTGCAGAACCGCCTGGCCCACAGCAGTTCGGCCTTCACCGCATCCTCATCGACGTATTCCGAACTGTCGGCGCGAATCGGGCCGGTCTGGGTGCCGCCGCCGATCAGGCGCAGGCGGTGGCGGCGAATGTCGATCAGGGCCTCCGCTGCCAGGGTCAGGCCGATGACCGGGCACTTCATGTCCGCCAGCCCCGCCGGAATCGGCAGATTCGGCACCAGCGGCACGTTCGCCGCCTTGATGCCGCGGTTCGCCAGATAGAAGCAGGTTGGGGTTTTGGAGCTGCGCGAAACCCCCACCAGAACCACGTCGGCGCCGGCCAGGCCCGGCTGCGCCTGCCCGTCGTCGTGCGCCAGCACGTAATGCATCGCGTCGATGCGGGAGAAATAGTCGGCGTTCAGCACATACTGCCGGCCCGGCTTGGCCTCCGCCTTTTGTCCGATCGCGTCCTGCAAGGCCCCGATCACCGGATCCAACACATTGACGACCTTGACGTTCAGGCGCTGGCAGGTGGTGTCAAGCTCCAGCCGCAACGCCCGGTCGATCAGGGTGGACAGCACCGGCCCGGGTTCGGCCTCGATACCCTCCAGCACGCGGTGAAGCTGGAAGCGGGTGCGGATCAGGCTCCAGCGGTGGTGGACGATCTCCGCCGGCTCAAACTGAACGGTCGTCGCACGGGCGATCGAGTTCAACGTCTCGCCGGTGGCGTCGGAAACCAAGTGAAGGTTGATCTTTTGCGTGTCCATGGCCGAAACCATAACCGGCTTGCGGCTCAGCCGCGAGCGCTATCCAAACCGCCTGTGCCGGCTTTCTCCGCCACCCCGGGGTAGCGGAGAAGCCCATCGGAACGGCGTTACTTCCTGGCGTCGGAATACGGATAGATCAGGTCGCCGTTCTTCAACGCCGACGGATACAGCACAACCTCCACCTTCGGGTCCCGGAACTGGTCCACGTCGTTGTT
>JAJZEV010000298.1 GCA_021805665.1 Pseudomonadota bacterium
TCGAGCGGATGTTCCAGGAGTTTACCCAGATGGACGGCTCGATCTCCCGCCGGTTCGGCGGCAGCGGGCTGGGGCTGGCGATCTGCCGCCGGCTGGTCGAACTGATGGGCGGCACGATCGCGGTGGAGAGCAAGCCGGGGCTCGGTAGTACCTTCCGCTTCGATGTCCCGCTGCGGCTGGCCGCGAGCCAGAACCAACCGGGCACCGCCGTCGCGCCGCCCGAACCCGCCGCCGATGCGCCGCTGCGCATCCTCCTGGCCGAGGATAACGCCACCAACCGGCTTGTCGCCCTGGCCATGCTGGGCCAGCTCGGGCATCGCGCCGACGTGGCCGGCAACGGACTGGATGTGCTGGACGCCTTGCGTTCGGAGCAATACGACCTGGTGCTGATGGACGTGATGATGCCGGAAATGGACGGTATCGCCGCGACACGGGAAATCCGCCGCCGCGAGGCGGATGGAATGCATCTGCCGATCGTCGGCCTGACCGCCGGATCCAGCGCGGACGCCCTGGCCGCGTGCCTGGGGGCGGGCATGGACGCGGTGACCACCAAGCCTGTCACCCTGGTTCGGCTGCGGGCCGCGATCGCCGAGGGCCTGGAAGCCGCCGGCCGGCAGGCCGGACCCGCGCTGTCCGAAACACCCGCGGCCGCGTCGCGGCTGCGGGAACTGGCAGACATGCTGGGCGAGGACGCCGTCGCCGAACTGCTGGAAACCTTCGCCGAAGACACCGATCTGAATATCGGCCGGATGGAGGATGCCGTCGCACGCAATGATGCGAGTGCCATCCATCGCATCGCCCATAGCGTCGCTGGCGCCGCCCGGAACATGGGCGCGGATATCCTGGCGGAACGGGCCTCCGGTCTGGAAACCGATGCGGGAGTCCTGGCACCGGAGCGCATCCACGGCGAAATCGCCGCCCTGCGGCGCGCGCTGGAGGACGCATTGCAAGCCATGGGCACCAGCGGCATTCGCGCCGGAGCCAGCTAGAACGGGTGTGCCGGGCGCGGCGATCATCGCGTTACCCGCCGCATGGTTCACGGCCTTGGGGCTTCCCCCGCGCGGATCATGCTCTACGGGTCCGGTCTCGACAGAAACAGCCCCGCGGCCGCTGCCGTTGCTGCCGCGGGTGAGAACATCTCCGCCCGGCGGTCGCGCGGATCGTCCGTGATCAGCACATCCACCAGTGTATCCGGCACCACGATCTGGCCCGGGGGCAGCCGGTCGAGGGTTCCCAGCCGGTCGATTTGCGCGATCACGACGCCTCCGCATTTCCGGGCCGCGAGGGCGATCGTCATCGACTCCCGGGTCGTCGCGATCGCCGCTGAACCCGCCATGATGGCCACGCCGATGATCGCGGCATCGATCGTGAAGCCGCTGAACAGCAGCGCATCCTCTCCGGCGGGTTGCACCAGCCGGACCAGTTGCTCACGGGTCCGCCGGTTCAGCCTGCCGCCGCCTTGGCGGGGATCCACCGGCGTGCCCAGTCCGCTGCGGCTGAGATGGCCCGGCAGACCCCGGGCGATATCGCGAAACAGCAGTCGGATCACCCCGGCGGGCAGGCTGTAAGCCTCTATCCGGTTGGCTACCGCCAGCGCCTGCAGCCGGGGTACCGGATGCCACTGGCCACCAACCACGCGCAGCACCAGTCCTTCCCGGGCCAGCAGGTTCAAACCATGGGTCCGCCCGTCGCCCCGGGTCGTCGCATATACGATGGTCAGCCCATTCGGTTCCGCGCGATTTGCGAAAGCGTCAGCCAACGCCGTCGCCAACGCGTCGCCAATCCAGCCCACCGCCACGGTCGCGCCAGAACGCACCATCGCCGCCGCCTGCGGTGCCGAGGCGCTCTTCCAGTGCCGGATCTGCCGCATGTCCGGTGCGGCGCGCGGGTGCGATAACAACAAGCAGATGATTCCCAGTGCCGGTTCGGTCCCGCGACAGTAACGGTTTCACGCCGGCGCGGTGTTGACATTGGCGGGATCGCGACGAAACAGGCGCCTAATCACGCAGATGTGGCATTACATGAGAACACATCAGCCGCAGCGAGTTGCCGACGCGATCATGCGGGATCCGCATGCCGCAGTTCATTTCCGCCAGGATGCCGGCCAGCCCCAGCGTTTCCTTCAGTTCGGCCAGCCGCTCCGTCACCATGGCGGGTGTCCCGACGACGATTTTGCTTTTCAGCACGTCCGCGTAATCGATCGTCTGCAGCCGCTGACCTCGTTCCGCTCGGTTTTCGATCGCCCGGGCGCCCGGTTGCACGGCCGATGCCTCGATCCGCTCGCCCAGGTATTTGTAGAAGAACATGATGCTTTCACGCGGGTCTTCCAGCGCCCTTTGCTCCGTTTCGGCGACGTACACCGGCACCCGTAAATAGACCTTGCCCGGCCCCGGGTGCCCCGCGGCTGCCCTGGCTTCGCGGTACAGGCGGAGGTTGGGTCCCAGTTCGTTCAGATCGCCCAGGCGCGTGGCGACGAAGATCGGCATCCCGGCTTCCCCGGTCTGCTGGAACGTATCCGGGCTGTTCACCGCCACCCGCAGTTCGGGGTAGGGCATTTGATACGGCTTGGGCACCAGGCAGATATTCTCGAAGTCGTAGAACTGGCCGTGGAACGAGAACCGCTCCCGGGTCCACGCCAGCTTCAGGATTTCCGTTACCTCAGCGAACCGTTCCCGACTTTCGGCATAGGAAATGCCGTACGCCTGATAAGTCCCCGGGAATCCGCTGCGCCCGATGCCGAAGATCAGCCGGCCCTGGCTGATATGATCGACGGTCGCGGCTTCCTCGGCGATCCGCAGCGGGTGGCACAACGGCAGCACCTGGACGGCGATGCCGATTTTCATCCGCTTCGTCCGCGTCGCGACGGCGCTGGCGACGGCCAGCGGTGCGGCCAGCACCGACCTGTCGGGTGCGTTGTGCAGTTCCGCCAGCCACATGACATCCAGGCCGGATTTTTCGGCCTCGTCCACCTGCTCGAACGACTCCGCGAATGCTTGGGCTTCGCTTTGGCCCGGCCGGCGCTGAAATTCGTGGAACATTCCGAATTCCATGGCATTTCGACTCCCCGTTTGGAACG
>JAJZEV010000292.1 GCA_021805665.1 Pseudomonadota bacterium
TCTTTTCGGCGGAACCTTCATAGGTGAAGTTGCCGCCGTGTTCGACGATCGACATAGACCGCATCGTCATCAGCCGGCAGACCTGCGCTTCGATCCACAAATCGGCGATCTTGTCGCGAATCGCCGGGTCCTTAGCCGGCGCATAGCCGTCGAAGCTGTTCGACTTGACGAAATTGACGATGTCTTCATCGCGCCGCACCGAAATCAGATAGCGCGAGGCGCCGACCCGGTCGAGGTTCAGGCCCATCGAGCCAACACGCCAACCCTCATTCTCCTGGCCCAGCAGGCAGGAGGCGGGGATGCGAACGTCCTCGAAGAATGTTTCGTTAGTGCGCTGATGACCGTACGTGGTGCCGACCGGCGCCGGCGGATCGTTCTGCATGGTCCATAACGGGCGCACGGTGATGCCCGGGGTTTCCATCGGGACCAGGAAGATCGAGATGCCCTTGTGCTTCGGCAGGTTCGGGTTGGTGCGTGCCATCAGATAGATGTGCGTCGCGACATGGGCGGCCGACGTATACATTTTCTGCCCGTTGATCACGAACTCGCCGCCGTCACGAACTGCCCGGCATTGTAACGATGCCAGATCGGCGCCGGCATGCGGTTCGGTGAAGCCCAGCGCGAAGGAAAACTCGCGCTTGATCAGTTTCGGAATGAAGTGGCGCTTCTGCTCTTCGGTGCCGGCGGCCATGATCGCCGGTGCGCCGGACCCGTTCAGGCCGATCGGGATGTCGATACGGGTGAATTCCTCTTCGACGATATACTGCGTCATACGGTCCTTGCCCTGACCGCCATATTCCTTGGGATAGGTGATACCGAGCCAGCCGCGCTCATGGATTTTTTCGTAGAGCGCCCGCATGGGGCCGGATTCCCCGCCGCGGCCGGTGTTCGATTCGGACGATCCGCGCTCCGCCAGGACGTCGTCTGTCACATGTTCGGCGATGAAAGCGCGTACTTCGCGTCGGAGCGCCTGCTGCTCTGGTGAATATCCGAAGTGCATCTCGGCTGGTCCCCCTTTCTTACGGCCCGGTCCGCGGTCATCGATGCCGCACAGCGTCCGGGCCGGGCGCTATTGCATTTTTGAATACGACAGGACGCCGGGGTGTGCAACGCCGGGCGCTTGCAGCGGACGGGTTCAGTAGGCTTCCTCCAGCAGGCGCAGCGCATCCTCGATCTGATCTTCGGCGGAGCGCATGCCGGGGTTGAAATTGAAATTCCTCACTGTCTCATTGGCGATATTCCGCAGGTCCTCGCGCGGGACCGCCAGTTGGCGCAGCCGTGTCGGCAGGCCGGCGCGGGTGTAGAGCTCGTCCAGCCGATCCGCGACCGCCAGGCCGGTCTGGCGGGCATCGATGCCGTCGCGCCATACCTCCAACGCTTCCGCCACCTGCCGGGCCGAGGCTGGATCGATCGTCTCCGTCAGGCGGATTTTCGTTGCATGGACGACCGATGTCGACTCACCCTGGCCAACATGCGGATAGCGGACATGCAGCGCCGTGGAGACCGCGTAGTTGCCGGAGAACGCGCCGCCCCGGTAGCGCGGCGCACCATCGTCCTCGG
This sequence comes from Pseudomonadota bacterium, assembly GCA_021805665.1. Classification (GTDB taxonomy): domain Bacteria; phylum Pseudomonadota; class Alphaproteobacteria; order Acetobacterales; family Acetobacteraceae; genus Rhodopila. The sequence continues at coordinate 1,561 of JAJZEV010000292.1, forward strand.
CTCGATCCTGTAACAACGCTGCGATGGCGAAGTCCTGGCGCACCGCGGGATCGTCAACCGCATCCACCAGCCGCGGATAGGATCGGTAGGCCAGGCGGAATGCATGGTTGCGGCTGGCCTCGGCAAGCGGATTGATGTCGATGGCCGACATGGCCGCCACATGGGTTGCGAATGCCGTTGTTGCTGTGGAACGGAATAGATCGGCCGGTGCGCTCAGCAGCGCTTCTTCATCCAGGAACACCGCCCGCGGGCGGGTCTTTGGATCGAAATACTCCATGCGATGGTCGAGATCGGGGTTCTTCAGCCCTACGCCGGAACGGTGCATCGCGCTGGTCGGCGTTGTCGGGATGTTGACGATCGGCAGCTTGGGCGCCATCAGCCGCGGGCTGTAAGCGGGTTTGCCAGCGGGGTATTGCGTCATCAGCACAAACGGGTCGCCCTTTTCCGCCATGTAGATGGCCACCGCCCGGGTTGCCACCATGACGCTGCCGCCGCCCACGGCGATCAGCAAATCGGCGCCTGCCGCCGTTGCCGCGTCCCTGGCGGCGCTGACCGAGCCGTAGGTCGAATCCTTTTCGATACCGTCGAACACGCCAGCACAGATGTCACCCAGCACGGCCTGTATGCGGCGGATCGTATCGGTACGCCGGTTGACGGAGCGCGAGCACACGACGAAAGCGCGCTTCGCCCCCGCGCGCTGAACGGCTTCTTTCAGGCCCTGCTCGATGGCCTTCCGGCCGCAGTGCAGGCGCAGCGGAAAGACCACTGAACGGAATGATTTGTCTGCCATCGTTTTCTCCGGCCCTGCGGTTTCATTGCGGTTCAATCAAGAAAATGAATGTCGTTCCGGTTACGATCGGCGCACTGGCCCCGAGGAACGATACGTTCGCATCCTTCATCTGGCGCGATCCCGCCCGGAGGCATGCACCGCGCCGTCGATCATGTCCGGCAGACCGTGGATACGGCCTGTGCCAAGTCTGCCGCGGAATGTGTGCAACGGCAATTCGCCGTCGGAACCGATCGCACCCTCCTGGAGGCTGGCCGCTGCCGGCCGCCTGCCAGAGCGTCGGGCCGATCCCGATCACTGGACGCAGGTTCAGGGCATCGTGCTTGGCGGCATCCGAAACCGCGTCGTACCAAGCTGATTTTCAGGGGTCGATAGCGTCGTCCCGACCAGGGGGAACATGCCATTGAGGAACAGGGAAATGGTGCCCGGGGGCGGAATCGAACCACCACACTGCGATTTTCAGTCGCATGCTCTACCAACTGAGCTACCCGGGCATCGCCGGTCACCATGGTGACCGTGTTGGAGGCGGGTGATTAGCCCATGACAGTCCGGCGATCAACCCTCGATCGAGCCCTTGCGCCGCATTCTTTTCACGCGGCGTCGGGCGATGGCGGCGGATCCTCGTCCAACTCGGCCGGCGGGCCGGGAATCCGGTAAACCCCGGTCAGCCAGCGGCCCAGATCGACCTCCTGGCAGCGCGGCGTGCAGAACGGCT
>JAJZEV010000091.1 GCA_021805665.1 Pseudomonadota bacterium
TATGATGGGGTTCAAGGATGGCACCCAACGCCCGGCGGACATCGACAAATCGGTCTGGGCCGGCAACGGCGCCCCCGCCTGGATGCGGGGCGGCACCTATCTGGTCGTTCGCCGCATTCGCATGGCGCTGGAGCATTGGGACCGCACAAAGGTGTCGTTCCAGGAGGAAACCATGGGGCGTCACAAATACTCCGGCGCGCCGTTGGGTTTGCAGAATGAGTTCGAACCGCTAGGCCTGGATCGCAACGACAAGGACGAAAACCCGGTCATCGCCGAAAACGCCCATGTGCGCCTGGCCAACGCGGATCGGAATGGCAGCGCCGATATACTGCGCCGCGGTTATTCCTATAACGACGGGGCCAACTTCGTCGCGGAGCGTTGGCCACCCTGGCGTCAGGGCATGGAATACGATGCCGGGCTGCTGTTCATTTGCTTCCAGGCCGATCCGCGGACGGCTTTTGTCGAACTGTTCGGGAAAATGGCGAAGTTCGATATGCTGAACCAGTTCACGACGCATACGGGCAGCGGGCTGTTTGCCTGCCCGGGCGGCATTCAACCGGGGGAATACATCGGTCAACGTCTGTTCGAAAAAATCTGACACATTGGCGGGGCGGACATGGTCTTAACGATCCGTTAACCATTTCGTGCGCATGTGGGGGCCTGACCGCGTTCGAGAGGATTTCAGGCATGTCGGGTTCGCCAATGTTTTCGTCCAGCGCCTATTGGGACGGGCGCTACCGAGCGGGCGGCGCTTCCGGGGCTGGCTCGCTCGGCCGGCTTGCCCGGTTCAAGGCCGGGGTGATCAACCGCTTCGTCCAGGACAACCGGATCGCAAGCGTCATCGATCTGGGCTGCGGCGATGGCAGCCAACTGGCGTTGTTGGATATGCCGCGGGATTATGTCGGGGTGGATGTGTCACCCGCGGCGCTCCTGCGGTGTTCGGCGCGGTTTCCCAACCGGCTGTTCATGCCGTACGAAATGATGGGGTGTCTGCCGGTCGCCGAACTGACGCTGTCGCTGGATGTGATCTACCATCTGGTGGAAGATTCGGTATTCACCGAGGCAATGCGGTCGCTGTTCGCGCTGGCGACGCGGTTTGTCGCGATCTACGCCAGCAACGGTGAAGCCGGCTGGCCCGCCCCGCATGTGCGTCACCGGGACTTCGTCCGCCATGTCGCGGAAACCTGGCCGGACTGGCGGCTGCTGGCGCATCTGCCCAACCCATGTCCGTACGATCCGAACCATCCGGACGATACATCGTTTGCCGATTTCTATATCTATGGCCGGCCGGACGCGGCCTGTACGCTGCACATTCCCGCCGCGGACTGACGCCCGCCGCGAGACTTTCGCTGGCTGGCTGGACTCCCGCCGGGGTTCGGGGAAACTGTGGCTTCAACCGTTCGGAGGATGCCCATGACCCGCCAGGAACTGCGCCATCGGGGCGAAGCGATGTTGCGAACACTGTTCGGGTCGCCGGCGCAGCCCGCCGGTCTGGCGCATCTGCTGACCGAGGCGGCTTACGGCGGCATTTGGTCGCGGCCGGGCCTGTCGATCCCCGACCGGCTGATTTGCTCGATCGCGGCACTGGCCGTCGGTCCCCGGCTGAAGGCATTGCGCCGGCATTTGTGGGCTGCGCTGGACCATGGACTTTCCGCCGAGGCGATCCGTGAGGTTTTGGTGCAGGCGTCGCTGTATGCTGGATTCTCCGCCGCCGAGGAAACACTGGAACTTGCCGGGCAGGTTTTCGCCGAACGCGGAATCCAGTTCCCGGCTGATCCGCCGGAAAACGCGTCGCTGGAAGAGTTGGACATGCGCGGGGCGGCGTTGATGGCCTCGCTGCACGGCAACCGGGCGACGCAGGGGTATGCATCGCCGGATAATCCGGTGACGGGACAATTATATCCGTCGGCGATCCGTTACGGCTATGGGGAGATTTGGTCGCGCCCCGGCCTGGAACACCGTCAGCGCGCGCTGGTCGCGGTCGCCGCGTTCACCGCGCTGCGCCTGCCGGAGCAGGTGGCGAAATTCGGACAGTCCGCATTGAATATCGGACTGACCAGGACCGAGGTTCTGGAGGCGATCATCCAGACCGCACCGCTGACCGGGTTTCCGCCGGCATTGAATGCGCTGGGCGCGATCGGCGCGGCGTTCGCGGCATGAGCGGGAGCTTTTAGCGCGTCGAGCGTCGTGGGCCGGCCAGTTTTTCGATCGTTCCGGCATCTTAAAACCACACCGAACGCCATTGCCAACGGCACGCTCCGAAGCACATAAAGACTATCATGAATGGACGTTCTCCACGGCCCCCCGGGCGCCCCCGGGCTTACGCACCCGACCCGGCCGCGCCAGCGGGCCGGGCTTGCGACACGCCCGGGTGCCAGGCGGCCGGCGAATACCGTGCGCCCAAATCCCGAACCACGCTGAACGACTATCATTGGTTTTGCCTGGAGCATGTCCGCGCGTACAATGCCGGCTGGGACTTCTACAAAGGGATGTCGCCCGCCGAAGTCGAAGCCCAACTGCGGGCCGATACGTCCTGGCAGCGCCCGACATGGCCGATCGGCAGCCCGGGCCACACTGCCTGGGATGAAGATGTCCTGAACGATCCGCTGAACATTCTCGCCGCCGCCCGGATGAAAAATAACAAGCGGCCGGACCCGCAAAAGCCGCCCGCCGAACTTCGGGAACCGCTGGCAACGCTTGGTCTGGCATGGCCGACGACGCTGGACGCGGTGAAATCCCGCTATAAAGAACTGGCAAAGCGCCACCACCCGGACGCCAATGGCGGCAGCCGCGACGCCGAGGAACGGCTGAAGACCATCAATCTTGCCTACGCCGCGGTGCGCTCCCGCCTCGGTACCGAGGTTCGGGTGGCGGCAGCCGAATAGGAAAACTGCCGGCTGCCCTTGCGCCGCCCGCCGCCAACGCTAGACTTTTCAGGAATTGCAACAGGAAACGCTGGACTATGAACACGGCTGTCAACATTGCTTCGCCCCGCCCGACCTCCGAGATCAACCTTCCGGACACCAAGGTCTCGGCCAGGGAGGCCTTTGACATCGATATCGACATGGAGGTTCCGGCATTTTCGGTTCGCACCGAACATGTGCCGGACATCGATACGTCGTATAAATTCGACCGGGAAACCACGCTCGCCATCCTGGCCGGGTTTACCTACAACCGCCGGGTGATGATCCAGGGCTATCACGGCACCGGTAAGTCCACGCATATCGAGCAAGTGGCCGCGCGCCTGAACTGGCCCTGCATCCGCGTCAACCTTGACAGCCACATCAGCCGTATCGATCTGGTCGGCAAGGACGCAATCGTTCTGAAGGACGGCAAGCAGATCACCGAGTTCCGCGAGGGCATTCTGCCGTGGGCATTGCAGCACGCCTGCGCGCTGGTGTTCGACGAGTATGACGCCGGACGTCCCGATGTGATGTTCGTGATCCAGCGCGTGCTGGAGGTCGAGGGCAAGCTGACCCTGCTGGACCAGAACCGGGTGATCCGGCCGCACCCGTCTTTCCGCCTGTTCGCCACGGCCAACACCGTGGGCCTGGGCGACACGACCGGCCTGTATCACGGCACGCAGCAGATCAACCAAGGCCAGATGGACCGGTGGAATATCGTCGCCACGCTGAACTATCTGCCGCACGCGACCGAAACGGCGATCGTGCTGGCCAAGATGGGCGTCGATGCCACTAAGGATCCCGCGTCGAAGAAGCGCGTGGAAAGCATGGTCGCTCTGGCCGACCTGACACGCGCTGGCTTCATCAACGGCGATATCTCCACCGTTATGTCACCGCGCACCGTGATCACCTGGGCGGAGAACGCCCGCATCTTCGGCGATGTCGGGTTCGCGTTCCGGGTGACCTTCATGAACAAGTGCGACGAAGCCGAACGCTCCACGGTGGGCGAGTACTACCAGCGTTGCTTCAACGAGGACATTCCCACCGGCGGCTTCACGACGCGGAAGTTCGGCTGAGGGTTGGTTCAGCCACGGACGGGCTCCACCGTCATGGCGGGCGCAGGCCCGCCATCCACGCCTCGCGGGATAGGGCCTCGCGAGGCTGGACGTGGCGAATGCGTGGATGGCGGGCCTGCGCCCGCCATGACGGGATGGGGCGGGTATGAGCGGGACCACCAAAGACAACGCACGCGCCGAGGACTTCAAGCGCGCGACCGCGGGCGTTCTTAGGGCGATTGCCGAACAGCCGGATGTTCAGGTGGCATTCCAGCCCGGGCCGTCCGGGGTATCCGGCAAACGCGCCCGGCTGCCGTTACCGACCCGCGCGCTGCCGCCGGCGGAAATGGCCAAGCTGCGCGGCCAATCCGACGCCATCGCGCTGCGGCTGCGCCATCACGACGACGGCGTCCACGCCCAGCGCATGCCGACGCGGCGGGAAGCGAAGGACGCTTATGACGCGCTGGAACAGGTGCGGGTGGAAATCGTCGGCTCCCGCTTCATGGACGGGGTTCGCGGCAACCTGCAGGCGAAACTGGCCGAGGAATGCGAATCCGAGGGCTATGACCGGATGACCCGCAAGGACCAGTTGCCGATCGACAAGGCGCTGGCTCTTTTGACTCGCGAACGGCTTTCCGGCGAACCGGTGCCGGCATCCGCGCAGCGCGTGCTGAACCTGTGGCGCGACACGCTGGGGGAGTCGGCCGATCAGGCGATGGCGGAAATGATGACCGCCCGGGACGACCAGACCGCATTCTCCCGGGCATCGCGCAAGCTGCTGGCGGCGCTGGATTTGGCGGAGGCGGAGGTCGATGCCGAACCGGATGACAATTCCGAGGATGGCGACGACGGCGGGGAACAATCCGGTTCGCAGGACAACTCCCAGGATGGGGAGGGCCAGTCGGAATCCGAACAGGATTCGATGCTGGGTGCCCAGCCGGAGGAAATGGAAGGCGAAGCCGCCGACGACGACGGGTCCGAGTCCGATGAGGAAGCCGCGGTTGCCGAGGGCGACGACCGGCCCGGTGGCCCGCAGCCCCGGCGGGAGCGGCCGAACCCGGACAGCGATGCGGTCTATCGCGCCTACACACGCCAGTTCGACGAAGAGATCGACGCTGAAGACCTGTGCGACGCGGATGAGCTGTCGCGGCTAAGGCAGCAACTCGATCAGCAGTTGCAGCATATGTCGGGCGTGATCTCCAAGCTGGCCAATCGCTTGCAGCGCCGCCTGCTGGCGCAGCAGACGCGGTCGTGGGAGTTCGATCTGGACGAAGGCATGCTGGACGCCGGGCGCCTGGCGCGCGTGGTGACGAATCCGCTGCTGGCGCTGTCGTTCAAGCGGGAACTGGATACCGAATTCCGCGACACGGTCGTGACGCTGCTGATCGACAACTCCGGGTCGATGCGCGGGCGCCCGATTACCGTGGCGGCGATGTGCGGCGACATCCTGGCCCGCACGCTGGAACGCTGCGCGGTGAAGGTGGAGGTTCTGGGCTTCACCACGCGCGCCTGGAAGGGTGGCCAAAGCCGCGAGAAATGGGTGCAGGACAGCAAGCCGCGGAATCCGGGGCGGCTGAACGACCTGCGGCACATTATCTACAAGGCCGCCGACACGCCCTGGCGGCGCGCGCGGAAGAACCTGGGCCTGATGCTGCGCGAGGGGCTGCTGAAAGAGAACATCGACGGAGAGGCGCTGCTGTGGGCGTATCGCCGCCTGCTGGTCCGGCCGGAACATCGGCGGATCCTGATGGTAATCTCCGACGGGGCGCCGGTGGATGATTCGACCCTGTCGGTCAATCCGGGCAACTACCTGGAAAAGCACCTGCGCGAGGTGATCCGCGACATCGAACATCGCGATCAGGTCGAACTGATCGCCATCGGCATCGGGCATGACGTGACCCGCTACTACCGGCGGGCCGTGACCATCGTGGATGCCGAGGAGCTGGGCGGCACGATGATGAAAAAGCTGACGGAATTGTTCGACGAGGACATGGAAGCAGCCTGGGCCCGGGCGGCAAGCGAAAGGGCGGCGATCGTGGTTTGACTTGATTTTTTTGGGCGGTTTGGCTATATGCACGTTCATGTATCCGATATCGCCCTTACCGCCCAAACCCGGTGGCTTCGCTGAAGCCCCCGTCGCGTGGCTGCCTTACGTCCGTGAAGGCTTGCCGCTGTCGGTGATCGATCAGGCCATCGCCGATGGCCGGATTACGGCGGTCGAACTCGATCGCCTGGCTTTGTCGCGCAAGACCCTGGCGCACCGCCGTATTCTTGGTTCGCTGACCCCGGATCAATCCGACCGGCTCAGCCGTCTGTTGCGGACCATAGAAGACGCTGAAGCCACGTTTGGCGATCGCGCCAAGGCGCATACGTGGTTGCGCCGGCCCAGCGCCTTTCTGGACGGCGAAGCCCCCCTCGACCGCTTGGATACCGATATCGGCACCCGTCAGGTCGAAGCCATGCTTGGCCGCATTGCCCACGGGCTTGCCGCCTGATGATTGTCTGGCGGCTTTGCCGCCATCCATTCGCCGACCTGACAGGCGACGGTGCCCGGCTTTACGGCGGGCGGTGGAACAGCCCGGGGCGGCCAATGGTCTATCTGGCCGAACATCCGGCGCTGGCGGCGCTTGAGGTGCGCGTCCATCTGGACCTGCCGCTTGAGCTGATCCCGGACGATTACGTGCTGATGCGGATCAACGTGCCCGATGCACTGTTCGAGTCACCCGACATCCCACCCGACACGGCGAAATATGGCGACGCATGGCTGACCGGACTTCGGGGCCCGGCACTGCGTGTTCCGTCGGTTCTGGTGCCGCACGCCTGGAATATCCTGCTGAACCCGCGCCATCCGGATGCCGAACGGGCTTTCGTCAGCGCGGTGGAAGCGTTCAAATTCGATCCGCGTCTATGGCAGCCGCTGGCTGGCGAGGGAAGTTAGGTCAGCGATTGTGAAGCCGCCGGGCCTCGGCGGCATCCGCGGCGATTTGTGCCTTCAACGCATCGAGGCCGGAGAATTTGATCTCGGCCCGGATATAGGCGTTTAGCGCCACGGTGATATCCGTGCCGTAGATGTCGCCGTCGAAGTCGAATATATTGACCTCCAGCCTGCTTTCCGGCCCCTCGTTCACCGTCGGACGACGGCCGATATTGGCGACGCCGTCGTGGACCGATCCATCTGCCAGGCGAATCGTCACGGCGTAAACGCCGCGCGCGGGTTCCAGATGACGGCCCAACGGGACGTTGGCCGTGGGAAAGCCGATGGTGCGGCCGCGCTTGTCGCCGTGGCTGACGATGCCGCGGATGGCCCAGGGGCGCCCCAGATCGGCGGTTGCCCGTTCGGGATAGCCATCCTGAAGCGCACGGCGTATGCGCGTGGATGATACCGGCCCTTGCGCGTCGGTGACTGGCGGCACCAGGGTCAGCCCCATGCCCAACGCCTCGGCCCGGTCGGCAAGGAGTCCCGTGCTGCCGCCGCGCCTGTAACCGAAGGCGAAATCCTGACCGGACACCAGATGCCGAGCGCCTAAGCCCTGGTTCAGCACGCCATCGACGAAATCGTCGGCGCTCATCAGGCTGAATTCGTGGTTGAATGGCAGTTCGTACAGAATATCCACATCCAGCGCCGCCAGCGCATCGGCCCGTTCGGGGGAGAGTGTCAGGCGGAACGGCGGATCGTCGGGGCGGAAAACCTCCCGCGGGTGCGGTTCGAAGGTCAGCACCGCCAGCGGCGCGTCGGGACGGGCGGCGTGTGCCGCGCGGATCACACTGGCATGGCCGCGGTGAACGCCGTCGAAATTACCGAGCGCGACCGTTGCGCCGCGCGCGTCGGGGGGGATGTCCCGCCAATCTTTAAAAATGCGCATCAGTCCCGCGTGGGTACCAGAACAACCGCTTCGCCGTCGATCACTACGTCATCCTTCACTAAGCATCTGGTGCGTAAGGTGACGCTTTTTTGCGGCAGGTTCAAATCGGTGATTTCCACAATGGCCCGGACGGTGTGTCCGATCCGCACTGGCGCCTTGAATGTCAGCGATTGGCGCATGTAGATCGTGCCCGGCCCGGGCAGGCGCGTCCCCAGCAGGGCGGAGATCAGACCCGCGGACAGCATGCCATGCGCGATGCGCCCACCGAAGCGGGAGTGGCTGGCGGCCTCCTCATCGAGGTGGATCGGATTGGTGTCCAGACTGATGGCTGAATACATCAAGATGTCGGCCTCCGTGATCGTCTTCGACAACGTCGCCGTTTGGCCGACATGGAGGTCCTCGAAACAGTATCCGCTGATCATGCCATGCCATCCCGGTTTCATTGATTGTCTTGGGGTGGCGCGCTTCGGCGCACAACCAGTTACCGATCCGGGCGCGCCTGTTGCACACGATTTTCATCTGGAAACGAGAGAACACGGTTCCAGCGACCGATGCGTGCCATGACATTGGATGGTCCAATGATGGTGGATTTCCGCAACAGGTCTATTTTGATCGGCAAAGGCACCGAGACGTTGCTAGGCCGGAACAGTGCTGTCCCGCCAGAACCGCTTCGACTGGCCCGCACCCAGCGTTCACGATCTTCCTTTTCCGAAACGAACACCACGGAACCGTCATTCGGCGGATCGAAACAAAGTTCTCCCGGCCGGCCCTGGCTCCGCAGGCAAGCGTGAGATTTTCCGCGACGCAGCCGCGCCTCCCGGAAAGATATTTTGTCTCGCCGTCATCCCGATCCGGATCGCTTCGGACGATGCCGCTGCCTGGACGGTAGGGGCGCTGAAGAACGGCAGGCATGATCGAAATATGCTCATGCCTTTCCCCGGCGGAAAGCGGCCGGGTCAGGCCGCCAGGGCCGTCGCCAGCCAGTATTCCTGCGCCGGGATGATTCGCGTGGCCGGTTGGAATCCGTTGGTGACGAGCGAATATCTGCCATCTTTGCCCGTACCGGCAATCAACGTCGGAAACCCGCGCACCCCTGCATTCCGGGCGATCGCGAAATCGGTGTGGGTTTCACGCCGTGCCGACTCGTCCTGGAAATCGGTGTGGAAAGCTGACTGAATACGCTTCAGCGCCGCGAGTCCGAGGTCCATTCCACGACGGCGCATCACCACCACGGCCCGGCTGGCCGGTTCGGTGTCGTAAACGAAGCGCGCGCGATCGAAAAAGCCGAAGTCGAAAGTCTGCCCCGACGCCTCGCGAATATGCTCCCAATGCGCACGCACGTCCGCCCTGTCGCTGGAGTCCATCTCTGTGTCGGTTCCGGGCCGCAGTCCGCCAAGCAGCAGGCGGATTGGCAGTTCGGTCCCGAATCCGGCCTGGATTGCGTCGATCGCTGGAGAGAAGCCCCAGCACCAGGAGCACATCGGATCGGCGATATACACGAGGTGAGGTCCCTTCATGTGCGGTCTCCTTCAACAAAGCGGTCGGCCCGCGAGAGGTGGGGCTTGATATATATCGAACGTTCTATTATTAGTGGCGGCATAGCCGAACCAATGCAAGGCCGATGTCCCGCACCCGCACATTGTCCGACGATACGGTCCTCGAACGCGCCACGGCGGTATTCTGGCAGAATGGCTATGCCGGGACGTCGGTGCGCGACCTGACGCAAGCGACGGGACTTAGCACCTCGGCGCTGTATAATCGCTTTTCGGACAAGGATGGATTGTTCGTCGAAGCCCTGCGCCGCTATGCGAACGACGGGCTCGTGGAACGCCTCGCGCGGCTGTCCGCCGCCGCGGACCCGCTCGGCGCCATTCGGGACTTCCTCGATGAGTTGATCGCGATGTCTCTGGCCGATCCGCACCATCGCGGCTGCCTGCTTGTCAACACCGCTCTCGACGGTGCCGCGATGTCCGACGCGGCCCGGGAACTGGTGCGCACCCGCCTTGGCGAGGTGGAGCGTTTTTTTGGCGAGCGGCTGGAGCGGGCCGCCGCGGACGGTGCGCTCGATCCCGCGATCGACGCCACATCCACAGCCACGGCGCTGCTAGGTGTCGTTTTCGGCATCCGGGTGCTGGCGCGCCTGGACGCTGCACCGCAACGGCTGGGTGCGCTGGCGGACCACGCGATGGCCAGCCTTCCCGGGCCGCCGGGGCCGGATCGCGCGGTTCCGCGTCAACCGGCTGGCCAAACTCCCCGGAACTGACGTCCGCCCCCTTTCCCAACGGAGAACCTGGAATGCAAACGACGAACAAGCTTCGTCCCGGCCAGCCCTTCGCGCCAGTGACATTCAAGCAACTGGATGGCAGCGATGTCACCTTGGGCGCCCCCGGCGGATGGCAGGCGTTGTTGGTGGATCGTGGCCAGCATTGCCCGATCTGCAAGACCTACCCGGGCGAGATCGAAAAGCGCCGCGCCGCGTTCGCCGAACCCGGCGTCGCGGTCGCCGCGGTCTCCGCCGATAGCGAAGCCCAGACCCGCCTGACCGCCGAGGTAGCGAAGCCGGGCTTCCCGCTGCTCTATGGCATGGACGAAGCGATGATGCGCGCGCCCGGCCTGTACATCTCCGAACCGCGTTCGCCGCGGGAGGCGGACCATCGCTTCCCGGAGCCGGCGCTGTTCCGGGTCAATCCCGAAGGCGCGCTATATCTGGTCGATATCGCCAACGCCCCGTTCCCTCGCCGCGATCCGGATCGGCTGGCGGGCGGGCTTCGCTTCGTGATCGAAGAGAACTACCCGATCCGGGGCACGGGGAAATGAGCCAGTTGCAAGGTATCCGCGCCTGCGTGTTCGACGCCTATGGCACGATCTTCGACTTTGGATCCGCGGCGGCCCGCTGCACCGACATTCCCGAAGACAAGCGCGGCGCCCTGACCGCGTTGTGGCGCGACAAGCAGTTGCAATACACATGGCTGCGGTCCTTGCAGGGCCGCTATGCCGACTTCTGGCAGGTCACCGGAGAGGCGCTTGATTTCACGCTTGAAAGCCTGGGGATTGCCACGCCCGCCCTTCGGTCGCGGCTGATGGAGCTGTATCTGACATTGTCGGTCTTCCCGGAGGTTCCGGACACGTTGCGCCGCCTGCGCGATGCCGGCTTTGTCACCGCCATCCTGTCCAACGGGTCGCCGTCGATGCTGGACGCGGTGGTGCGCGGCGCCGGGCTGCACGATCTGCTGGACGCGGTGCTGTCGGCCGACGCCGTGGGCGTCTTCAAGACCGATCCGCGGGTTTATCGATACGGGCTCGACACGCTGGGTCTGACCGCGGCGCAGGTGTCGTTCCAATCGTCCAACGCCTGGGACGCCTTCGCGGCCTCTGCCTTCGGCATGCGCGTGGTGTGGTGCAACCGTTACGGCCAGCAGCCTGAACGCCTGCCTGGCGCCCCGGATCATGAGGTACGTGGTCTGGCGGAGTTGCCCGCCCTGCTGGCACCGACAGGCTAAGGTGTGCGGACGGCAGACATTCTCGAGGTCTTTTGGTCGTTCCGCAGCCCGTATTCCTACATCGCCCTGCCGGCCGGTTCGGTATTGCCGCGGCGGCGCGGGGCCGGGCATTGGGGCGTGCCAACGATGGTCTGTCGCGGCGAGCCATTCTTCGGGCAGGACCGGATCGACGTTCTGGCATGGCGGCTGGCCCGTCAGGCGGAGGCTGTCGAATAGTTGGGTGTCATTTCGCGGCCATTACGGTGTCCGTGTTGACATCGCGGCGGTTCCGCGCGTCAGAAGCCGAATTTCCGCGAGGCGCTGGCAGCTTCGCGGGGATTTTCCATCCCATACCGGTTGGGGGTGGCTGATGTCATTTTTTCCTGTTCCAATGCGACCGGCAGAGCAGCGGATACCGAGGGCACGATCGCGCCGATGGTGGGGTAGGGGGCCGTTGGTCCGGTTTCAGCCGACCTCGAACACTTCGATCCGCACCCGATCTGGATGGCGGGCACCTGTCGCCAGAAACAGCGGCCGGGTGAGCCAGTGCCAGGCGGGCGACGCGGTTTCGAAGCGCGGCGTCGTGCGGAAATAGACATCAGCCGGATCGACCGGTTCGCCGCGGGCGATGCGTGCCATGACCTCGGGCGACCCGAACCGCACGCCGATGTTGACGATGTAGATCATTGCCCCGTCGTCCAGGCGCGCGGCATAGCGGGCATCCAGCGTCGTGCGTCCGTCGGCGCGGATAATCTGATAGTCGGCGCCGGCGGGCAGAATGGTGCCGCCGATGCGTGGGCCGGTGATCGTTCCCCCCAAGATCGGCACGATACGGCGCAGGCCCTCCCCGGTTTCGCCGATCGCGATGGGTTCGCCGACGCGGATGGTGATGGCTGCGATATGGGTCAGACACGGTGTCACGGGTAAACCTCCGATTGAAAGACGACACAGGTTAAAGAGGCTGAGCGGCGCGGCAAGGGAAATGCCCCCCATTGACGGGGCAGGTGCGGCGATATCGACTGCGCGCGGCTGGCTGGAGAACCGCGGATGACGATGACTCGCAGAACATTGACGCGCCTGGGCCTCGCTGCCCCCGTCCTGGCCTTGCTGCCGCGTGGCCTGCGCGCGGCCGATGCCCCGATCAGGATCGGGGCGCCCTATCCCTTGACCGGTGTCGCGGCCTCCGCCGGCACCGCGGTCAAAAACGCGATCGAGGTTGCGGTCGATATCGTCAACAACGCCCATCCGGACCTGCCCAACCTGCCGCTGGCGGCAACCGAGGGTCTGCCGGGCCTGGGCGGGCGCAAGGTGGAGGTGATCTTCGCCGACCATCAGGGCAACCCGGCCATCGCGCAAAGCGAGGCGCTGCGCCTGATCACCCGCGAAAAGGTCACCGCGATGGCCGGCTGTTACCAGTCCAGTTGCGTTCTGACCGCCAGCGCGGTGTGCGAACGCTATGGCATTCCGTTCATGGCCAGCGAGGCGTCCGCGCCCAGCCTGACCGAACGCGGCTTCAAATGGTTCTTCCGCCCCACCCCGATCGGTACCGATTTCGGCGCCGCCTATGCATCGTTCCTGGCGGATCGCAAGGCGGCCGGCTTCAAGGTCGATAAGGTCGCCGTGATCAACGAAAACACCGAATACG
>JAJZEV010000067.1 GCA_021805665.1 Pseudomonadota bacterium
ACCGGCCCGCGCTGCCGGTTATAGGCCGGGTTGTTGACGAACTGGTAATCGGCCGTGACCTTGCCGAAACCCGTGGCCGCGAAGCTGTAGTAGGTTTCCACGATCTGCTCCGGTCCAGCCTGGGGCAGGCGGCCGTCGCCGACGATACCGCCCAGTCCGCCCGCCGCCAGATACAGTTTCCCGCTGTGGGAGATTTGGTCGACGACTGCCGCCAGTCCGACCGTATCGTCCGGACGGTCCCAGCGCGACCCCTTCAACGACAGGCCGATCGCCGCCGATTCGGAAATGTCGGTGAAATCGGTTTCCTCGACGTCCGGCTGAGTCCAGCCCGCCTTGGCGAACATCCCCAGATCGGGCGCGATCTGCTGTTCCATATTCAGTGCCACGCCGAATTTGCTGCGATAGGTGCGCACCGCGGCGGTGGAAGGCGTGGTGCCCGTCGCCGCTGCCAGGGCCAGCGCATCGGTATAGGTTCCCATGTTGCCCCGGGTCAGCCAATACAGGAACCTGATGGCTCCGGGTTGGTCGAACAGCGTGTGCCGTTCCTCGGCTTCCGCCACGAACTGAGTCTGATGCAGCAGCGGTATCGCGAGATGGACGCTGTTCGGAACGCTGGAAAGATCGAACAGGCCGGCCCGCAGCGTGTAATCGCCTTGATACCATTCGGCGGCAGCGCCATAGGTGGTGCCCCAGGCATCGGCGGCATAGTCGAACGTGCCCACGTCCAGAATCGCCCAGTTCAGGAAGTCGCCGCGCGGGTCATGGGCGTATTTGTTGGTGTCGAAAATATCGACCACCGACAGTTTGCCGATGGTCAAAACGATGCGGTTCGCGGTCTGGGTGCCCGCGAACTGGTTCAAATCGGCATCCACGGACACCGTATCGCCGCCCAGATCGATGGTCTGGCGGAAGAACCCGCGCGCCATCCGGTAGTACGGGTAGGTGGCACCGAGCTTATAGGCCTCGCCGCTGACGTATCCGGCAACGCCGTAGCTGTTGCCCAGGCCGAAGCCCTGGTCGATCTCCGGGTCGATCCAGATTTCGCCTCCGTCCCAGGGGCGAAATCCGCCGAACAGGGTGAAATCGGCGGTTTCGCGGCCGTTCGCGGCCGGGGACAGGCTTTGCGGACCTTGGTAGGCGGAGCGGAAAGCCGGTTGGAACTGCTGGGTGTAGGTCGTCTGGCCGTGAATGGCCCAGCGGTCCTGCGTTGGATCGGCCGGCGCGGCGGGCGCATCCCGGGTCAGCGTATCCTGAACCGGTGCATCCTGGGCCAGCGCCGGCAGGCAACGGCAAAGGCCCGCCAGAAAAACAAGAAACCCCGCTCGGTTGGCGGTTCGACGGGCACGGGCAGGGGTTTTGAATGGCATGCGGACTCTTGCCTGATTGGGAACGCGAACAGCCGGGGTCGCGCATGGGATCAATATGCGGGAGACAATATGTTATATTATAACATTCCATTATCCGAATCACCGCATGAGGGCAACCCCGAACCGGCGGATATTAGCAGCGGGGGCGGATTTGCATGATTACCGTTTCGCGTCCACCAGCTTTGTGCGCTGGCTGGCCCGCATTGCCGGCATGGTCAGAGGCCAAACACGCGGCCGGGGACTGCCGCCCGAGCGATCCAGGCGGGTTTCAGGCTTTTCCAGACCGGGGGCGATGGAATCAAGGATCGGAATGCCGGCTTCAGCCCTCATCGTGGCCACCAGGGGGGTGGAGACCAGTTCCAGCGTCGTATTGGAGGACGGCGTGAGCATGCCGAGGCGGATGGCTGCGGTCATGCCCGGGGCGTTGCACGGGGCCGCGGCGGCGTAAGGCCGATGCGGCCGAGGTATGGATTCGCCTGCTGATTCCATGGGACTATAGCGGGGATTCAGGAGCCCCCTTTATGTCGTACGCTGATGTCGCACCCGGTTCGTCAGGCGTTTCAACCAAGCGGCCCCGGGAAATTTCGCGCCGGGCCGCCGTGACGCTGGCCAGCGGGGGGCTGCTGGCGCCGTTTGTCGCCCGGCCCGCCGGCGCGGCCGAGATTACCTGGCGGTTGGGGCACAGTGTTCCGCTCGATTTTCCGCTGCACATCCGCCTGATGGAGGCGGCTGGCGCGATTGCCGAACGAAGCGGCGGCAAGATGCGGCTGGAGGTGCATGGCGCCAGCGAACTGGGCGGCCCGATCGGGCTGTTTGCCCAGTTGCGAGCTGGAACGATCGATGCGGTGCCGATGAGCAGCCAGTTGCTGGCCCCGAATCTGGCGCTTGCAGCCCTGCCGACTGTCGGCTTCGCCTTCACCGGCTACGACCAGGTCTGGGCGGCACTGGACGGCGGTACTGGAGATTTTCTCCGCCAGGAGATCCAGGAAAGGCTGGGCCTTATCGTCATGGAACGGTGCTGGAACTTCGGCTTTCGCCAACTGTCCACGCATGCAAAGCCCGTCAGGACCGCCGCGGATATCGAGGGGATGCGGTTGCGGACCCCGCCGGATGCCGAAATGGTGAAGCTGTTTCAGGCCCTGAACGCGTTGCCGGTCGCGATGCCGCTGGGCGATCTTGCGAACGCCCTGGAGACCCGGGCCGTCGATGGGCAGGAGAGCCTGCTGCCGCTGCTGAAGGTCACCGGCTTATGGCAGCGACAGAAGACCTGTGCGCTGACCAACCATGTATGGGACGGATATTGGATCTGCGTCGCCGGCAGAAGCTGGTTGAATCTGCCCAACGATCTGAAGCCGGCCGTAGCGCGGGCATTCAACGACGCCGCACTGAACCAGCGGAAAGATACGATGGAGTCCGATGCGGCCTGCCAGCGGGAACTGGAGGCCGATGGCCTGACGTTCAACGCGACCGACACCGCCAGTTTCCGTTCGGTGTTGCGAAAGGCCGGATATTACGATGCGTGGCGTAGAAGGATCGGCGACGACGGGTGGGCCACGCTGCTGAAATACAGCGGGCCCCTGGATTAGCGTCGTCCCCCGGTGACGACGGCCGCTGTCAACAACGGCGCGGCTGGGGGGCGAACTCCACCAGCTTCGCATTCATGATGAAATCGCCAAAATCCATCCGCATGGCGTCGGCGACGCCATTTTCCCAGTACCGCATGGCGACTTCATAGGTAGGGACCTGGCCACCCGGCCCATGATCGAAGAACGAAATATTCACCCGCGTGCTGGGCAGGCCGGAGAGTACGGGCCAGCGGCTGGTCATGGGTGGCTTCCAGTCCAGTATAACGATGAAGCTGTCTTCCACCCCGTTCTCATCCGTTCCATCGAACAGCGGCAGCGTCAGAAAATGCTTCTTTTCGCGCGCCGCGACGATGATGGATTCGGTATGGGCCATCGGAAACACCGTCCCGGCGGGAAGCGTGGCAATGCTGTCATGCGGCGTGGTGTAATGCGCCTTTCCCGGGCCGCCGGTCTTTTGCAGCGTGGCCTCCCCGTCGGTCTGGCTGGTAACAGCGGTATCGGTGGTTTGGCGCATGTGATAGCGGAATTTCAGGCCGTCCTTCGATTCCCAGGTGGCGTAGTCCGAGGTCATCTCGATGTCCTGGCCGTCCGCATTGGTAATCGTCATGGTCAGCTTCTGGCGTACCGCCCAGCCGTCGCACGCGTCGGTGACTTCATAACCCATGGTGCCATGGGCAGCGATCACGTCGCCGCCCTTCGCCTGGTCCATGGTCAGCGTGTAAAGCGCCTTATGGGCGAGCAACGGGGTTGGCGGCGCCAACGGGGCCGGGGCACTGGCCGCGGCGGCTGGATTCGCCGTGGCGGCCGCGGCTGTCAATAGTATCGCGCCGAGTACGGCGGGAAGACGCATGGATAACTCCGCTGATAAGGTCGGCGCGTGTCAGGCTAACAGTGTTATAGAGTGCCGCACCGCGCGATCGTCAACCCGGCGCCCGCACATCGCATCAGCCAGCCGCGACTTTCGGTTTCGCGGGGGGCAGTTCGATTTTCAGAGATAGTTCCTTCATCCGGGCGGGCGGGATTTCGGCGGGGGCGCCCATCATCAGGTCCTCGCCCTGCTGATTCAGCGGGAACAGAATCACCTCGCGGATATTGGGTTCGTCGGCCAGCAGCATCACCATCCGGTCGATCCCCGGCGCGGAACCGCCATGCGGCGGGGCGCCATAGCGGAAGGCGTTCAACATGCCGCCGAAGCGGGATTCCACGTCGGCGGCGGTATAGCCCGCGATCTCGAACGCCTTGATCATGATGTCGGGGCGGTGATTCCGGATCGCGCCGGAGGACAGTTCGATCCCGTTGCAAACGATGTCGTACTGGTAGGCCTTGATGGTCAGCGGGTCCCGGGTCATCAGCGCATCCAACTCGCCCTGGGGCATGCTGAACGGGTTGTGGCTGAAATCGATCAGGCCGGTGTCCTCGTTCAGTTCGAACATCGGGAAGTCGGTGACCCAGCAGAACTTGAACGTGCCCTTTTCCAGCAGCCCGAGTTCGTCGCACAGCCGGGTGCGGACGGCGCCGGCGAACTTCGGGGCAACGTCCTTCTTGCCGCCGACGAAGAACACCGCATCGCCGGCCTTCAGGCCGCAGGCAACACGGATCGCCTCGGCGCGGTCGGCTTCCAGGTTGCGGGCGATCGGGCCTTTCGGACCCTCGGCGTCATAGGTGATGTAACCCAGACCGCCCTGGCCCTCCGCCTTCGCCCAGTCGTTCAGTTTGTCGAAGAAGCTGCGCGGCTGCGAACCGGCGCCCGGCGCGGGGATGGCGCGCACGATGCCGCCCGACGCGGCAATGCGCGCGAACAGCCCGAACCCCGATCCGGCATACTGTTCGGTCACATCCGCGATGCGGATCGGATTGCGCAGGTCCGGCTTGTCGGACCCGAATTCCAGCATCGACTGGTCGTACGGGATGCGCGGGAACGGCGGCTTCGTCACGGTTCGCCCATCGGCGAATTCCTCGAAAATGCCGGCGATCACCGGTTCGATCGTGTTGAACACGTCTTCCTGGGTGACGTAGCTCATCTCGAAATCGAGCTGGTAGAACTCGCCCGGTGAGCGATCCGCCCGGGAGGCTTCGTCGCGGAAGCAAGGCGCGATCTGGAAATAACGGTCGAACCCGGCGACCATCAGCAACTGCTTGAACTGCTGCGGGGCCTGCGGCAGCGCATAGAACTTGCCGGGGTGGTTGCGCGACGGCACCAGGAAGTCGCGCGCGCCCTCCGGGGAGGACGCGGTCAGGATCGGCGTCTGGTATTCCAGGAACCCCTGCTCGATCATCCGTCGGCGCACCGAGGTTATGACCTGGCTGCGCAGGATCATGTTCTTGTGCAGCTTCTCGCGCCGCAAATCGATGAAGCGGTATTTGAGCCGGATGTCCTCGGGGAATTTCTCATCGCCGGCAACCTGCATGGGCAGCACCTCGGCGGCCGACTGCACGGCCAGATCGGCGACGCGCAGTTCGATTTCGCCTGTCGGCAGGCGCGGGTTGATGGTGCCGGCTTCGCGCATCACCACATGGCCGGTGACCGTGATCACGCTTTCCGGCCGGACCGCGTCGGCAGCGGCGAACGCCGGGGAGCCGGCGGCGAACACGCACTGCGTGATGCCATAATGGTCGCGCAGGTCGATGAACAGCAGGCCACCGTGGTCGCGCTTGGCGTGAACCCAGCCGGAAAGACGCGCCTTATTGCTGGCGTCGGCGGCGCGCAGGGCGCCGCAGGTATGGGTGCGATAGGCGTGCATGCGTTGGTATCCTGCGGAAATTCGGCCGCTTAAGGGGCGACCCTGTCAGGGGCGGCACACAAACCCTGGCGGCATGGTCAAGTCAAGCGTGGGATGCGCTCCGACAGGAGCATCAGGCATGTCGGCAACGCCCAATCGCGCGGGAGCGCGTCGTGCGGACGGCAATGTGCATGCTCTGTCTCATGGGGTTCAGTTGTTGCTCGCTCAGAGACGCTCCGGCCTCTGCGTTCTGGACCATGATCCAAGCAGCGGTTCGTAGCTGGGCCAACGGAAGCCATGCCCGGGGAGAAAGGATTACGTCAACGCCTCGCTTTCGCCGTCACGGATAGGGGCGATTTCGCCGGCTTCGGTATGCTGCCTGCGCGGTTGACGGCCGAAGCTGATCCGGCTCCGCGTCCCTGACGGTCTGACGTCCCTACAGCCTGTGCCAAGGTCCCCGGTAACGCAATTTTCGGAACACCTTGGACAACGGCGACCAATTGATCCGAACTCTCTCGCGCGCTTCGATGTTGGCGCGCCGACGGCTAATCGTCCAGTTCGGACGTCTGCAAATGGTTTTTCGAGCAAGGGCTTGACCATCCGAAACGCCTTGTCGCTCGTCGCCTGCGGCGGCCCGGGCGCAACGGTCGCCTTTAGCGCATCCACACCCTGACAAAAATTGTTGCGCCAAAGCGGAACTGTTGTCCTCTCGTACGCCGAATGTTTTTCCGCGATTCGTGGACCGCACCAGCCGGATAGGGTCTGCTTCCCCGCGCCATCCGTTAGTGCTACGCGCGGTTTGCTGCTCGCAAAAATCGGAACTTTACCGCCCATGCCTTGCCCACCCGAACCGGAGCGACCACCGAACCACCAAACCAATGCGTTGGCCAATTGACCAGAAACTGCTTAGATTGGCGGCATGAACGGATTTTCTCCTGATGGCAATTCGGAGCATTGGCAAACTGTCGGGAACCCGGAGGCCACGCTCAATTTCGAGGCTGCTCCAGGGCGGATTTACCAGGGACCCACCCAAAAAATTCGAAGCCTTAGTGAGTATTGGTTTGGTCAGGCAGCCTATTGTCCCAGTTGTGGTCATCTAAGCCTTGATCAGTATCCCGCGAACAAGCCGGTGGCTGATTTTTTTTGCTCCAGGTGTGGGGAACAATTTGAACTGAAAAGTCAAGGCCGAGCGTTCGGCGCCAAGGTCAGCGATGGCGCATACCGGACGATGATCGAGCGGCTGATGTCCAGCACAAACCCAAATCTTTTTCTCCTACAGTACGATCCGCACCGGTTAGCGGTAATCAATTTACTTGTTATACCAAAATATTTTTTTATCCCGGGGTTAGTGCAGCAACGAACGCCTTTAGCTCAAACGGCCCGTCGCGCGGGATGGATTGGATGCAACATTCTGCTAGCTGGAATTCCGGAGGTGGGACGCATCTTCCTCATCAAAGATCAAATATTTCAACCCAGGCAGATCGTTCATGAAAAATGGCGGCAGACAAATTTTCTGAAAGACCAACCTGACATTGGAGCCAAGGGGTGGCTCCTCTGTGTACTAAGATGTATTGACAGGATACGATCGGATCAGTTCACACTCGAGCAATGCTATAAATTTGAGCAAGATATCCGCACCGCGTACCCCAACAATCGCCATATCCGCGAAAAAATACGGCAGCAGCTTCAGATTTTGCGCGACAAGGGTTATCTTGAATTCTGCGGACGGGGGACCTATCGGCTTGTTCGGAATCACCCTTTGGAGCCGATTCGGCTATCTTGAGCGCATGCCGCTTGAAGATGAAAGCAATGACTATAATTTAGCGGATCGTTGAGAAATAGGAAATTGATTTTCATCAACATGGGATGGCTTTATGGCTTGGTTTCTCAATTACTACCAATGTAGCCGCTGTGACGCTGAATGGGCTAACCGCTGGTCGTGTATGGCCGACGATGATTGCGCCAACTGTAGCGAACGGCATATTTCGCCTTATGATTCCGAGGACTTGACTGAGGTCGTTAGAGAACTGCGGGGCCTGTTCGTCGTGTTCCGATCGCCACGAACGGCGGAGCATCGTCCCGACTATAAGCCGGTAATGCATTTCCCGACGCGGGAATTGGCTGAAGCGTATGTGTCCGAAGATGTGGTCCAGCGAGCGTGTTTTTTTCTCCTGGTTTAGGGTTTGAGCGGCTAGGGTCGGGAACCATGGGTTGTGCTGTGCCTCCCGCCCCCGTGTTCGTGTCATCTGGGGGCTGTCCGAATTTCTGTGTCCGGGGCGAAGTTCAGCCCCGCCCGCCATTGGCCAGATGACCATAAACGACGGATCATCGTAACCGCGAGGGCATGACGCGTGTCCGGGTTCGTTCCTTCGCTCGATTGAATGCCCTGTTCTTTCTTCCCGGCCCCGGGATTTGCCACGTCCCCGGCGCTCTCCACGTCCAGAAACCCAACCAACCCCGCAAGCCAGCCGGCGAGGGTCACCCCCCGCCAACCAGCCAGCCGCCGCAACAAGACCCTCGGCGGCCCTCCTCGTCCTCCGTGGTTAAAGCTCAGCCGGCAAAACCGGCAAAACCCCGGAAGCCCGCCACCCCCTACCGCAAAGCCGCCCAAACCGTCGCCGGCGTCAACGGCATCTGCAACCCAGCCGCCTGCTCACCCCGTCCCGCTCGGTTTAGCGCATCCGCCACCGCATTCACCACCGCCGGAGTCGCCCCGATCGTGCCCAGTTCACCCACGCCCTTCACGCCCAGCGGGTTGTTCCGGCACGGAATGGACTGATCCAGCACATGCACGAACTCGCCGATCACGTTCGCCCGCGGCATGTAGTAATCCATCATGCTGGCGGTCACCACCTGCCCCGACCCGGCCTCATACATCATGTGCTCGCCCAAAGCCTGGCCGATGCCCTGCACTGCCCCGCCGTCCAACTGCCCACGCACGATCATCGGGTTCACCACCCGCCCGACATCGTTGACCGAGGCATAGGACACGATCTCCACATCCCCCGTCTCCGGATCCACCTCCACCTCGGTAATATGCGCCCCGTTCGGCCAGCTCGGGCCATTCACCGAACTGGTGGCATCGACATAAATCCGACGCTCCGGCTGCTGTGCCGCCAGTTCGAACAGCCCGATCCCGCGATCGGTGCCGGCAACCCGGAACATCCCCTCGGCATACTCGATATCGGCCGCGGCCGCCTCCAAGGCCTCCGCCGCCATCTCCCGCCCGTTCGCCACCGCGACTTCGGAGGCATGGTTGATCGCCGACCCGGCGGTGAACAAAGACCGCGATCCGGCACTGCCGAACCCCTGGCCGCGATCGGTGTCGCCCATCACGATGCGGATGCGCTCGATCTCCACCCCGAACACATCCACCACAAGCTGGGCATAGGACGTGGCGATCCCCTGCCCCATCCCCATGGTCGAGGCATAGACCTCGATCTCCCCGTCGCCGGACACCGCGACGGTCACTCGCTCCTCGAACACATTGCCGCCGGTCCATTCCAGGAACGACGCCAGCCCGCGCCCGCGCAACTTGCCGCGCGCCTTCGATTCAGCCTCACGCGCCGCGAACCCGTCCCATTTCGCCAGGTCCAGCGCCTGCGACAGGATCGACCCGAATTGCCCCGAGTCGTAAACCTGCCCCATGGCATTGGTGTACGGCATCTGCTCCGGCGCGATCAGGTTCCGGCGGCGGATTTCGGCCGGGTCCAGGCCCAGCTTCTGCGCGGCGGTGTCGAACAGGCGTTCGATGATGTAGATCGCTTCCGGCCGGCCGGCACCGCGATACGCCGCCGTCGGCGCGGTGTGGGTCAGCACCGCCCGCAGATCGAAGTCGATGGTGCGGATGTCGTAGATGCTGGTGGACACCCACGGCCCGATCAGCAACTGGATGATGATCCCCGTCGTGCTGCCATAGGCCCCGACATTGGCGAAGGACCGCAGGCGGTAGGCCAGCACCTTGCCATTGGCATCCAGCGCCAGTTCGGCGTGGCTTTCCACATCGCGGCCATGCGTCGCCGACAGGAACTCATCCAGCCGGGTCGGCGTCCACTTCACCGGACGCCCGATTTTGCGGGCCGCGAAAACGACAACGATTTCCTCGGGATACAGACCGGTTTTCATGCCGAACCCGCCGCCGACATCGCCAACGACCACCCGCACCTTATCCGCCGGCAGCCCCAGCGCACCGCACAGTGTATCGCGCGCGCCCGACGGCATCTGGCTGGACAGGCGCAGCGTCACCCGATCCGTATCGGCCTCGTATGCGGCCAGCGCGCAGCGCGGCTCCATCGACGCCGGCGCCAGCCGCTGGTTGACCAGATCCAGGCTGACGACATGCGCCGCCGCCGCGAACGCCGCATCCGACGCGACCGCATCGCCATGCTTCATCTGCGCCGCGATGTTGCCGGTCGCAGCCGGCCACACCAGCGCGGCCCCATCGGCGGCGGCTTCCCGCAAACCTGTCACCACCGGCAGTTCGTCATATTCGACGATCACCGCCTCCAGCGCATCCTTCACCTGTTCGGCGGTCTCCGCGACCAGCGCGACGACCGCCTCCCCCACGAAGCGCACGACCTCATGCGCCAGCGCCGGACGCAGCGGCGTGGCCCCCGGCGACCCATCCGGGCGGGTGAAAATCGGCGCCACCGGCAACGGCTGCACCCCGGCGGCGGCCAGATCGGCCCCGGTCATCACCGCAATGACGCCCGGCATGGCAGCCGCCGCCGACACGTCGATCGACACGATCCTGGCATGCGCGACAGGGGAACGCAGGAAGCCCAGACAGGTCTGCCCGGGCAGGGAGACATCGTCGGTGAACCGCCCGGCCCCGGCCAGCAGCCCGGCATCCTCGATCCGCCGCACCTCGCGGCCGCTTCCAAACCGCCCGATTGTCGATCCGTCTGGCATGGTAATCCCTTCGATCCATTGTCTGTCACGCATCATATGGGATCATTCCGATGCGGTGCAGTGGGGGGGAGGCGTTCGCCCTATGCTTTGCCGCCGACGATCGCGGCGATCTCCGCCTCGGAACAGCCGATTTCGGCCAATATCTCGTGCGTATGCTGCCCGAGCGTGGGCCAGGGGCGATGGACGTTGGGCGGGGTTTTGGAGAATCGCGCGGGAATCGCCGGGATCACGACCTTGCCTTCGACCGGATGATCGTAGTCCTCGAAATACCCGGTTTCTTGCAGGTACGGGTCGGAAAACAGCTCCGCCAGCGTGTTCGCCTTGCCGCAGGGAATGTCCGCCGGACGCAGTTCGGCCAGCCATTCGTCGGTGGTGCGCTGCTTCATGCCCTCCGTCAGCGTCGCATAGACCGCGTCGATGTTCCGGCTGCGCGCCGATACCGAGTTGAACCTTGGATCGTCCTTATAGTCCGGCACGCCCATCGCCTCGAACAGCTTGTTCCACTGGGCGTCGCTGTGGGCGATCACGCTGATGAAGCCGTCCTTGGTCTGGTATGGCCGGCGGTGCGGCGTCAGCATGCGCGGATACCCCATGCCCTTCTCCGGCTCGCCCAGGGTGCCATGCCACAAATGCTCGACCAGCATGAACGACAGGATCGTCTCCATCATCGGCAGATGGATTTCCTGCCCCTCGCCGGTGCGTTCGCGGTGAAACAGCGCCATGCCGATCATCGAGGCCAGTTGCGCCCCGGTCAGCTTGTCCACCATCACCGTCGGGAAATAGCGCGGCGCCCCGTCCGGCCCGGCGTTCAGCGAGGCAACCCCGGACACGCCCTGGATCAGGTCGTCATAGGCCGGGAATTCCTGCATCGAGCTGCCCTTGCGGAACCCGCTCGCGCACGCATAGATCAGCTTCGGATTCCGGGCGCGAAGCGTGTCGTAGTCCAGGCCGAGGCGGGAGGCGGCGCCGATCCGCATGTTGTGGACGAAGACGTCGGCGGTTTCGACCAGCTTCAACAGCGCCTCGCGCGCCGCCGGCTGCTTCAGGTCCAGCGTCAGGCTGCGCTTGTTGCGGTTGAGGTTGGCGTAATAGCTGCCCATGCCGGGCGTGCGCGACGGCCCGATCAGGCGGATGGAATCGCCCCCGTCCACCGCTTCCACCTTGATCACGTCGGCACCCATGTCACCCAGCGTCTGGGAACAAAACGGCCCGAGAACGACGGTGGTGATGTCGATGACCCGGATGCCGGCCAGCGGGCCAGTAGGCTGTGTCACGTCGGTTTCCTCGATATTGGCTGGCGCCACCATCGCCGCCCGAGGCCGTATTGGCAATATTGGCGGGTGCTAAACCCGCTGCCCGCCGTCGATGTGAACCTCCGACCCGCTGAGATACAGCGCCTGATTGGAACACAGGAAAAACAGCAGATCCGCCACCTCGCCTGGCTTGCCCAACCGGCGCATCGGGATTTCGCGCTGCACGATCTCCTCGGTCCCCGGCGACAGGATCGCGGTGTCGATTTCGCCCGGCGACACCGCGTTCACCCGCACGCCGTGGCGCCCCAGATCGTTCGCCATTTCCCGCGTCAGCGCCGCCAGCGCGGCCTTCGATGTCGCATACGCCGCGCTGGCGAACGGATGCACCCGCGACCCGACGATCGAGGTCATGTTGACGATGCTGCCCTTGGACTCGATCAGCAGGTCGCTCAGTCCCTGCGCCAGCAGCACGGCGGAGAAGAAGTTCACGTTGAAGATGTGCAGCCAGTCCAGATAGGCCATTTGCAGGCTGGTGATCTTGCTGCCGTCCGAATGCTTCGGCGACACCGCCGCGTTGTTGATCAGTGCGTCCAGGCGCCCGCCGGATATGCGCTTGATTTCCGGCAGCGCCTCGCGCACCACATCCACGTTCGCCAGATCGAGCTGGATGTGGTTCCGCTCCCCGCCCGGCCAGGGACAGCGCGGATCGAATGCCTGGCGGGAGATCGTCAGCACCCGCCATCCGGCACTGCCGAAGCGTTTGACGGTAGCGTGTCCAATCCCCCGGCTGGCACCGGTCAGCAACAGGACAGGTTGTTGAGTGTCGGACATGATCGGAACCCTTCGCGCTGCGCTAGCGTAAGCCAGAGCGGCAAGACAAGCCAGCCGCGCGTTGCCCGGATCGCATTCCCCTTGCCCCGCCCGTCGGTGGTATCCGACGATACAGCGCCGCCACGATTGGAACCACCGCCCATGACGCCCGAATTCCCCGTCCCGACCCTGGATCACGTCGTCGTCAACGTGCGCGACCGGCTAGACGACGCGGCGGACACCTATCGCCGGCTAGGCTTCACCCTGACGCC
>JAJZEV010000186.1 GCA_021805665.1 Pseudomonadota bacterium
ACGATGCGGTCGAGGAACTCCACCACCGTGACGTCGGCGCCGAGACGCTTCCATACGCTGCCCAGTTCCAGGCCGATCACGCCGCCGCCGACGACGATCAGGTGCCCCGGAACCTTGTCCAGTTCCAATGCCCCGGTCGAGGTGACGATCTGCTTCTCATCGACAGTCACGCCGGGCAGCGGCACGCTTTCGCTGCCGGTGGCGATGACGATGTTTTTGGCGGTGTAGAGGGTGCCATCGACATCCACCGAACCCGGCGCGGCGATGCGGCCGGCGCCCTTCAGCCAGGTGACCTTGTTCTTGCGGAACAGGAACTCGACGCCCTTGGTGTTGGCGGCCACGACTTCGGCCTTGCGCGCCTGCATGCGGGACAGGTCCAGCTTCACGCCGTCCACCAGGATGCCGTGGTCCTTCAGCGCGTGGTTGGTCTTGTCGAATTCCTCGGACGATTGCAGCAGCGCCTTGGATGGGATGCAGCCGACATTCAGGCAGGTTCCGCCCAACGTGGCGCGCTTTTCCACGCAGGCCGTCTTCAGGCCTAGCTGCGCTGCACGGATGGCGCAGACGTAGCCGCCGGGGCCGGAGCCGATGACGATAAGATCGAAGGACTCACTCATGATCGACAGTTCCTAACGCGAAGCCCGGTCATCGTGGCAGGCCTGCGCCCGCCACGACGGAGAAGGCGTGGTCGCTACTTCAGCGAAATCACAGATCCAGCAGCAGCCGGCGCGGATCCTCCACGCCTTCCTTGACGCGGACCAGGAACGACACGGCCTCTTTCCCGTCCACGATCCGGTGATCGTAGGACAGTGCCAGATACATCATCGGGCGGATTTCGATCTTGCCGCCGACGACCATCGCGCGGTCCTGGATTTTGTGCATGCCCAGGATCGCGGATTGCGGCGGGTTCAGGATCGGGGTGGACATCAGGCTGCCGTAGATGCCGCCATTGGTGATGCTGAACGTGCCGCCCGTCAGGTCTTCCAGCTTCAACGACCCGTCGCGGGCGCGCTTGCCGAAATCGGCGATCGCGCCCTCGATGCCGGCGAAACCCAGTTGGTCGGCGTCGCGGATGACCGGGACGACCAGACCGGAGGGACCGCCGACCGCGATGCCCATGTTGACGAAGTTCTTGTAAACCACGTCGTCGCCGTCGATTTCGGCGTTCACCGCCGGGAATTCCTTCAGCGCGACGCAGCAGGCGCGGACGAATACGCTCATGAAGCCCAGGCGGACGCCTTTGTGCTTCTTTTCGAACGCGTCGCGGTATTCGCTGCGCAGGGCCATGATCGCGCCCATGTCCACCTCATTGAAGGTGGTCAGCATGGCCGCGTTGTTCTGGGCTTCCTTCAGCCGCATCGCGATGGTGCGGCGCAGGCGGGTCATCTTCACCCGTTGTTCGCGCGGTTCGTCCTGACGCGGGGCCTTGGCGGCGGGCGCGGCGGCTGGGGCAGGGGCGGGACGGTTGAGGAAATCCAGCACGTCGCCCTTGGTGATGCGGCCGTCCTTGCCGGAGCCGGCACCGATATCGGCGGCCGATGCCTTGTTTTCCGTCATCATCTTGGCCGCGGCGGGCAGCGGCGCGTGGGCGGCTGCCATCGCTGGGGCGGCGGCGGGGCGCGAAACCGGACCGGAGGCCCGCGGCGGCGGGTTCACACCGGGGGCGGGGTTGGCGGCAGAACGCGGGGCTGGTGCGGCACCGGCTGCATCCACGTTCCCGAGTACCGAACCGACCTCGACCTCGGTGCCTTCCGGGGCGGCGATGGAGGCCAGAATGCCGGCGGAGGGAGCGTTGACCTCTACTGTTACCTTGTCGGTTTCCAGTTCGACCAACGGCTCATCCGCGGCGACGGCTTCGCCCGGTTGTTTCATCCAGCGCGCGATCGTCGCGGTCGTGACGCTCTCGCCCAGCGCGGGCACTACGATTTCAGTCGCCACAGCGATATGTCTCCAAGGCGTTTGCCCCGCAACCGGGGCGGAAATGACTGGCGGAGGCGGTCTAGCCGATGCCGAGCACGGTGGCTACCAGCCGCGATTGCTGGGCCATGTGGGTTTTGGCCAGACCGGTGGCCGGGCTGGCGGCGGCTTCGCGCCCGACATAGGACGGGCGGCGGACCTTCATGTCCAGGTGGCGCAGCACGGCCTCTATGCGGCGATCGACGAAGGTCCAGGCACCCATGTTCTCGGGTTCCTCCTGACACCACACGACGTCGGCGTTCTTGTACTGCGAAAGTATGCGGCCCAAAGTGTTTTCCGGGAACGGGTAGAGTTGTTCCAGCCGGACGATCGCGACGTCCTCGATCGCCTTCGCCCTGCGTTCCTGGAGCAGATCGTAATAGACCTTGCCGCTGCAGATCACCACGCGGCGCACCTGATCCGCGTCGGCGATGGTGTCGATTTCCGGGATCACATACTGGAAGCGGGTGCCGTCGGCGAAATCGGCCAGCGGGGACACCGCCAGCTTGTGGCGCAGCAGCGATTTCGGTTCGAACACGATCAGCGGCTTGCGGAAGTTGCGGTTCAGCTGGCGGCGCAGGGTGTGGAAGTAGTTTGCCGGTGTGGTGATGTTGCACACCCACATGTTGCGTTCGGCGCACAACTGTAAATACCGCTCGATACGCGCGGAGGAATGTTCCGGACCCTGACCCTCATACCCGTGCGGCAGCAGCATCACCAGACCGGACATGCGCAGCCACTTGGTTTCGCCGCTGGCGATGAACTGGTCGATGATGACCTGGGCGCCGTTGGCGAAGTCGCCGAACTGGGCTTCCCACAGCACCAGCGTGCGCGGATCGGCCAGCGAGTAGCCATAGTCGAACCCCAGCACGCCGGCTTCGGACAGGAGCGAGTTATACAGCTCGATCTTCGCCTGATCTGGCGCGATGTTGTTCAGCGGCGTGTATTCGTGCTGGTTGATCTGGTCGATCAGTACGGCATGGCGCTGGCTGAAGGTGCCGCGCTGGACATCCTCGCCGGACAGGCGGACGCGGTGGCCCTCGGCCAGCAGGGTGCCGAATGCCAGTGCTTCGCCGGTCGCCCAGTCGATGCCCTCGCCGCTGTCGATCGCCTGTTTCTTGGCTTCCAACTGGCGGGCGATCTTGGAATTGACGTTGAAGCCATCCGGCACCCGCGACAGCGCGGCGCCCACCAGCTTCAGGGTTTCCATCGGTACGGCGGTGTCTTCCTCGACATGCGGCATGTCGTCCCGCTCCGGCGGGTGGAAGCCGGACCAATGGCCTTCCAGCCAGTCGGCCTTGTTGGGCTTATAGGATTTTGCCGCGTTGTTGGCGTCTTCCAGCGTCTTGGTGAAGGTATCGAGCATGGCCTGCGAGTCGGCGGCGGGAACGGTGCCCTCGGCGGCTAGTTTTTCGGCATACAGGGTGCGGGTGGTCTTCAGCCCGCCGATGGCCTTGTACATCAGCGGCTGGGTGAAGGCCGGTTCATCGGTTTCGTTATGGCCGTGGCGGCGGTAGCAGACGATGTCCAGCACGATATCGCTGCCGAATTTCATGCGGTACTCGGCCGCCATGCGGGCACAGAAGATCACCGCTTCGGGGTTGTCGCCGTTCACATGCAGGATCGGCGCCTGGATCGATTTCGCCACATCGGTGCAGTACAGGCCGGAATAGGCATGTGCCGGGACGGTGGTGAAGCCGATCTGGTTGTTGACGATCAGGTGGATCGTGCCGCCCGTGCGGTAGCCGATCAACTGGCTCATTGCCAGGGTTTCGTACACCAGTCCCTGGCCGGCGAACGCGGCGTCGCCGTGCATCAGGATCGCCATCACCGACCGGCGGCCGGACGTGTCGCCCGCGCTGTCCTGGCGGGCGCGCACCTTGCCGACCACGACCGGATCGACGGCTTCCAGATGCGACGGGTTGGGCTGCAGCGACAGATGGACGGTATGGCCGGCGATTTCCACATCGGTGGAGGTGCCCAGATGATACTTCACGTCGCCCGAACCCTGCACGTCGTCGGGCTTGAAGCTTTCGCCGCCGAATTCGCTGAACAGCGCGGTCAGCGGCTTCTTCACGATGTTCACCAGGGTGTTCAGCCGGCCCCGGTGCGGCATGCCGATGGCGACTTCCACCACGCCATCGGCGGCGGCGGTTTCGATGATGGCATGCAGGGCGGGGATGGTGACTTCGCCGCCTTCAAGCCCGAAGCGCTTGGTGGTGACATAGCGCTTCTGACAGAACGCCTCGAACCCCTCGGCCTCCGTCAGGCGGTGCAGGATGGTGCGTTTTTCGCCGGCGTCCAGGAAGTTCAGCCAGGGGGCGCCTTCGACCTTGCGCTGGATCCAGGATTTTTGCTCCGGGTCCTGGATGTGCATGAACTCCACGCCGATGGGGCCGCAATAGGTTTGCCGCAGGATTTGTACGATTTCGCGCAGGGTGGCGGTTTCGCGCCCGAGCACGTTGTCGATGAAAATCGGGGCGTCCATATCGGCGGCGGAGAAGCCGTACGATGCGGGATCGAGTTCGGCGTGCGGGGCGGGGGTGGTCAGACCCAACGGGTCGAGCTGCGCTTCAAGATGGCCGCGCACGCGGTAGGAGCGGATGAGCATCAATGCGCGCAAGGACGCGATGGTCGCGGCGCGCACCCGATCGGGGGCCAGACCGCCGGGGACCGCCGGTTTCGGCACTGATTCGTCGTCGGCGAAGCGCGGGCGGGGCGCCCAGGACGCGCCGCTGGCGTCTTCCAGCACGGCGCGGGCTTCTTCGTTCATGGCGGCGAACAAATCGGCGAAACTGGGATCGACGGAGGAGGGACTGCCGACCCATCGTGCATACAGGTCGGCCAGAAACGCTGCGTTGGCGCCATTGAAGGCAGACGCCAAAATATCCATACCCGCCATTTGTTACGGTCCCTTATGTGTCCGTACCGCGCGTCATAAAGAAGCCGCTGCCGCGCGGAAAGCCCCATTCGGCACCCGCTGGGTTGCTTCCACCGCATGTCCGGGCGCGGTCGGGCTTCTTTGAGCGGAGGCCGCGAACGCCGACGCCCCAAACAATGAGGGCATCCAGCCTGGAACGTGCAAGGGGCAACGGCGAATGGATCCGCGGTGCCGGGCCGCCGAATAGACGCCGCCCCCAACCGCGCCTATCTTCCCGCCCAACCGCGAGAGGAAACCGAACCATGTCAGACTCCCCCGTCGTCCGCCTGGAAAAAGACGGCGACGTCGCCCTGATCATCGTCAACTATCCGCCCGTCAACGCGCTCGGGCCAGGCGTGTCCGAAGGCATCATCGACTCCCTGAACAAAGCCAACGCAGACCCGGCAATCAAAGCCATGGTCCTGATCGGCGACGGGCGCAGCTTCATCGCCGGTGCGGACATCCGCGGCTTCGGCACCGGCCGCAAGCGCGCCCCGATCGGTGAACGCACCTATGACGTCCTTGACGCCAGCCCCAAGCCGGTGGTCGCCGCGATCCACGGCTTCGCCCTCGGCGGCGGTTTGGAAAACGCCATGGCGTGCCACTACCGCATCGCCGTGCCCTCCGCCAAAGTCGGCCTGCCCGAAGTCCTGATCGGCATCCTGCCCGGCGGCGGTGGCACTCAGCGTCTGCCGCGTCTGGCCGGTGCCCAAACCGCGCTGGACATGATCACATCCGGCCGCCACGTCCCCGCCGCCGAAGCCGCCAGGCTGGGCATTCTCGACGAAGTCCTGCCGGAAGGCGCCAGCCTGCGGGATGCCGCCGTGGCTTACGCCCGCAAAATCGCCGCGATCCGCCCGCTGCCGCGCGTGCGCGACAAAACCGTCACCGCCGAACCCGGCATGTTCGATGCGATGCGCAAATCCATCGCCCGCAAGGCCCGTAACCAGAAGGCCCCGTATCACTGCATCGCCGCCGTCGAGGCTGCCTGCACACTGGATTTCGACGCCGGCATCCGCAAGGAAGCCGAACTGTTCGCCGAACTGGAAACCGCCGACGAAGCCAAGGCCCTGCGCTACGCATTCTTCGCCGAACGGGAGGTCGCCAAGCTGCCCGACCTGCCCACCAACGTCGCGGCGTACGACTTCAGGGAACCGGCGGTGATCGGCGCCGGCACCATGGGCGGCGGCATCGCCATGTCGTTCGCCGATTTCGGCTACGACGTGAAAATCATGGACGCCTCGCAGGAAGGCCTGGATCGCGGAATGGAGCGTATCCGAAACAACTACGCGACATCGGTCAAACGCGGCAGCCTGGCACAGGATGAAATGGACCGCCGCCTCGCGCGCATCCACCCCGTCGGCGGTTACGAAGACATCGCCCGGTGCGACGTTGTCGTTGAGGCGATTTTCGAGCGGATGGACGTGAAGAAGCCGGTCTTCGCCAAGTTGGACGAAGTGATGAAGCCGGGGGCGTTCCTGTTCTCCAACACCTCCGCGCTGGACATGGACGAACTGGCGTCGGTGACGAAGCGGCCGGAATATGTCGCGGGCACGCATTTCTTCTCGCCCGCCAACGTGATGAAACTGCTGGAAGTCGTGCGCCCGGCCAAGGCGTCGCCGGAAACGCTGATGACGGCGATGGCGATGGGCCGCAAGATTGGCAAGATTTCCGCCATGGCCGGCAACACCGACGGGTTCGTTGCCAACCGCTCGCGCGCGCCGTTCAACAGCGAGATGGTGATACTGCTGGAGGAAGGCTGCCTGCCGGAGCAGGTGGACAAGGTCATGATCGATTTCGGCTACCCGATGGGTCCGTTCGCGGTAGGCGATCTGGCGGGGCTGGACATCGGCGCCGAGGGCCGCAAGCGCCGCGCGGCGGCTAACCCGAACTACAGGAAGCTGCCGATCGCCGACAAACTGGTGGAAATGGGCCGCTTCGGCCAGAAGACCGGCGCCGGCTGGTATCGGTATGAAAAGGGCGACCGGACGCCGCACCCGGACCCGGAGGTCGCGGCCATCATCAAATCGGTTTCCGCCGAAATGGGCGTGCCGCAGAAGGAGTTCACGCCGACCGAAATCCTCCAGCGCCTGCTGTTCAGTTCGGTGAACGAAGCCTGCAAGATATTGGAAGAAGGGAAGGCCTACCGAGCGTCGGATGTGGATGTGATGTGGCTGCATGGGTTTGGGTTCCCGCGGTATCGCGGCGGGTTGATGTACTGGGCGGACGGGATCGGCGTGCGTGAGGTCTATAACCAGATCGCGTCCTGGCATCAGCAGTATGGGGAACGGTGGGCGCCGTCGAAGCTGCTGCGCGATCTGGCGGAGAGCGGGACGCCGTTCCGGGAGGCCAAGCCGGCGCCGTTTGTTTAGCCTGGCAAAGTAAACGAGTCGCACGACAGAGGTCGCCGGCCTCTCACCGTCATGGCGGGCGCAGGCCCGCCATCCACGCCTTTCCCGGGACAGGAGAACGCCAATGACCGCCGAACCCCACCTCGACTCCC
Organism: Pseudomonadota bacterium; assembly: GCA_021805665.1. Classification (GTDB taxonomy): domain Bacteria; phylum Pseudomonadota; class Alphaproteobacteria; order Acetobacterales; family Acetobacteraceae; genus Rhodopila. The sequence continues at coordinate 7,380 of JAJZEV010000186.1, forward strand.
TGACCGACGAAGACTTCCGTCTTCACGTCCGGGCCTGGATCGAAGCCAACTACCCGGCGGATATTCGCAACCCACCGCAGCGTCTGCACTTCAAGGACAACAAGCCCTGGTACATGAAGTTGGCCCAGCAAGGCTGGCTCTGTCCCAACTGGCCGGCGGAATTCGGCGGCATGGGCATTTCCGCCAGCAAGCAACTGATCTTCCTCGAAGAAAAAGAACGCTACGGCTGCGCCCGGCTCAACGACATGGGCATGACCATGATCGGCCCGCTGCTGATCAAGTTCGGCCGTCCGGATCAGCAGCAGCATTTCTTGCCGAAAATCCTGTCCGGCGAGCACATCTGGTGCCAGGGCTACAGCGAACCCAATGCCGGGTCGGACCTCGCGTCCCTGCGCACCGAGGCAGTGCTGGACGGGGACCATTGGGTGGTGAACGGCCAGAAAATCTGGACCTCGCTGGCGATGGACGCGAACTGGATTTTCCTGCTGGTCCGCACCGACAAGCAGGCCAAGAAGCAGGACGGCATCAGCTTCCTGCTGGTGCCGATGGATACGCCCGGCATAACCGTCCGCCCGATCACCAACATCGATATGGCCGACGAGTTCTGCGAGACCTTCTTCGACAACGTCCGTGTCCCCAAGGACAACCTGGTCGGCCAGATCAACAAGGGCTGGACGATGGCCAAGGCGCTGCTGGGGTTCGAGCGCATTGGCTCCGGTTCCCCGCGTCAATCCGCTTATGCCCTGAAGCGGTTGAAGTTGCTCGCTGAACGGATGGGCGCGTGGGACGACGACCAGTTTCAGGACCGCTATACCCGCCTGCGCCTGGACCTGGAGGATCATAAGGACCTCTACGAAACATTCGTGGAAAAAGTCCGCCGTGGCGAGAATCTGGGACCGGATGTGTCGATGCTGAAGGTCAATCAAACCGAACTGTATCAGCGGATCACCGAGGCAATGTTGGATATTGCCGGCGAATACGGCGCCGGGCTGGGTCCGCTGGACGGCAATCGCGACTTGAACCCGGCGGGGTTGTTCCTGCAATCGCGGCCATCCAGCATTTACGCCGGATCGAACGAGATTCAGCGAAATATCCTTGCGAAGAATGTTCTGGAGTTGCCGGGTTAATCTTTCCTTAATCGTTTGGTCCTAAACCCGGGCTTCGTCTCGAACCCGGGCAGGACCAAAATGGGAAAGATATTCAGCGGCTGGACCATCGGCATCAGGCTGCAAATGGCTACGGTAGTTACAGTTGTGGCGTGTGCGGCGATTCTGCTCGCTGTCCAGCTTATCGAATCCGGCCGCTTGTACGACGGACGGGTCAGTTTGTTGCAATCGGTCGATGAAACAGCCGCGGGTGTCGCCGGCGCCTATTATGCCGAGGAAACCGCCGGCCGTCTGACGCGGGGCGAAGCGCAGGCCCGTGCCGCCGCCGCGATTCGCGCCATGCGCTACCAGGGCGACGAGTATATCTTCATCACCGATATGACTCCCCGTATGGTGATGCATCCGGCCAAACCGGATTTGGACGGCAAGGACGTGTCCGGTATCGCCGATCCAAACGGTGTGCATCTGTTCAGTGCGATGGCCGATCTGGTGAAAGCCCGTGGCGAGGGCATCTTTCCGTATATGTGGCCGCGCCCCGGATCCGTCGATCCGATTCCGAAACTGACTTATGCAAAGGGCTTTGCGCCCTGGGGTTGGGTCATCGGTACCGGACTTTATGTGGATGATCTGGATGCAGCGCGGCACCGCCTGGGATGGACTCTCGCTGCCCTCGGCCTCGCCGTTGCCGCCTTGCTGGGCGGTGTGGTCTGGATGCTTGGACGCAGCGTCAGCCGCCCGGTCCAGGCACTGACCGCCGCTACCCAGTCGTTGGCCAAGGGGAACCTGGAAACGCCGATCCCCGGACAGCAGCGCGGCGATGAAATCGGATCGATGGCGCAGGCGCTGGTGGTGCTGCGCGATGCCGCCGCCGCCCGGCGCAAGCTGCAAAGCGATATCGAGCAGGAGCGGTTGGCCAAGGACCGCCGGCAGGCGGCAATCGAGCGCCATACGCAGGACTTCGGCTCGACCATCGTGTCGGTGATGATGAAACTCACTCAGTCTTCCACGGCGATGCATAAAGCCTCCAACGAGATGGTAGCGTCCGTGGCCCGCACCCAGGAACGGGCCCTGGCAACGGCCCAGGGCGCACGCGAATCCTCGATGAACCTCTCGACCGTCGTGTCGGCCGCCGAGGAAATGTCGGCCAGCGTGACCGAAATCAGCCAGCAGATTTCCCATGTCACCCGGGCGGCGCGGGATGCCACGGAACGGGTATCGCAGACGGACGAGAAGGTGCTGCATCTGGCACGCGCGGCGGAACAGATTGGCGCGGTCGTGGGCTTGATCAGCGACATCGCCGGTCAAACCAACCTGCTGGCGCTGAACGCGACGATCGAAGCCGCCAGGGCAGGGGAGGCGGGTAAGGGTTTCGCCGTGGTCGCCAGCGAAGTGAAGACCCTCGCTGCGCAGACCGCGAAAGCCACGGGCGATATCGGCGCCCAGGTCGATGCCATCCGGAATGCCACGGCCGATACGGTGGCGATGGTATCGGGCGTGCGCGCCGCCATCGATCAGATGGATCAGGTGGTGTCGGCCATCGCCGCGGCGGTGGAGGAGCAATCCGCCGCGACACGGGAAATCGCGATGAACACCAGTACTGTTTCGGGCAGCACGCAGGCGGCGGTACAGGCGATGGAGGAAGTCTGTGCGGTGGTCAATGCATCGGATGCGACAAGCCGGACGGTGTCCGCGGAAGCGGGCGAGATTGCCTCGACCTCGGAGCGGTTGAGAAGCGAGATGGATCAGTTCCTGAAAACCATGGCCAACCCGACCGACGACGACCGCCGCCGCTATGAACGTCTTGCCGGCGCCGGCCTGCGAGCGGTGTTCCAATCAGGCGCACATGCCGGCAAGCCAGTTTCGGTCAGAGATCTGTCGCGTGGCGGCGTCGCGTTTCTGACCGATTGGGCGGCACCGGCCGGCGAGGCGGTTTCCATCGTGTTCGACGGGGCGCAGGGTGCGGCGGCTGGACGGGTCATTCGGGCGAAGGATGGCGTGCTGGCGCTGGCATTTGCCCAGGACCCGGCAAACCTGGCTATCGTGGACCGCGCGCTCGCGGCGCTTGAGACTGGCGCGAGGCGTGCCGCATGACGTAAAGGACGGGCTGACGCCCCGGGCAGGCGCGGGCCACGCTTATCCCCGCCCGGCATGAGTCTGCGTTGGGGCGGCGCGCTCCTGTCTCCGGGGGATTTCGAATGAGTCGCGGACTTCTTGCCTTGGCCGCCGGCGCTGTTCTGGCAATCGCGCCGGCCCGCGCCGAACCGTTCAAATGCCCCCATGCCGGCGGCGATTTCGTGTTCGGGCAGGAAGCGAATATCGATACCCTCGATCAGATGACGTCATCGGCGATCTCGACCCGCAATATCGCGATGAACATTTACGAATCGTTGATGACCCGGGACGAGAACAATCATCCGATCCTGGAACTGGCCGCGGCGATGGACGAAGCGCCCGACCATCTGACCTACACATTCAAGCTGCGGCAGGGCATTCGGTTTCATAACGGCAAGCCGATGACCTCGGCCGATGTCGCCGCATCGTTCGACCGCTATGCCAAGGTTGGCAACCAGCGATCCACCCTGGATAACGTCGATCGCTGGGACACCCCGGATGCGGTGACGTTCGCGATCCACATGAAGACAGCCCAGCCGACTTTCATCGAGGCGCTGTCGTCGTTCAGCGTGCCGATCGTTATCGTCCCGGCGGAAAGCCGCGATGTTCCGGCCCAGCAACTGAACCGACCGGTCGGCACCGGCCCTTACGAATTCGTGGAGGCCGTGCCCGGCAGCATGGTGAAGCTGAAGCGTTACGAAAACTACAAGCCGAACACCAGTTTTCAGGACCGAACCGGTTTGGGCGGCTACAAGCAAGCCTGCTTCGATACCGTGACATTCCGTATCGTCACCGAACCCGGCGCGCGCGTCGCCGGCCTGCGGTCGGGCGAGTTGCAGGGCGTCGAGGACGTGCCCGCAAGCGCGGTCGCCGAACTGAACACCGACAAGGACATAGCGGTTCTGCCGCTGAAGGACTGGTGGATTCAGATCGCCACCCCGAACGTATCGAACCCGCCGACCGACAATCTGCTGGTCCGTAAGGCGATCCAGGCGGCGTTGGACATGGATGAAATCATGGGTGCGGCGTCCGACGGCAATTACCGGCTGAACGACGGCTTCCAGTATTCCGGCCAGCCCGGCTACACCGAGGCAGGCAAAGAGACCTACAACCAGCATAATCCCGATCTGGCGAAGAAATATCTCGCCGAGGCGGGGTATCAAGGCGAACCGGTGGTGCTGCTGACCAACCAGGAATACCAGCCGATGTACAACGCGGCACTGGCCGTGCAGCAGCAACTTCAAGCGGTCGGGATCAACGCGCAAATGAAGGTGGTGGACTGGCCCGCCTCGATCGAGATGGCCCTGGACAGCACCGAGGGGTGGAATCTTCGCTTCACCGGCTGGGGCACGCAGCCGGCGCTGGGTGCGCTGGCGACGATGCAGTTGCTGGTGCAGCCCAATGCCGCGTACCGGCCCAAGGACGGCAAGGACGATCCGGATGTGCTGGCCGCCTGGAACGGCATGAACATGCTGCCCACGCCAGAGGGCCGGCAAAAAGCGTTCGCCGCCATGCAGAAGCTGGTTCTGGAGCGGGTTTATGCGCTGCCGTTCGGGTCGCTCGCCAAGGTGCAGGCGGTGCGATCCAACGTCGGCGGTTTCGTGCCGTTCCGCATTCCGCGCATGGCAAACGTGTGGTTCGACCATTGATCCGGCGGCTGAAACAGGCGGTGTGCGGCGAACTGGCATCGGTGCCAGACGTTTCGGTCCAGACACAGACAGCCGGTTTGGGGGCTGGACAAGAATAGCCGCTTCGATGGACGCACCTCGACGGAGCCCGCCATCCACGCCCGTGCAGCCGGGTCTCTTACTCCGCCGCGACCGCCATCTGGTTTGCTTCGATCTTCCGCCGGGCGGCGTCGCGGCGCGCGTCGAACTTGGCCAGGCGCCGGCGAGGGTTCGGATGGACTTCGTTGTCCGCCTCGCCCGGCCGCTTCTGCGAACCCGCCCAGCCGTGCGCGGCGATGTCGAAGATGATGTTCGACAGGTCGGTGTGCTTTACCTCATACCCGTCCGGATTGTTCGGATCGCCCATGATCCAGGTGCCGCCCGCTGCCCGGGCCTGCTGGCCGGACACGATGATGTCGTCCACCCAGAACCCGATATGGTGGATACCGACGAAATCCACGCCCTTGCCCTGCGAGGCTTCCTCATCCTTGAAATGCAGGATCGCGAGGTTGACCACCCCGTCGGTCAGGAACACGCCTTCGGCCAGCGGGCCGTCCAGTTCCGCGACCTCCTCCAGCCCGACGGTTGC
>JAJZEV010000223.1:0-43841 GCA_021805665.1 Pseudomonadota bacterium
GACACCAACCCCGCCCACAACAGCCCAGTCCACCCGGCGCGGCCCGCCGGAACCAACCCCGCACTGGACAAGCCGCCAACCGGCAGCGCATTAGGACCGCGCCGAACGTCCGATACGGTGTCCAGGAGCCCGACGCGTAAGACCATGATGTATTTCAGCCGTCTGAAGACCACGCTCATCCTGGGCGTCTGTCTGCTTGGCATCCTTCTGGGCGTGCCGAACCTGTTCCCCGCGCCCGCCGCCTGGATCCCCTGGCGCACCGTGCATCTGGGCCTCGACCTGCGCGGCGGCAGCTATCTGCTGCTGGAGGTCGATATGAAGGCCGTCCTGAAAGAACGCCTCGACAGCCTGGCCGACGGCGTTCGCCAGGACCTCCGCACCGCTCGGATTTTCTACCAGACGCTGGAACCCCAGCCAGACCAGAACCGGGTCCTGCTGCGCCTGCGCGACGCCTCCCAGACAGACACCGCCGTCGCGGCCCTGCGCCCGTTGATCAGCCCCGACGCTTCCACCGGCCAGCCGGACATGGCCATCGGCTCCGACCCCGACGGCACCATCACACTGACCCTGTCCGCCACCGCGCTGGCCGCGAGGGCAAGCGGCGCGGTGGATCAGTCGATCGAGATCGTGCGCCGCCGCATCGACGAAACCGGCGTGGTCGATCCGCAGATCACCCGCCAGGGCCAAAGCCGCATCGTGGTGCAGCTTCCCGGCGTGGGCGATCCGGACCGCATCAAGCAGTTGATCGGCAAGACCGCGCACATGACCTTCCGGCTGGTCGATGAGACAGCCAACGCCAACGTCGGCGGCCCGCCGCCCCCCGGCGACGACTTCCTGCAGATGCAGGATCAGCCCGGTCAGAAGATCGCCGTCCGCAAGCGCATCGACGTCGATGGCGCCGACCTGACCGACGCCCGCGCCGGCACCAGCCCCGAAACCGGCGATTGGGTGGTGAACTTCACCTTCAACTCCGTCGGCGCCCGCCGGTTCGCCGACATCAGCCGCGCCAACGTGAACCACCGGTTCGCCATCGTCCTGGATGACAAGGTGATCTCCGCCCCCGTGATCCGCGAGGCCATTACCGGCGGACGCGGCCAGATCAGCGGCTCGTTCAACGCCACATCGTCCAACGACCTCGCGGTGCTGCTGCGGGCCGGCGCGCTGCCCGCACCCCTGACCGTGGTGGAACAGCGGTCCGTCGGGCCGGAACTGGGCGAAGCGAGCATCAAGGCCGGCGCGATCTCCCTGATCGCCGGCTTCCTGTTCGTCATCGTGTTCATGGGGGTGTTCTACGGCCTGTTCGGCTGGTTCGCGAACCTGGCGCTGGTCATCAACCTGATCCTCATGCTCGGTATCATGTCGCTGCTGCAGGCGACGCTGACACTGCCGGGCATGGCAGGCATCCTGCTGACCCTGGGCATGGCCGTCGATGCCAACATCCTGATCAACGAGCGTATCCGCGAGGAACAGAAGCTCGGCCGTCCCCCGCTGGCGGCGCTGGAGCACGGGTTCTCGCGCGCCTACAGCACCATCTTCGACAGCAATGCCACCGCGTTCCTGGCGCACGTCATGCTGTTCGTGTTCGGGTCCGGGCCGGTGAAGGGCTTCGCCGTGACCATCACGGTGGGTATCGCCACGTCGCTGTTCACCGCCTGGATGCTGACCCGGCTTCTGGTGTCCCGCTGGTATATCGCCACGCGGCCGAAACTGCTGCCGGTCTAAGGGGTGTTCGCCATGTTCATCAAACCGCTCTTTCGTCTGGCGCCGGAAAACACCCGCATCAACTTCATGCGCGGCCGGTACATGGGCCTGATCGTCTCGGCGATCCTGTCCACCGCCTCGATCGTCATGTTCTTCTACCCCGGCCTGAAAATGGGCATCGACTTCTCCGGCGGCGTGGTGATGGAGGTCCGGACCCCCGGTCCCGCCGACTTCGCCAGAATCCACGCCGCCCTGGTCGCCGACGGCATCCCGGACCAAGGCGTCCAACGCTTCGGCGATGAATCAGAGGTGCTGATCCGCCTCGGTGCCCAGCCATCGGAACAAAGCACCCAGCAGGCGGTCGCACGCGTCCGCGCGGCGCTGGAAAAAGCCGTGCCGGGCACCACGATCCAGCGCACCGACGCGGTCGGCGCCAGCGTCTCGGCGGAGCTGTTTCGTAACGGTCTCGCGGCGCTCGGTGTCAGCCTGCTGATGATCCTGGTCTATATCTGGTTCCGCTTCGAATGGCAGTTCGCTGTCGGCGCCGTGGTGACGCTGGTGCTGGACATCACCAAGGCCATCGGCTTCCTGGCACTGACCCGCATCGAGTTCGATCTGGTGATGGTCGCCGCCATCCTGACCATCCTGGGCTATTCGACCAACGACAAGGTCGTGGTCTATGACCGGGTGCGTGAAAACCTGCGCAAATACAAGTCGATGCCACTGCGTGAACTGATCGACCTGTCGATCAACGAAACGCTGAACCGCACACTCGGCACGTCGATGACGGTGTTCCTGGCCAGCCTGCCGCTGGCGCTGTTCGGCGGTGAATCGATCTCGGGCTTCGCCTGGGTGATGCTGTTCGGCATCGTGGTCGGCACCTCCTCGTCGATCTTCATCGCCGCGCCGATCCTGCTGTTCCTCGGCGAACACCGCCTGCGCCGGGATGCCGCCGCGCCAGCGCCGCCAGCCAAGACCGCCGCGGCCCCGCCACGGTGAACCCGGGGCGCCGGGGCCTGCTGACGGGCGCCTCCGCGATCGCCGCCCTGGCGATCGTGCCCCGGGTGCGCGCCGTCCAGCCGGCGCGGCCAAGGCGGCATCTGACCGTTCTGCTGGGGCTGCGAGCCGGTTCGGTGCTGGACAAGGCAGCGCGCGCTTTCTTCGATGTGCTGGCTCCGCTCTTGCCGGGAACCGACATCGCCCTGACCAACCTGCCCGGCGACGCCGGCCGCACCATGCTGGCGGCCCTGGGCGACGCGGCGGCGGACGGTTCGGTCGCCGGCTGGGTCATGACCCCTACCCTGCCCGCGCGCATAATCGATCGCGAGGAGCCCGCGCTCGGTCAACGCATCCGTCTGCTGGGCCAGATCGAGCGGGAGCCGGTGGTCTTCGTCTCGCCGTCCAACGATCCGGCCACGACCATCCAGGACATTATCCAGCGCGCCGCCGACGATGCCGACGCGGTGCCGCTGGGAACGCCGCCCGCCGGCAGTCCGCCGCATCTGGCGGCGCTGCGGCTGCAAGGGCTGGCACAAACCCAGTTGAACATCGTCACGTTTCCGTCCTCCGCCGCGGCGCTGCAGGCGGTGTTGGACGGCAACGTGTCGGCGGCGGCGCTGGGGCTGGCGGATGCCATCGGCCCGCTGCGCGACGGCACCCTGGGCGCGATCGGCATCGCCGCCCGACGGCGCTTCGGGCTGCTGCCGGATACCCCCGTGCTGGACGAAGGCGGGATTCCGCTGTCGGCGTTCGTGCGCTGCGGAGTCGCCGTGCCCGTGGACACGCCGGCCGACATCGCCGCCCCCCTGATCGGGGCGTTGAAGGCGGCAGCCAACGACGATGCGTTCCGCCAGCAGGCCGAAGCCAGCGGCTTCTACGCCACATGGGCCGATGGGGCCGACTGGACGCAGCTAATGCAGACCGAACAGGCAACGCTGACAGCCTTGTGGCACACCAATCCCTGGCTGTCGTCGTCCGGCGGCTGAATCCGCCCCTGCCGAACCCGGCGGTCCGTGCTAAAGCGGTGCGGACGCGAATCGCGCACCTACAGGAGGAAATCCCATGGCAAACAGGACAAACCCCCAGGCGGAAGCAATGACCGACCGCAACCTGGCGCTGGAACTGGTCCGCGTGACCGAAGCCGCCGCGCTGGCTGCGTCCCACTGGATCGGTCTGGGCAAGAAGAACGACGCCGACGGCGCCGCCGTCGAGGCGATGCGCAAGGCGTTCGACGCGGTCGCGATCGACGGCACCGTGGTCATCGGCGAAGGCGAGATGGACGAAGCCCCGATGCTGTATATCGGCGAGAAAGTGGGCTGCGGCGGCCCGAAAATGGATATCGCCGTCGATCCGCTGGAAGGCACCACCCTGACCGCCAAGGCCGGTCCGAACGCCCTGGCCACCATAGCCCTGGCCGAACATGGCAACTTCCTGCACGCGCCCGACATCTACATGGACAAGATCGCCGTCGGCGGCGGCCTGCCGGAAGGCGTCATCAACCTGGACGACTCGGTCGCCAGCAATCTTCGCAACCTCGCACGGGCCAAGAAGTGTGCGATCTCCGACCTGACCGCCTGCATCCTGGACCGCGACCGGCACAAAGAGCTGATCGCGCATTGCCGGGAAGCCGGCGCCCGCATCATGCTGATCAGCGACGGCGACGTGGCCGGCGTGATCGCCACGGCGATGCCCGATGCCGATATCGACATCTACCTCGGCTCCGGCGGCGCGCCAGAGGGCGTGCTGTCCGCGGCGGCATTGCGCTGCGTCGGCGGCCAGATGCAAGGCCGGCTGATGTATGAGTCCGACGACCAGATCGAGCGTGTGCGCTCCATGGGCCATGCCGACCCGCGCCGCTGCTTCTCCGTCGGGGAAATGGCCAAGGGCGACGTGATGTTCGCCGCCACCGGCGTGACCAACGGCGCAATGCTGCGCGGCGTGCGCCGCCGGCCAGGGTTGGCGACCACCCATTCGATCGTGATGCGCAGCCACTCCGGCACGGTCCGGTTTATCGAGGCGCACCACAACTTCGTGCAGAAAACCTGGACCCCGACCTGATGCGCCAATGCCGGCACCCGGTATGCTGACCGCGTCCCCCGGCACGGTTCTGGGCGTGACCCAAAGCCTGTCCGGCCGGCGGTGGTTGTGGCGAACCGGGGAGGAGCGGGTCGCGGCGGCGATTGCCCAGAAACTGGCCCTGCCGGAGATCGTCGGCCGGCTGTTGGCCGCGCGGGGCATCGGCATCGATGCCGCCGCCGATTTCCTGGAGCCCACGCTGCGGGTGCTGTTGCCGGACCCGTCAGCCATGACGGACATGGACATCGCCGCCGACCGGTTGGCCGATGCGGTGCGGCGCGGTGAGACCGTGGCGGTGTTCGGCGACTACGATGTGGATGGCGCCTGCAGCGCGGCGTTGATGGTCGGCTTCCTCCGTGCGCTTGGCTGCACCGTGCATCACCATGTGCCAGACCGGATCAAAGAGGGCTACGGTCCCAACGCACCGGCCTTGGCGGCGCTGGCCGACCGGGGCGCCACGCTGATCGTCTGCGTCGATTGCGGCACCGCCGCCGCCGCCGCGCTGGCCGCCGTCGCCGGACGGGCGGACGCGATTGTCCTGGATCATCACAAGGCGGAAGGCCCGCCACCGTCCATCCTGGCGACCGTCAATCCCAACCGCCTGGACGACCGTTCGGGCCTGAACAATCTGTGCGCCGCCGGGGTGGCGTTCCTGACCGCCATCGCGACGGTCCGCGCCTTGCGCCGCCAGGGCTTCTTCGCCGGCCGGCCGGAACCAGACCTGATGGGGCTGCTGGACCTGGTGGCGCTGGCGACGGTGTGCGACGTCATGCCGCTGACCGGCGTCAACCGCGCCTTTGTCTGCCAGGGCCTGAAAGTCATGGGCCGGCGTTCACGGCCCGGGATCGCGGCCCTGCTGGATGTGACGCAGGCGCGCGACAAACTGAACGCCGCCACCTGCGGCTTTGCCCTTGGGCCGAGGATCAATGCCGGCGGACGGATCAGCGAGGCCGACATGGGGCTGCGGCTGCTGCTAGCCAACGATCGCGTCGAGGCACTGACCCTGGCCGAGAGGCTGGAAGCGGTGAACCGCACCCGCCAGGACGTGGAGGCCGGGATCATGGATGCCGCCATGCTGGCCGCCGAAGCCCAGGCCGCGGCCGGCCACGCCGCGATTCTGGTCACCGGCGAAGGCTGGCACCCCGGCGTCGTCGGCATCGTCGCCGGGCGGATCAAAGAGCGTTTCAACCGGCCCGCCTGTGTCGCCGGCTTCGCCGACGGTATCGGCAAAGGCTCCGGCAGGTCGGTTCCCGGCGTGGACCTCGGCGCGGCGGTGATCGCGGCCCGGCAGGATGGACTGCTGGTCACGGGTGGCGGGCATGCGATGGCAGCCGGGTTCTCATTGCGCGCGGAGCAGACGGCGGCGTTCCACAAATTCCTGGATCAGCGGCTGGAAGCAGCCCTGGCGATGCCAAGCGCCGCCGATCTGGTCATCGAAGGCACCATGGCGGTGTCGGGGGCGACGACCGAGGTGGCGCGGCATCTGGAACGGCTGGCACCGTTCGGGGCGGGCAACGAGGAACCGACCCTGGTGCTGCACCGAGCCCGGGTGGTGCGGGCGGATCGGGTGGGGCGCGAGGCCGGGTCGATTCGCGCCTTCGTGGAGGGCGAAGGCGGCGGCCCAAGGCTGAAGACGATGATGTTCCGCGCACGGGAAGGCGCGATGGCGGATGCGCTGCTGGCGGGACGCGAGGGCGTTTTGCTGCATCTGGCCGGCCATTTGCGGGCCGAGGAATGGAACGGATCGGTAAGCCCCGGTTTCATTCTAACGGACGCGGCATTGGCATGATCGGCGGGGCGAACAAGAAGGCTTGACCGGCGCTGGCGTGTCGGCTACCCACCGCCGACACGATGGTCACGCCATCGCTGTCCGGCCTGTCCCGTTCGTCTAGAGGCCCAGGACACCGCCCTTTCACGGCGGTAACACGAGTTCGAATCTCGTACGGGACGCCAAACCTGCTCCGTAGCATGTCCGCGTAGCCGACACCCTTCCTCCGCTGCCTGGAATGCGGGTCCGCTGTCAACGCCGCCCAGAATTGCAACCGACATCGACTGGTGCCGATGTCGGGCCATGTCGGACTTGCCGCGAACCGTCGTTGCCACGGACGCGGAAGCGCTGAAACTCATCGATCGCCACGCGTTGTTGGGGCGCGGCGCCGGATATATCGATATCCCTTTGCTCGCTGCGGTACGGATGACGGCAGGCGCGGAACTCTGGAGGCGCGACAAGCGCCAGCATGGCGTCGCCGCTCAACCGGGTCTGGCGAAAGCTCTTCCGCCGCACCGCGTATCATCGGGCCATAGCGCAGGTATAATGCTCCTCATCATCGGCCCCGGGACATCCATTCAAGCGCGCCGCTTTCGTCCGATCCCCTGCAAAGTCAGGGATTGACAGCCAGCAAACAATCCGGCTCCGTTGCCGCACTTTCGGAATCGGGTGGAAAACGAACATGGCGCGCATCGAAATCGCGGTGAAGGGTCTGTTCGCAACCCCGGTTGCCGCGGTCGAAGTGCCCGGCGCGGATAAATTGAATGCAGAGCTGCAAAAACTCATCCTCGAACGCCGCGATCGGTCGCCCGGCGTTCAGGCGTCCAATTCCGGCGGATGGCACTCCGATCGGGAAATCGCCGTCTGGGGCGCCGCGCCGATCGCCGCGATACTGGACGTCGCCAAGGGCGTCGCGAACCAAATGACCGCCGATCGCAACGGTAAACCGGTGCATCCGGTCTGGACCATGCAAGCCTGGGCCAACGTCAACGGCTCCGGCGACGGCAACATCTGCCACTATCACCCCGGTTCGTTCTGGTCCGGCACCTATTACGTCGCGGATGGCGGCTGTGCCGGTGACCCCGCCCTGGGCGGCGAGTTCGAAATGCTGGACCCGCGCGGCCCCGGCCCCGGCATGTATGCCCCGGCACTGAAATTTGCCGGCGAAGACGGCAACTCGGTCGGCAGCGCCGAAACGATCCGCCCGCGCGCGGGCCTGATGCTGCTGTTCCCGTCATGGCTGTACCACCAGGTCAGGCCCTATCGCGGCACCGGCCTGCGCATATCGATCGCCTTCAACCTCGGGATCGCCACCCGCGATGCCTGATTCGATGGACGATCACGCCCAGCATCTCTCCCGGCGGCAGAACGAAATCGTCGCACTCCTGCGCAAGGCCGGACGCGCAACGGTCGAAGAACTGGCCGCGCAGTTCGAGGTCACGCCCCAAACCATCCGCCGCGACCTGAACGAAATGAGCGACGCCCGCGTCGTCACCCGGGTGCATGGCGGCGCCATAGTTGCCTCCAGCGTGGAAAATCTGGCCTACGACGCCCGCAAACTCGTCGCCCAGCACCACAAGCGCCTGATTGGCGAGGCCACCGCCCGGTTGATCCCCGACAATTCGTCGTTGTTCGTCAACATCGGCACCACCACCGAGGAAGTCGCCCGCGCCCTCGCCGCGCGTTCGGGATTGCTGGTCATCACGAACAATCTGAACGTCGCCAACGAACTTTACCGCAACCGCGGTATCGATGTGATCATAACCGGCGGCAGCGTACGGTCCACCGACGGCGGGATCGTGGGCGCCACGACGGTCGATCTGATCCGTCAGTTCCGCGTCGATACCGCCGTGATCGGCATTTCTGCCATCGATGAGGACGGCACGCTGCTCGATTTCGATGTGCGGGAAGTTCATGTCTCCCGAGCGATCATCGAGAACGCCCGGCGGGTGATCCTGGTGACGGACAGCAGTAAATTCGCCCGTTCCGCGCCGGCCCGGCTGGCGACACTGGCGGACATCGACATTCTGGTGACCGACCGGCTGCCGTCTGCCGCGACCGCCGCGCTGTGCCGCGCGCACGAAGTGGAGGTGGTGGAAGCCGGCGGCCCGCGGGAAGGCGATCTGTCAGGGCTGGAGTAATTTCGGCCCCGCGTTCGTTTGGCCGCTTGCATTTTCGTTTTATCCTGGCATACGATCATTTCGAGCATAAAAATGTGCGAATGCACGTAGGCGGGGGGCGAATAATCCGAATGACTGCGGCCAGCGACAGTTCGATCCATGACCTCGCCATTATCGGCGGCGGGATCAACGGTTGCGGTATTGCCCGCGATGCCGCCGGGCGCGGCTGGCGCGTATTCCTGTGCGATCAGGCGGACCTCGCCTCCGGCACGTCCAGCGCGTCCACCAAGCTGATCCATGGCGGGCTGCGCTACCTCGAATACTATGAATTCCGGCTGGTGCGCGAAGCATTGATGGAACGCGAGGTACTGTGGGGCATCGCACCGCATATCATCTGGCCACTGCGCTTCGTGCTGCCGCATCACAACAAGCTGCGTCCCGCGTGGATGCTGCGCCTGGGGCTGTTTCTGTACGACCACCTGGGCGGACGCAAGCGCCTGCCGTCCACCCGCACCCTGCGGCTGCAGGACGGTCCCGCCGGCGCCATTCTGAAGCCGGAATTCATCCGCGGGTTCGAATATTCCGACTGCTGGGTGGAAGATTCCCGCCTGGTGGTGCTGAACGCCCGCGATGCCGCCGATCGCGGCGCCACGATCGCGACCCGCACCGCCTGCGTGTCGGCCGAACGCGCCGACGGCCTATGGACAGTCACCCTGCGGGATCAGCAAACCGGGGAACGCAGCACGATCCGGGCGCGCGCCCTGGTCAACGCGGCGGGCCCCTGGGTCGCCGATGTCGGCGGTTCGGTGATCCGCGCGAACATTCCGGCATCGGTTCGCCTTGTTCAGGGCAGCCACATCGTCGTTCCCAAGCTGTACGACGAGAAATTCTGCTATATTTTCCAGAACGCAGACAACCGCATCTTCTTCCTGATCCCTTATGAAAACGACTTCACCCTGATCGGCACCACCGATCTGGACTTCACCGGGGACCCGGCCAACGTCCACGCCAGCGCGGCGGAGATCGAATACCTGTGCCGCTCCACCAGCGCCTATCTGCGCAAGCCGGTGACACCGGACTTGGTCGTCTGGTCGTATTCGGGCGTTCGGCCGCTGTTCGACGACGGGTCCTCCGCCGCGCAGGAAGCGACACGGGACTACGTTCTGAAGCTCGATGCACCGCAAGACCAGCCGCCTTTACTGTCGGTATTCGGCGGCAAGATCACAACCTACCGGCGGCTGGCAGAATCCGCCCTGGCGCAGTTGCAGCCGCTTCTGCCCCGGCCCCCCGGCAAACCCGCCGGCTGGACAGGCGCGACCCCCCTGCCCGGCGGCGATTTCCCGATGGACGGGTTCGACGCCCTGGCTGCCAGTTACGCGGCGGAATTTCCGTTCGTACCGGCCCCCATGCTCCGCCGGCTGCTGCGCGCCTATGGCACGCGCACCCGCGTCCTGCTGGGCGCCGCCGCCAGTTCCGCCGATCTCGGACATTGTTTTGGTGCCGATCTGACAGAGGCCGAAGTCCGCTATCTGATCCGTTTCGAGTGGGCGCGAACCGCCCGGGATATCGTCTGGCGGCGCGGCAAACTGGGCTTGCGCCTGACCGCCGCCCAGATCGCCGCCGTGGACGACGCGATACGCCGCATGTTGCTGGAAGGAGTGGCCGTGGCATGACCCCAGCGGCCGACGCCCCATGAGCCTTGTATTGGACAATATCGGTTTGCGTGCCGGCGCGACGACGATCATCGACGGCATGTCGCTGACGCTGCGCCGGGGCGTGATGAATGTGCTGCTTGGCCCCACTTTGGCCGGCAAGACCACGATGATGCGGCTGATGGCCGGCCTGGACCAGCCCACCGCCGGCCGGCTGCTGCTGGACGGCAAGGACGTCACCGGCCTGCCGGTGCGCAAGCGATCCGTCGCCATGGTCTATCAGCAATTCGTCAACTACCCCAGCCTGACGGTGTTCGAAAACATCGCCTCTCCGCTGCGGGTCGCACGCCTGCCGACGGCAGAAATCGAATCGCGCGTCCGCCATGCGGCATCGCTGCTGCGGCTGGAACCGTTACTGCAACGCATGCCCGCCCAGTTGTCCGGCGGCCAGCAGCAGCGCACGGCGATCGCCCGCGCCCTGGTCAAACGGGCCGATCTGGTGCTGCTGGACGAACCTCTGGCCAATCTGGATTACAAGCTGCGCGAGGAGCTGCGCGAACAGTTGCCGCCCATCTTCGCCGAAACCAACGCGATCCTGGTTTATGCCACCACCGAACCCACCGAGGCCCTGCTGCTGGGCGGCGAAACCGCGACGGTGTGGCAGGGACGGGTGACCCAGCATGGCCCGACCTCCCGGGTGTACCGTCAGCCCGCCAACCTCGCAGCCGCACGGGTGTTTTCCGACCCGCCGCTGAACGAACTGGCGGTCGATAAGCGCGGTGCCGAAGTCATCACCGCGGCCGGGCGGCGTCTGCCGTCCTCCGGCGTTCTCGCGAACCTGCCGGACGGCCATTACACCGTCGGCTTCCGCTGCGACGATGCGGCTCTGACCCGCGAATCGGCATCGGCCCCGGGCTTTGCCGGCGTGGTCGCGGTCACCGAACTCAGCGGCACCGAAAGTTTCGTTCACGTCGATGTCGGCATCGGCACCTGGGTGTGCCTGGTGCGCGGCGTGCATGACTGGCAGCCCGGCGCGGCGGCCGAGGTTTCAGTCGATATGCACCGCGCCTTCGCCTTCGACCCGGCTGGCAATCTCGCCGCTTCCCCCGCGATGGCACAGACGGCCTGACCATGACAACCATCACCCTCGACGGCATCGCCCACGCCTACACGCGGCATCCGCGCAGCGATCGGGACTATGCCCTGCGGCCCCTGCACCATGTTTGGGAACAGGGGATGGCCTATGCGCTGCTGGGTCCGTCCGGCTGCGGCAAGACCACGCTGCTGAACATCATCTCCGGCCTGATTATCCCGTCGGAGGGGCGGTTGCTGTTCGGCGAGCGCGACGTGACCCGCCTGCCGACGGAACAGCGCAACATCGCCCAGGTTTTCCAGTTCCCGGTCATCTACGACACCATGACGGTGGCGGAGAACCTGGCCTTCCCGCTGCGCAACCGCAAAATGGCCAAACCCGCCATCGCCGCCCGCGTCGCGGAAATCGCGGCGATGCTGGAACTGACACCGGACCTGAACCGGCGCGCGCGCGGGCTGACGGCGGACGCCAAGCAGAAAATATCGCTGGGCCGCGGGCTGGTGCGATCCGACGTCTCTGCCGTGCTGTTCGACGAACCGCTGACCGTGATCGATCCGGCCTTGAAATGGGAACTGCGGTCGAAGCTGAAGGCGGTCCACCGGGCATTGGATCTGTTGATGATCTATGTGACGCATGACCAGACGGAGGCGCTGACCTTCGCGGATCGGGTCGTCGTGATGAATGAAGGCCAGGCGGTGCAGATCGGCACGCCGGAGGAACTGTTCGAACGGCCCGACCACACGTTCGTGGGTTATTTCATCGGCTCGCCCGGCATGAATTTCCTGCCCGCGGCAGTGGACGGCCAGTATGCCCGGGTCGGCGGCTCGCGGATTTTGCTGGGTGCTTCCTATCCGGCGTTGACGGATGCGGTGCGGATCGGCGTGCGGCCCGATTTCGTGACGCTGACCGCGGGGAACGGGCCAAAGGTTCAAGTCCGCCGGGTGGACGATTTCGGCCGCAAGCGGCTGGCCCATGTCACGCTCGACGGGCTTGCGCTGGTGGCCACCGTGCCCGACAGCATGGACGGTATCGGCACCGAGACCGGGGTGACGTTCGATCCGGCGCATGTGCTGGTCTATCAGAACGAAATTCGTGTCGAAGGAACACCGGCATGATGGATAAACCTTGGAATAACAAGGCGTGGTTCTTCATCCTGCCGGTTTTGGTGCTGGTGCTGTTTTCCTCCGTCCTCCCGGTGATGACGGTGGTGAACTACTCGCTCCAGGACTCGATGGGGGTGAACAACTTCTTCTGGAACGGCGATGCCTGGTTTCGCGACCTGTTGGACCCCGGCACCGAAATCGGTGCTCGGTTCGCGGACGCGCTGCTGCGCACCTTCGCGTTTTCCTTCGCCGCGCTGGCGGTGGAAATCCCGTTGGGCATCGCCATTGCGCTGTGCCTGCCACGGCGCGGCTGGGCGGTCGGTATTTCGCTGGTGATTACCGCGCTGCCGATGCTGATCCCGTGGAACGTGGTCGGAACCATGTGGCAGATATTCGCCCGCCAGGATATCGGCCTGTTCGGGGCCGCGCTGACCGGCATCGGCCTGCCGTATAACGTGACGCAGGATTCGGTCTCGGCCTGGGTCACCATCGTCGTCATCGATGTCTGGCACTGGACTCCGCTGGTCATCCTGCTGAGCTATGCCGGCCTGCGCGCCATTCCCGATGCCTATTATCAGGCCGCGCGCATCGACGGCGCCAGCCGCTGGGCGGTCTTCGTCAACATCGAACTGCCCAAGCTGCAGAAGGTGCTGGTGATCGCCGTGCTGCTGCGGTTCATGCAGACGTTCATGATCTACACCGAACCCGTAGTCGTCACGGGCGGCGGTCCCGGCAGTGCGACCACGTTCCTGTCGATCGATCTGGTGAAAATCGCCATCGGACAGGTCGATGTGGGCAGCGCCGCCGCGATGTCGCTGGTTTATTACATTATCATTCTGACTGCCTGCTGGATTTTCTTCACCGTCATGACGCAACTTGAACGGCGGGGAGATTCCTGATGCGCTCCACCATAGCCCCGCGGATTTCGCTGATTATCTACCTGCTGGCACTGATGCTGCCGGTGTACTGGCTGATCAACCTCAGCCTGCGCACCAACGCCGACATCATGTCCGGCATGGCACTGTGGCCGCACCACCCGACGCTGGCGAAATACCGCGCGATTTTCGCCGATCCAACCTGGGTGCATGCGTTCGGCGTGTCGCTGAGTTATGTCGCCATCAACACGGTTATCTCCGTCAGCGTGGCGCTGCCGGCGGCGTATGCTTTCAACCGGTACCGTTTCGTCGGCGACAAGCACCTGTTCTTCTGGCTGTTCACCAACCTGATGGCGCCGTCGGCCGTTTTCGCATTGCCGTTCTTCAACCTGTTCTACGCCGTCGGCCTGTTCGATACGGTGTGGGCGGTCGCCCTGGCGCACTGCCTGTTCAATGTGCCGCTGGCGGTATGGATCCTGGAAGGCTTCGTCGGCGGGGTACCGCGGGAAATCGATGAAACGGCGGCCATCGACGGCTATTCGTTTCCGCGCTTCTTCCTTCGGCTGTTCCTGCCGCTGATCGCCAACGGCATCGGCGTGACCGCCTTCTTCTGTTTCATGTTTTCCTGGGTCGAGCAGTTGCTGGCCACCACGCTGACCTCCTCCAACGCGCTGCCGTTCGCCGCCGTCATGACGCGCAGTTATTCCGCCTCCGGCATGGACTGGTCGCTGCTCGCCGCTGCCGGCGTGCTGACCATGGTCCCCGGCGCTGTGGTGATCTGGTTCGTTCGCAATCACATCGCCAAGGGCTTTGCCCTTGGACGGGTTTAGGGATCGTATCGCAATGCTCGCCTGGATGGCATGGACCCCGGAAACGGCGCTGTTCTTCGGCCTGATCGCCGCGGCGCTGATGATTCTGACCGTGCTGGCGATCTACCGGCCAGAAACACCCCGCAGGGGTATCCTGCGGTTCCCGACAACGCGGGGCGACCGTTTCTTCGTCACCCTGCTGGGATCCGCCTTCATCTACATCGTCTGGATGCGGTTCGGAGGGGGCGACCTTTGGTACCCGCTCGCCATATCCATCGCCTTTGGGATCGCGATGTTCCGCTTCGCGTAACCATGACTGAACCCCGCACAGGGTGTGCGGGGTAACAATAGGGAGAAACGTGAATGAAGACGACACGACGCGGCGTAATCAAGGGAGCCGCCGCAACAGCGGGGGCGGCAGCGATCCTGACGTCCACCCCGTCCTACGCCCAACAGGTCGATGCCGCGAAGAAATGGGTGGATTCCGAATTCCAACCCTCGACGCAAACCAAAGACCAGCAGATGGCCGAGATGGAATGGTTCATCAAGGCGTCGGCCCCGTTCAAGGGCATGAAAGTAAGCTGCGTCTCCGAGATCCTGAGCATTCACGAATACGAATCCAAGACGCTGACCAAGGCCTTCGCCGAGATCACCGGCATCCAGGTCAACCACGAGATGATGGACGAAGGCCTGCTGGTCGATAAAATCGAGGTGGAAATTCAATCCGGTAAGCCGATCTACGACTTCTGGATGAACGACTCCGACTTCATCGGCACGCATCCGCGCTATAAGGACATCGTCGGCGGCAGCCTGACCGATTTCATGGCCGGCGACGCCAAGGACATCACCAACCCGAACCTGGACCTGAAGGACTTCATCGGCCTGGATTTCGCGTCGTTCGAGGGCAAGCTGTACCAGCTTCCCGACCAGCAGTTCGCGAACCTGTACTGGTTCCGCTATGACTGGTTCCAGAAGCCGGAACTGAAGGCGAAGTTCAAGCAGAAATACGGCTACGAACTCGGCGTTCCGGTGAACTGGTCGGCTTACGAGGATATCGCCGACTTCTTCACCAACGACGTCAAGGAAATCGACGGGGTCCGCGTCTATGGCCACATGGACTACGGCAAGAAAGACCCGTCGCTGGGCTGGCGCTTCACCGATGCCTGGCTGTCGATGGCCGGGTCCGGCGACCGCGGGCTGCCGAACGGCAAGCCGGTGGACGAATGGGGCATCCGGATGGAAAACGGTGTCCCCGTCGGGTCTTCCATCACCCGCGGCGGCGACGCCAACGGTCCGGCCGCCGTCTATGCCACGACGAAGTTCGTCGAGTGGCTGAAGAAATATGCGCCACCGGAAGCGGCCGGCATGGACTTCCTGGAAGCCGGCGCCGTGCCGGGCCAGGGCCATATCGCCCAGCAAATCTTCTGGTACAGCGCGTTCACCCATGCCCTGTCCGACCCCAAGCTGCCGGTGATGAACGCCGACGGCACGCCGAAATGGCGTATGGCCCCCTCGCCGCACGGGGCTTACTGGAAGGAAGGCATGAAACTGGGTTACCAGGACGTCGGCTGCTGGACGATGCTGAAATACGCCCCGATGGAGCGTGTGAAGGCGGGCTGGCTGTACGCCCAGTTCTGTGTGTCCAAGACCGTGACACTGAAGAAGTCGCTGACCTCGCTGCACGTTATCCGCGACAGCGACATCTGGTCCGATGCGATGACCGAACTAGCGCCGAAAGTCGGCGGTCTGGTCGAATTCTATCGCAGCCCGGCCCGGAAACTGTGGACGCCCACCGGCGTCAACGTGCCGGAATACGGTAAGCTGGCACAGGTGTGGTGGCAGAACGTGTCCAAGGCGATCTCCGGCGAGGCGACGCCGCAGCAGGCGATGGACGGTCTGGCCCGCGATCAGGACGCCATCATGATGCGGTTGGAAAAGTCCGGCGCACAAGGGTCCCTGGGTCCGAAGATGAACCCGGAAAAGACCGCCGAGTATTGGTATGAGAAGTCGGCCAAGGACGGCAATCTGGCGCCCCAGCGCAAGCTGCCGAACGAAAAGCCGAAGGGCGAGACGATCGATTACGACGAACTGCTGAAGACCTGGGCCGCCGCGCCCCGGCCGACGAAGGCTTGATACGCTCCCCTGGTGGCCGGCCGGAGGGCCGGTCATCAGGGGGCGATTACCCGCGCGTAACGAAGGAACCGACACCATGGCGCGGCACATCCTCGTCATCGACCAGGGCACGACCTCGACACGCGGCATCGTGTTCGATGCCGCCGTGGCACCCGTGGCGACCGCTCAGCAGGAATTCGCGCAACACTATCCGCGCCCCGGCTGGGTCGAACATAACCCCGAAGACCTCTGGGCCACCGCCCTGTCCACCGCTCGGCAAGCCCTGGCGAACGCCGGATTGACCGCCGCCGACATCGCGGCGCTGGGCATCGCCAACCAGCGGGAAACCGTGGTGGTCTGGGACCGCCGCACCGGCAAAGCGATCCATAATGCCATCGTCTGGCAGGACAGGCGCACCGCCTCGGTCTGCGAAGCCCTGGAAGCCGCCGGACACGGCGCCCTGGTTGCCGCCCGCACCGGGCTTCGGCTGGATCCGTATTTCTCCGCGACCAAGATCGCATGGCTGCTGGACACCGTCGACGGCGCCCGGACGGCGGCGGAGGCCGGGGATCTGGCCTTCGGCACCGTGGACAGCTTTCTGCTGTGGCGGCTGACCGGCGGCGCGGTTCACGCCACCGATGCCACCAACGCATCCCGCACGCTGCTGTTCGACATCCATCGCGGCGTCTGGGACGACGATCTGCTGAGGCTGTTCGGCATCCCGGCATCGATGCTGCCCGAGGTTCGCGATACCGCCGGCACGTTCGGCGACACCACGGCGGACATATTTGGCGCCCCGATCGCAGTACGCGGCATTGCCGGCGACCAGCAGGCCGCCTTGGTCGGGCAGGCGTGCTTCCGGCCCGGCATGGTCAAATCCACCTATGGCACCGGTTGCTTCACCCTGCTGAACACCGGGCGGCAAGCCATTGCCAGCAGTCACCGGCTGCTGACCACCATCGCCTATCAGTTCGAAGGCCAACGCACCTACGCGCTGGAAGGCTCGATTTTCGTCGCCGGCGCCGCGGTGCAGTGGCTGCGCGACGGCATCGGCCTGATCGCCTCCGCCGCCGAAACCGGCGCGTTGGCAGCCGAGGCCGACCCGGCACAGGACGTTTATATGGTCCCGGCCTTCGTCGGGCTGGGCGCCCCGCACTGGGACAGCGATGCCCGCGCCCTGCTGTCCGGCATGACGCGCGGCACCACGCGCAAGGAACTGGCCCGCGCCGTGCTGGAATGCGTCGGCTACCAGACCCGCGACCTGCTGGACGCCATGTTCGCCGATCTGGGCACGAACTGGGCCGACGCCCGCACCGTGATCCGCGTCGATGGCGGCATGAGCGGCAGCGACTGGACGATGCAATTCCTCGCCGACATCCTGGCCGCGCCGGTCGATCGGCCGACCTGCCTGGAAACCACCGCTTTGGGCGCCGCCTATCTGGCGGGAATGGCCGCCGGCCTGTATCCCGATCCCGACACGTTCGCCGCCACCTGGTCCGGGGAGCGGCGGTTCGAACCGGCCATGCCAGAGGCGGAACGCAGCCGGAAATACCGCGGCTGGCGGGATGCCCTGGCCCGCGCCTTGTTGCGGCCCTGACCCCGCGGGAGCATCCATGCGTATCGTCTTCCGTTGCGACCCCGCGCTTGCCGATTTCCTGCCCGGGCCCGTCCCGGCCCGGGCCGCACTGCCGGACTGGATTCGCGCGATGCAGCCACGGAGTTTCTCGCCAACCCACGGGCGGGAGGTCCGCACCGTCAAGCAATGTCCGCCGTTCATCGATGCCATGAGCTATGGCTTCATCATGCCCCTGCCCTGCGACGTGACCGTGCGGGACGGCGCGCTGTCCTGGAACTGGGATGTCCCGACTCCATCGGTTCACGCCCACCCGCGCTCCCCGATCAGCTTCCACGTCGCCGAACAGGTGGAGGGCACGCCGCTGCACGGTCCCGATCAGGTGCTGGTGAAGTTCAACAGCTTCTGGACGATCGAGTTGGAGCCGGGCTGGTCGCTGTTCGCCACCCATCCGGTCAACCGCGAGGACCTGCCGTTCCGCCTCGTCACCGGCCTGGTCGATGCCGACCGGTTCAGCGATGTCGGCATCCTGTTTCCCGCGCGGTGGACCGATCCATCGTTCTCTGGAACGCTGCCGCGGGGCACGCCGGTGGCACAGTGCTTCGCCGTGCCGCGTACCGTGCCGGAACTGGTGTTCGAGAGCTTTTCGGCCGAAGCCGCCGCCCGCTACGACGAAACGGCCGAAGCGCTGCTCAGCACCCCGGGCGTGTACCGCCGCCGCTTCCGCGATCGTCGTTCAGCCGCCCCGGGTTCAGACACCGAGCGCCCGACGGAAGTCGGCGGGGTGGAGCCATAACATGCCGGTGCTGGCGGCGGTGACCGCCTGGGCGATGCGGCCCAGCGTGTCGGGGCGGATCTGGATCGCGGATCGGTAAGCCGCCATTGCCGCCGGCATATCGCCCAGGCGCTGATGGGCGATGCCCAGGTTGACCGCCGCCTCGGCGAAGTCCGCCCGCTCCCGCAGCGCCGCACCGAACGCGGTTGCGGCGGCGCGTTCGTCCCCCAGGTCCTGACAGGTAAGACCGAGCGCGAACCATGCCGCGGAGGCGGTAGGGTCGAGGGCGGTAGCGCGCTCTAGCGCGGCACGCGCCTCGGTCATCTGTTGAGCTTCGCGCAACAGCAGGCCGCGGCCGAACCAGGCTGGCGCCAGGGTTGGATCGGCGGACGCTGCACGCGTGAAGGCGGCCAGCGCGGTGGCAGGCCGTTGCGCGCGTTGCAGCAGCAGGCCGAGTTGTTGCCACTCCCGCGCCGGGGCTTTGTGCCGCGCCGCAGTCATATCCAGCATCGCGGAAAGCGACGGGTCGCCAAGTTCCAGCAGCGTGCGGCACAGCAGGAACGCCGGTTCGGCCTGATCCGGCGCGCGGGCCACGGCTTCGCGCAGCGGGGTCACTGCCTGATCCGCCAGGCCGGCGGCCAGCGCAGCCCGGGCGGCCAGGATCAGCGACGGCACATGAAGCGGGCGCGAGGCGAGGCCGCGCCGGATCGCGGTCAGCGCCTGCCGCGGACGGCCGGCGCGCAGGTCGATGGTGGCTTCAAGCTGGGCGACCGCTGGATCGTCGGGCCGGCTTTGCCGCAGGCCGCCACAGACCGCCGCCGCCGCATCCAGATTGCCGGCATTCAGGTGGGCCAGGGCGGTTGCGATCGGAGTGTGCGGCGGCATCAATGCCCCCTTAATATCTGGCTGAGGAACAGTTTCAGCCGATCCGTCCCCGGGTTTTCGAACATCTCGTTCGGCGGGCCGCTCTCGACGATCTCCCCCCGGTCCATGAACACCACCCGGTGCGCGACCTGCCGGGCGAACCCCATTTCGTGCGTAACGCAGACCATGGTCATGCCCGTGTCGGCCAGTTCGATCATGGTGTCCAGCACTTCCTTGATCATCTCCGGGTCCAGGGCGCTGGTCGGTTCGTCGAACAGCATGATCTTGGGCTGCATGCACAGCGCGCGCGCGATAGCGACACGCTGCTGCTGACCGCCGGACAACTGGCCGGGATATTTCTTCGCCTGTTCCGGTATCTTCACCCGTTCCAGATAGCTCATGGCAAGGTCTTCCGCCTGCGCCTTGGGCATTTTGCGGACCCAGATCGGCGCCAGCGTGCAGTTCTCCAGGATGGTCAGATGGGGGAACAGATTGAACGACTGGAATACCATGCCAACGTCCCGCCGGATCGTGTCCAGCGTCCGCAAATCGTCGGTCAGTTCCGTGCCGTCAACGACGATCCTGCCCTCCTGGTGCGCCTCCAGCCGGTTGATGCAGCGGATCATGGTCGATTTGCCGGACCCGGACGGGCCGCACACCACGACCCGCTCCTTCTCCGCCACCGTCAGCGACACGTCGCGCAGCACATGCATCGCACCGTACCACTTGTTGACTTTGTCCAGCATGATAGCCGGCGGGCCGGCGGTTTGCGGATAACCCATGGTATTCTCCGTCAGCGCCCGCGGGAGCGGTTAAGATCGCGCTCCAGGCTTCGGCTGTATTGCGACATGGCAAAACAGAAAGCGACGTAGATCGCCGCGAGCCCCAGATAGACCTCGGTGGAAAAGCTCTCCCAGGGGGGGTCGCTCAGCGCGACCTTTCCCATGGTCATCAGGTCGAACAGGCCGATGATCAGCACCAGGCTGGTGTCCTTGAAGAAGCCGATAAAAGTGTTGACCAAGGGCGGGATCACCAGCCGCAGCGCCTGCGGCAGGATGATGAACGCGGTCTTTTGCCAGTAAGACAGGCCCAGCGCGTCGGCCGCCTCCGCCTGACCCTTGGGCAGCGCCTGCAGGCCGCCGCGCACCACCTCCGCCAGATACGCGGCGGCGAACAGGATGATGGCGGCCTGGGCGCGCAGCAGCTTGTCGATGTTCAGCCCCGCCGGCATGAACAAAGGAAACATGACGCTGGCCATGAACAGGACGGAGATCAGCGGCACCCCGCGGATCAACTCCACATACACCACGCACAGGACCTTGACGGCGGGCAGGTCTGCCGACCGGCGCCCCAGCGCGACCAGCACGGACAGCGGGAAGGCGAACGCCAGCCCGAACGTCGCCAGGATCAGGGTGATCGGCAGGCCGCCCCAGTAATCCTCGGAGACCAGCGGCAGGCCGGCGAAACCGCCCCACATCAGCGCCCCGACGGCGGTCAGCGTGCCGATCCAGATCAGGACGAGTTCCTTGCGCCAGAAGCGGCGGAGGCCGGACACGATGTAAAGCCCGATGAACAGCAGCACGACGATCGCCGGGCGCCATTGTTCCGCATACGGATACCGCCCGAACAGGATCAGGCGGTATTTGTCGGCCAGCACCGCCCAGCAGGCCCCGACGCCCTTGGCGTTTTGGCAAATTGCGGTGTTGGCGATGCCGGTCGGACCGTACGGCACGGACCAGATGGCGTTCACGATCCCCCATTCAAACGCCGCGAAGACACCGCGCAGGACGATATAGCCCAGCGCCAGGGTAACGGCGGTGGACCACCACGATCCGAACAGGTTCGCCCGGACCCGGGAACGGAGGCTGACGGCGGCGGCTTTTTGCTGTTCCCGAGCTTCCAGGGGTGTGTGTTCGGAGGCGATGTCGCCCATGGCGTCAGCGCTCCACCAGCGCGATGCGCGCGTTGTACCAGTTCATGAACAGGCTGATCGACAGGCTGATCGTCAGATAGACCGCCATGATATAGGCGATGCCCTCGATGGCCTGGCCGGTCTGATTCAGCGTGGTGTTGGCGATCGACACCACATCCTGAAATCCGATCGCGATCGCCAGGGAGCTGTTCTTGGTCAGGTTCAGATACTGGCTTGTCATCGGCGGTATAATGACCCGCAACGCCTGCGGCAGGACGATCTGGCGCAGAACCTCACCCGGCCGCAGCCCCAGTGCCTCCGCCGCTTCCCACTGGCCCTTGGGGATGGCCTGGATGCCCGATCGGACGATCTCGGCGATATACGAAGCGGTGTAGGTCACCAGCCCGACCAGCAGCGCGAAGTATTCAGGGCTGACGGTGCCGCCGCCCTGGAAGTTGAAGCCTTTCAGCACCGGCAGAACAAGCGCGAACGGCGCCCCCAGCACGGCCCAAACCGCCACGGGGACGCCGATCAGCAGACCCGCCGCGACGGGCCACGACGCGGGACGCCGGCCGGTCGCCTCCTGCTGGCGGGTCGCGTGTTTGCGCCAGACCAACGTGCCGGCCGCACCGATGGCGAAGGCCAGCAGCGCCCAGCTATGCGCCGGCTGCCAATCCAGCAGCGGCACCCGCATGCCGCGGTTGGTCAGGAAGAACGCCTTGCCGATGTGCAGCGCCTGACGCGGTGCGGGCAGGCCCTGGAGGATGGTGTACCAGAACAGCAGTTGCAGCAGCAGCGGGATGTCGCGCAGCACCTCCACATAGAACGCCGTGAGTTTGGACAGCAGCCAGTTCTTGGAAAGCCGCCCGATACCGATCAGGGTGCCCAGGATGGTCGCCAGCACGATCCCGATCGCCGCCACCTGCAACGTGTTCAGCACGCCGATCAGCAGCGCCCGTCCGTAGGTGCTGACCGCCGGGTTATAGGGAATCAAGGACTCGCCGATCGGAATGCCGGCCACCCGGTCCAGGAAGGCGAATCCGGTGGCGATGTGGCGCTGGGCCAGGTTCTTGGCGGTGTTGTCGATCAAATACCAGGCGATGGCCGCAACAATGCCGACAATGACAACCTGCCAGACAATCGCTCGGCATACCGGGTCGGACCAGGACAGCCGCATGCGCCGCTTCGGGGCCCGCCGAACGGCGATCAGGCGAGGATCGGCGGTTGCCGGGGACATCGTGGGGCGGCCTCCCTGGTTGTTGCTTGTTTGGTTAGGCAAGATCGGGGCCATGCGCAATGCGCGGATTGGATATCGATGTCGGCCAACTTGCTCGGTTCCCCTGTCGATCGGCGTGACCCGCTGGCGAAGGCCTGTTCCGAATTCAGCCGTGCCCGGGACAAGGTCGGATCGATTACAATCAAGGAACCGGTACGACCCGCGGGGACGGATTCGCTCCAGGCAGGGAGTTGCTGTTTCCCGGTGAACCACCTCGCAGTGCGACGAATAGGCGATCAGGCCCTTCGGAGGTCATTGCGCGCTATATTCTTGGGGACTGCTATCCGTTCCGCGATGTCGCATGCCGTACAGACATAAAAACCGTCAACCCGGGTGGAAGAATCCACCCGGGTTGACGGCCAAAATGTCAGGCGCGACGCGGTTCCGAGCTAAATGCCCGGCACCACGGCTTAGCGAACGGAAGTGATCGCGTTCCGGTTCTGCGCCCAGGCTTGCTCCGTGGAGCCCTGTGCGGTCGGACGATCCTTGCCGTAGCTGATCGTGGTCATGCGGGCCGCGGCAACGCCCTTGGCCTTCAGATAAGCCGCAGCGGCATTCGCGCGACGGTTGCCGAGGGCCAGGTTGTATTCTTCCGTGCCGCGCTCATCGCAGTTACCAGCGATCTGCACGTTGTTGGTCGCATACTTCGCGAGCCACGCAGCCTGCTTGTCCAGAGTCGCCTTCGCGTCGTCGCGGAGGCCAGACTTGTTGAAGTCATAGAAAACGCGATCGCCAACATTGGCGACCAGGTCTTCCTGGCTGCCCGGCACGATGCTGGAGGTAACCGGAGCAGGAGCGGCCGGCGTGGTGGTTGCAGGGGTGGAGCACGCCGCCAGCAGGGCGACGGCGGACAGAGCGCCGAGGATCTTGATGTTCATCTTTTCTTCGTCCCTGGAAGGGGTGCAATCCAAATGCGCGAACAGCGCCCGCGCAGGAAGAAACGGTAATCCGTTCCGTCCGCGTGAGCGATTAACGTGTTCGGGCGATAGCGGTCAAGTTCCCTGAGGCATTAAAACACCTCATAGCACCTATGTTGCGCACTCAACACAGTACCGACGCTGGATTGTCACACCATTGCGCGGCAAAACACCCGTCCTAGGTTCCCAGCGGCGACCATGCCGGGTCGGACGCATCGGTCGGGGTTTCCACCGGGCGTTCGTTGAACCCCGTGATATCGACCGAAACCAGCCGTGAGGAGAACCCGCGCCCGCGGGAATCCTGCGACCGGGTTTCGCGCCAGAACATCAATACTCGTCCGTTCGGGGCGAACGTCGGGCCTTCCACCAGCCAGCCCTCGGACAGGATGCGCTCGCCTGATCCGTCCGGGTGCATCACGCCAATGGCAAAATTCGATGTATCGCCAGCATAGCGCGTGAATGCGATCAGATCGCCGCGCGGTGACCAGACAGGAGTCGCATATTTCCCGTTGCCGAAACTGATGCGCTTCGCATCGCCCCCGCCCGAACCCATCACGTAGATTTGCTGATCACCCCCACGATCCGATG
The DNA here is from genome assembly GCA_021805665.1 of Pseudomonadota bacterium. Taxonomy (GTDB): domain Bacteria; phylum Pseudomonadota; class Alphaproteobacteria; order Acetobacterales; family Acetobacteraceae; genus Rhodopila. The sequence continues at coordinate 24,214 of JAJZEV010000223.1, forward strand.
CGAACGCAATCTGGGAACCGTCCGGGCTGAAGCACGGGCTGACATCGATCGAGCCGGAGTTGGTCAGCCGTCGCGGCGAATGGCTGGCCAGATCCATCGACACGATGTCCGAACCGCCGCCGTTGGCCACCGCCATGATCACCCCGCTGCCATCCGGGGAAAAACGGGGCGCGAAGGTCATGCCGGTAAAATCGCCCAGCAGCCTTTGCTGACCGGACGCCAGGTTGAACAGATAGACCCGGGGCCGGTTGTTCGCGTAGCTCATGAACGCGATTTCATCCCGGGTCGGGTGGAACCGCGGGGTCAGCACCAGCCAGGACCCGTCGGTCAGCAGGCGGTTGTTTTCGCTGTCCTGATCCATGATCGCCAGCCGCTTGGTACGGCGGTCGCGCGGACCGGTTGCCGAGATGTAAACCACGCGGGTGTCGAAATAGCCCTTTTCGCCCAGCAGCCGCTCATAGATCACATCGGCCATGATGTGGGCGATGCGGCGCCAGTTGCCCTGCGTCGTGGTGTAGGCAGTACCCTGAATCTGGGTTTGCGGCAGGATATCCCACAGCCGGAATTCCACCCGGACCTGACCGCCGCCCAAAATCTGGACACTGCCGGTTACCAGTGCCTGTGCGCCGGTCGGTTTCCAGTTGGCGAAGTTCGGCACGCCGGACGTCACGGCACCCGCCTGGATGAACGCGGCCTGATCGATCAGCCGGAACAGCCCGCTGCGCGCGAGGTCGGCGCCGATCACCCCGGCGATTTCATGCCCAAGCTGCGCGGACGGCCCGTCGGGGCCGCCAAGATCGGGCACCGCGATCGGAATCGGCTCGCTGCGGGCGCGATCGACATCGATCACGGCGGATTGCCCGCCGCCACCCGCCCCGGCCGGAGCAGCCGGTTCGGCAAACACAGGCACAGGGGCCGCGGCCAGCAATCCAGCCGCGCCGGCAATCAGCCGACGACGGCCGACAGAGGTATTCGGAATGTAGATCATGACGTTGTCTTCCACCTGTTGCGGTTGCCTTGCAACGTGTTCGGTTGAGTCATCGCGGGAATGTGCCGGTCGGCTTTCATCACGGCCTGAACCGGAAGGTCAGGACGTTGACTTTGCCAAGGACATTGTTGGGCAGCGGCAGATTGGCGCAGCGCGGATCCATGATCGCGCGCACCGCCCGCTCCGCGAACGCCCGGAACCGGGGATCGCCCATGCGCCCCGCATCGTCGCCCGCCACCTCTACCCGGCGCGCGACGCCTGTTGCATCGGTCGTGACGGTCAGCATCACGCTTTGCTTGTCGATATCCAGCGCGCCGGCATCCTTCGTCCAGCACTCCCGCACATGGTCGCCGATGGCGCCGCGCTGCTGGCCGGTCAGCGCCGCCGTATCGTTGCCGGTCGGGTTGTCGCGCCCGCCAGCCGCCGGATTCGCCCGGGCTTTCGGCGGCTTGGTCTGGGCAAGCTGCTGACGCAACTTTTCCAGCGTGTTCTCCACCGACGTGCTGTTCGGCGCGGCATTCTTCGTGATGTTCGGCTGCGACGTCGTGCTGGGGGGCATCGGCGGCGGCGGAACCGGAGGCGGCGGAACCGGCAGCGGCGGCTCGTTTTTCGGCGTCGGCGGCGTCGGCGGGGTCGGCGGCGCGGGCGGTGGCGGCACCGCGTCGGGCGACGGAACGGGCTCCGGCGGGGGTGTCTGTTGCGGCGGCGTGGGCGACGGCGGCGCCGGCTCCACGTGACTTTGCGGCGGTGGAGGCGGGGGTGGCGGCGGAGGCGGAGGCGCCTCGATAGGCTGCGGCTTCGGCGGCTGGTTTACCGGCGGCGCGGGCGTGGCATCGGCTTTCGACTGGGCCTGCGACGCCGATTTGACGTCGCCAAACACCATCGCGACCTCGGTTTCCGGCGGTGTTTCGTCCTTCGGCGTTAACGACGGCAGGCCGATCAGCAGGAACAGCAGCATCGCAAGATGCAGCAGGCCGGATGCAATCAGGCCACGGCGCAAAGCAGGCGTCATGCCCGCCCCCCCGAATCGAAGCCTTTCATCGCCATCGATACGTTGCTGCAGCACAGATCTGTCACCCGGCTAAGGTCGAGACGTGACCGAACGGCGATGCGCCCCGGGACAATCCGGGGCTGGCGCCGCGAACGCCGGAAACGCTGCCAATGGTCATGCGTCGCACGCTGCTACTTGCGCGGCCCGGAAGCGGGCTTGGCAGCGGGCGCGGCCGCTGGCGCCGGGCCCCCGGTCTGTTCGGCCAGCAAGGCGACCTTGGTGAATCCGCCCTGAGTAATAGTGCCCATTACCTCCATGATCCGCCCATACGCCAGATCCTTATCGCCCCGAACAAAAATCCGCCGGTCGGGATTGTTCTTGGAGATCGCCTGCAGCTTGGTCACCAGATCGCCGATCTCCACCGCCTCGTCCTGCAGGAAAATCGACCCGTCGGCCTTGATGGAAACCGTCAGCGGTTCGCTGTCGCTGTTCAGTTGCTGCGCGCTGGTCTTCGGCAGATCGACCGACACTCCAGAGGTCATCAACGGTGCGGTGACCATGAAGATGATCAGCAGCACCAGCATCACATCGACCAGAGGCGTGACGTTGATTTCCGCCAGCGGCCGGTAACGCCCGCGCCGCCCGCCCCGCCCGGAGTTCACGGACATTGCCATGGCTCAGGCCCGCTCTTCGCTTTGACGCGACAGGATGGCACTGAACTCGCTGCCGAAATTGTCCAGACGGCCGGCGAAACGCGACAGGCTGTTGCTGATCTGGTTATACGCCAGCACCGCCGGGATCGCCGCGACCAGGCCGATGGCGGTAGCGAACAGCGCCTCCGCGATGCCGGGGGCCACGACCGCGAGGTTCGTGTTGTGCATCGCCGCGATGGCGGAGAACGAATGCATGATGCCCCAGACCGTGCCGAACAGGCCGATGAACGGGGCGGTTGCGCCAACGCTGGCCAGGAAGATCATCCACCGCTCGATCCGGTCCATCTCCCGCTGCACCGTCACAGTGATCGCTCGGTCGATTCGTTCCCGCACGCTGGTGTGGGCGATGTCAGCCCCGGCAACCCGCACCGAACGCCGCCATTCCCCCATCGCCGCCGCGAACACGGCTGCCATCGGGTGATTCGGGTTGGAGCCCTCGCGGTCGAACAGCTCGTCCAGGCTGCCGCCGGACCAGAACCGGTCCTCGAACCCATCGGCTTGCTTGTTCACCTTGCGCAGCGTGGTCCATTTCTCGAATACCACCGCCCAAACCCAGATGCTGGCACTCAACAGGCCAAGCATCACAAGCTTCACGACGATGTCGGCTTGCATGAACAAGCCCCACAGCGACAAGTCGCCGCCAGCCGCCCCCAGGTTTACCGCATCCACTGCCCGATCCACTGCCTAATCCCCTTCTTTGGTCGCCGTTCCGGCGTCGTCGCGCATGCTGACCATCACCTGCCGCCATTGGGGCGGGATGCGGGCCGGCTTGTTCCCTCCGATTCGGACGCAGGCGAGTTTTATGCGCAACGCCGCGCAGACCCCGTTCGGGCCGCGCACCGTCTGGCGCAATAGGACGGTTGCCCCGCCCACGTCCATGATTTCCGTCTCGACCACCAAAAGATCGTCGAGCATCGCGGGGCGCTGATAATCTATTTCGACGCGATGCACCATGAACATCAGACCAAATCGTTCCACCATCCCGGCATGCGGGATTCCCGCGTCGCGCAGGGCTTCGGTTCGGCCGCGTTCGGCGTAACCCAGGTAGTTCGCGTGATACACCACCCCGCCGGCATCGGTGTCTTCATAATAGACACGCAAGGAATGGCGGTGGATGGATCGCGGATTAGCAATCATTTAGGTGACGGTCCAAAGTTGTCCCCTTCACGCCTCGTCCCCAAGCACATCCAGCAGCGGCGTCCCGGTTCGCGGCACTTTCAGCCCCAGATGCCGCCATCCAGGCTCCCCCAGCATGCGGCCGCGACTGGTCCGCAGGATCAATCCTTCCTGGATCAGATACGGTTCGATCACATCCTCCAGCGTATCCCTGGCCTCCGCGAGCGCCGCGGCCAGCGTCTCGACACCGACGGGGCCGCCGGCATGGTGCTCCGCGATCCGGCGCAGATAGCGCCGATCCATCGAGTCCAGCCCCAGGCGATCGACTTCCAGCCGGGTCAGTGCCGCATCGGCCACCTGCCGATCGACCGGGCTGTTGCCTTGCACAGCGGCGAAATCGCGCACCCGGCGCAGCAGCCGGCCGGCGATTCGGGGCGTGCCGCGCGAACGGCCGGCGATCTCGGCGGCGCCTTCGTCCGTCAGGTTCAAACCCAGCAGGCGCGCTCCGCGCACGATGATCTGGCGCAGTTCCTCCGGGGTATAGAATATCAATCGCAACGGAATCCCGAACCGGTCGCGCAACGGCGTGGCCAGCAGGCCGGCCCGCGTGGTGGCCCCAACCAGGGTGAACGGCGGCAAATCGATCCGCACGCTGCGCGCCGCCGGCCCCTCGCCGATGATCAGGTCTAGCTGGAAATCTTCCATCGCCGGGTACAGGACTTCCTCGATCGCCGGTTGCAGGCGATGGATTTCGTCGATGAACAAGACATCCCTTGGCTGAAGGTTTGTCAGAATCGCGGCAAGATCGCCCGCCTTGGCGATCACCGGTCCCGATGTCGCGCGAAATCCGACCCCAAGCTCCCTGGCGACGATCTGCGCCAGGGTGGTTTTGCCAAGTCCAGGCGGGCCGTGCAGCAGCACATGGTCCAGCGACTCGCCCCGCGACTTCGCCGCCTGGATAAAGATCGCCAGATTCTCGCGCGATGCCTTCTGCCCGGTGAAATCGGCCAGCGTTTGCGGCCGCAGCGACGTTTCCGCCGCGTCCTCCGGCTGCCGAGCGGCGGAGACTTCCCGATCCTCGCTCATCCGAGTGCCCTTTGGGCCAGTTCCTTCAGGCTTTCACGGATCAGGCCGTCCAGCGTGGCGCCATCGCCCAGGCGTTCCAGCACCCGAACGACGGTCTGCTGCGCTTCCGGCCGGCGATAGCCCAGGTTGACCAGGGCGGACAGCGCGTCGTCGGCCGGTGTGGCGGCGGCGATCGGCGTATAGGAAACCCCGGCGGCGGAGGTCGGCATCGTTCCGGTCTTATCCTTCAGTTCCGTCAGCAGCCGAACCGCCAACCGCGGTCCGACACCCTGCGCCCGGGTCAGACTGGCCTTGTCGCCCGCCGCGATCGCGCCGATCAGATCGCGCGGCGACATCGCCGAAAGAATGGCCAGCGCGACCTTGCCGCCGACGCCCTGCACCGTGGTCAGCAGGCGGAACCAATCGCGCTCCGCCCCGTCGGCGAACCCGTACAGGACGATGGCATCCTCGCGGACATGCGTTTCGATCAGCAGTTTTGCCGGTGTGGGCGGTTCGGGCAGCGCCGACAGGGTGCGCGAGGACGCCTGCACCAGATAGCCGACGCCCCCCACGTCGATGACGCAGGAGCCGTCGGCGAGTGCGTCCACTCGTCCGGTGAGTTGGGCGATCATGCTGATCCGGTCCTGCGACGTGTCGTATCAAAGGGGACCGCGAATCGGGCGGCGAGGGATTATACTCTATTGAGTGCGATGCTGTACGCCCGGGCTACCGCCGATCCACGCAAAACCCGGCTACCGCCGACGGGGAAACCGCACCATCAGGCCCTTGGCCTCGTCCCAAAGCGTGAATCTGGGCGCCCGCAACGCCTGCCACAGTGTCAGGCCCGTCACATGTTCGGCGAACGCCGGTTCGGCTCGATGGGCCGCCTGCAAGCGATAGTTCGGCACCCTGGGCACCAGGTGATGGACATGGTGGAAACCGATATTGCCGGTGAACCATTGCAGCACCTTGGGCAGCCGCAGCCAGGAACTGCCATGCAACGCCGCACCCGCCGGGGTCCAATCCGCCTGACTCGCCCATAACGAGTGTTCGAACCGGTGTTGCACCGAAAACAGCCACACCCCGATAATCGACGCCAGCGCGATCATTGGCAGTTGCACCAGCAACACGGGTTCCCATCCCAACAGCAGCGTCAGGGTCAGCAACACCGCCGCGATCGCCGCATTTGTCAGATAAACGCTCAGCCGTTCCTTGCGCCAGCCCTTCCGGGGCGTGTCGAACGGGATGCGATACACCAGGATGAACACCACTGGCGGCAGCAGAAGCTGCGACACCAACGGGTGCAGCGCGGCCCGGTACAGACGTTGGCGCATCGGCGACAGCGCCTCATACTCTTTAAGGGTCAGGCAGCCGGAGTAGATATCGCCGCCGGTCGGGCGCTTATCCAGGTTGTTCCATACCGCATGATGGTTGGCGTGATGACGCCGCCACAGGGCATAGGGGGTGAAGGTGGTCAGGCTGCACAGCCAGCCCACGGCCTCATTCGCCAGACGCGACTTGAAATAGGCGCCATGGCCGCAATCGTGCTGGATGATGAACAGCCGAACCACCAGTCCGCCCGCCGGCAAGGTCAACGCCAGGCTCAGCCAGGGCGAAATATGATAATAAGAGTAATACATGAACGCCACCAGCGCGGCATAAGGCGCTGCGGTCACCGCAAGCTGCGCGATGCTGCGCCGCGTGGATGGCGCCTGGAATGGCGCGAGCGTGGCCAGCATTTTACGGCGATCGATAGCCGTCGCGGCGGTCGCGGGCGGCGGTGCTGCGAGATACATGAAAATCTTTTCGTGGGCCAAGGTTGACGCAGCCCGGGGATAGACGGCTGCGTTCAGTATGATCGGCCGGTGTTTACCTTAAATGGTCAGCAGCGGACACGACTCAAATTACCATCATGCCGCCGCCGGATTGCTAACCATTCGTTAACCTTCCTTTGCCATGCTGGCCGCTTGCAGAAGAGGCGCCCATGGCATCGTCCGAACATCTGTCCACCGCTGAACGCCTGCTGTGCGCGGGGTCGTATTTCCGATCCGAACCCGCCGCCAGGGCAGCCATGGCCGACGACCCGGCCGATCCAAGGGCGGTGCTGCTTTGGGGGCTGTCGGTCGCCGCGATGGGCGATGCGGACCGGGCCGCCCCGATCCTGCTGCAAGCCGCCGCCATGGACCCCGGAACCGATCATCCCTGCACCGCCTTTGCCCGGTTCGAACCTTCCTTCCCGCCTGACGCCATCGTGCGCGTGTTTCAGGCCTGCCTGCGCCTGGCGCCGGACGATCGCAGCCTGAACGCCGCCTTCGCCGATTTTCTGATCGACGCCCACCGCCCCGCACAGGCACTGGAGGTCCTGGCCGGCATGGCGGACTCCCCGGCCGTGCTTCACCTGCGCGGCCTGGCACATGCCGATCTCAATGACTTCCCCGCGGCGATCGCCTGCTTCCAGCAGGTTCTGACCCTGAAACCGGATGCCGCGGCAAGCTGGTCGAACCTTGGCGTGGTGTTGAAGGTCGAAGACAGGTTCGAACGCTCGATCGCCGCGCACGACAAGGCCGTCGCCCTCGACCCCGCCAACCACCGGTTCCGCGTCAACCGCGCGACCGCCCTGCTGCGGGCCGGACGCTGGGACGCAGCCTGGGCCGACTACGAACACCGGTTTCACCTGCCCGGGTCGGCTGCCCCGGACCCGGCAAAGCTGATGCCTTCGATCGCACCGGAGGACTCCCTGGCCGGCCTGACCGTCGTGGCGATACACGAAGACGGCTTCGGCGATACACTGCAATTTCTGCGCTATCTGCCGTTGCTGGCCGAACGCGGCGCGCGGGTTGTCGCCTGCGTTCCGTCCACGCTGGCTCGCATCCTGAGCCTGGTCCCCGGCGTCGCCGATGTCGTCACCGGCAGGCAAATGATCCCCCGGCACGATTTCATCTGTCCCATGTTCAGCCTGCCCCGCGCCTTCGGCACCACGACGGCAACCGTTCCGCCCGTGCCGGCGATCTGCCTGGACCCGACGGCGCTGCGCCAGTGGCGGAACTGGCTGCCGCGAACCGGGCTGAAGGTGGGACTGGTATGGGCAGGCCAGCCAAGGCCGCTGCTGCCCGGCTTCACTACGCTGGACCGGCGGCGCAGCGCCGGACTGGCGGCGTTCGCACCGCTGCTGGCGCTGCCGGGGGTTGCATTCGTCAGCCTGCAGGCCGGACACGAAGCAGACCAACGCCTGTCCGCCGCCACGCCGTTGATCGATCCGATGCCGCATATCGAGGATTTCGCAGACACCGCGGCCGTGATCGCCAACCTGGATCTGGTGATCGGCGTCGATACCGCCGTGATCCACCTCGCGGGCCTGATGGGCAAACCGGTGTTCCTGCTGGACCGCTACGATGCCTGCTGGCGCTGGCTCAGCGGCCGCCGGGACTCCCCCTGGTATCCCGAACTGACGATCTTCCGCCAGCAGCGCCCGGGCGACTGGTCCGCGCCGATGCAGCAGGCAGCCGACGCGTTGCGCGCCTTCGCCGCCGCCCGGGGCACCGTCATTCCCGCCGGCGCGGTTCGGGAACCCGCGTTCATCGCTTGACGGTTGGGTCCATAGCTTGGAGACAGGCGCCTTAGGCCTATCTCGGACCAATGGACCTTACCATGAAACGTTTGCTGCGGACCCTGGGCGGCGAGGCGGTGTGGCCGCCGCCGGTATGGCTGATGCGTCAGGCCGGGCGTTATCTGCCGGAATACCGGGCGATACGGGCCGGCGTGAAGGACTTCGTCGCGCTGTGTACCACACCGCATCTGGCGGCCGAGGTTACGCTGCAACCGATCCGCCGCTATGGCTTCGATGCGGCGATCCTGTTCAGCGACATCCTGATGCTGCCCTGGGCGCTGGGGCATGGGCTGGAATTCAAGGAAGGCGAAGGCCCCGTCCTGCCGAAACTGCGCGACGCCGCCGCGGTCGCCGCGCTGGATCCCGCACGAGTCGCCGATCGGGTGGAACCGATCATGGAAACCGTGCGGCTGGTCCGGGCCGGCCTGCTAAACGAGGGTTTCGGCGACACGGCCCTGATCGGCTTTGCCGGCGCACCGTTCACCGTCGCCTGCTACATGGTCGAAGGCGGCGGGTCGAAGGACTTCGCCGCCGTGCGCGACATGGCATACAGCCAGCCGGAGGTGTTCGATCGCCTGGTGGACGTGCTGATCGAATCGTCGGTCGAATATCTGTCGGCGCAGGTCGCAGCGGGGGCCGAGGCGCTGATGCTGTTCGACTCCTGGGCCGGCGTGCTGTCCCCGGCGATGTTCCGCAAGCATTGCGTGGCACCGGCCAAGCGGATCGTCGCGGCCCTGAAAGCCCGCCACCCGGGGATTCCGCTGATCGGATTTCCCCGCCTGGCCGGCACGATGTCGCGCGATTACGCGGCAACCGGGGTAAACGCGGTCGGCGTGGATACCGGCAGCGACATCGCGGCGATCGCGGCGATGCTGCCGCCCGGCATGGCGGTGCAAGGCAACCTCGATCCACTGGCCCTGGTCGCTGGCGGATCGGCGCTGCGGGCGGAGACGCTGCCAATCCTGGACGCGATGCGCGGGCGGCCCTTCATTTTCAACCTGGGGCACGGCATCGTGCCGCAAACCCCGCCCGATCATGTCGCGGCCCTGCTGGAGATGGTGCGTGCGGATTAGGACTCGGGGCAGACTCAGATGGACCCGCGCACCGTATCGTTCGGGGCAGCCCGCATGACCAGCGCCGCGTCCCGCCGCAAAATCGCGATCGTCCTGTTCAACCTGGGCGGCCCGGACCGTCCGGAAGCGATCAAGCCGTTTCTGCTGAACCTGTTCCGGGACCCGGCGATCCTGCGCGTCCCGTTCTTCGTGCGCCCGTTCCTCGCCCGCATCATCGCCCGCGCCCGCGTGGCACCGGCGACCGCGAATTACGCCCTGCTGGGCGGCAAATCGCCCCTGCTTGGCCTGACCCGGCAACAAGGGGCGGCACTGGAAGCCGCCCTGCCGGAGGTGGACGCCAAGTGCTTCATCGCCATGCGCTACTGGCATCCCTTCAGCCGGGAAGCCGTGCGGGAGGTCAAGGCGTGGGGACCGGACGAGATCGTACTGCTGCCGCTGTATCCGCAGTTTTCCAGCACCACCACCGGCAGTTCCCTGGCGGCATGGCGCCTGGAAGCCGCCCGGGCAGGGCTGGCCGCCGATACCGTGACCGTGTGCTGCTACCCGGTCGATCCGGATTATGCCGCTGCCACCGCGGCGATCGTGAAGCGGGAATACGACCAGGCCCGCGCCGCGCTGGACCCCGGCATCAACCTGCGCGTGCTGTTTTCCGCCCACGGATTGCCTGAATCGATCATCGAGGGCGGCGATCCCTATCAATGGCAAATCGAACAGACCGTCGCCGCCGTCCTGGCCGCTTGGGGCGAACCGGTGGACTACGCCATTTGCTATCAGTCCCGCGCCACCCCGCAGAAATGGATCGAACCCAGCACCGAGGACGAAATCGCCCGCGCCGCGAAGGATCGCTCGGCCGTCCTGGTCGTGCCGATCGCCTTCGTGTCGGAACACACCGAGACATTGGTGGAGCTAGACGTGGAATACCGCGAGGTGGCAGAAAACCTGCATATTCCCGGCTATTTCCGGGTGCCCACGCAAAACGCCGACGCCGGCTTCATCGCCTCGCTGGCGGGGATTGTCAGACACGCCATGGAATGCGGTCCCGGTCTGTGCAGCGCGGCCGGTGGCCGTTTGTGCGGCGCCGGGCTTAGCGGATGCCCGTTCGCGGCATCCGCCTGACCGGGGGCGATCAGTCGCCCGGGTCGATCCATCCGATATGGCCGTCGTTCCGGCGGTACACAACGTTCAGCACGCCGTTGGCGCTGTTGCGGAACATCATCACCGACTGGTCCGCGAGGTCCATTCGCATCACCGCCTCGCCGACCGATAGCGAGGAAATCTCGGTCTGCGTTTCCGCGACCACGGTCGCATAGGCTTCATCCAGCGTGCGGGTGTCTGGCGCGGGGGCCTCGGCACTGTTTTCCTCCTCGCGCAGGATGTACTGCCGGGCGGATTCGGGGCGTTCGCGATGGGCCATGTCGCGGTGGTGATCGTTGACCCGACGGCGATAGCGGCGAAGACGCTTGGCGATATGTTCGGCCGCATCGTCGAAGGCGGTATTCGCATCGGCGGCTTCGCCTTCGCCGCGCAACTGTAGTCCTCGACCCGCATGAACATTGATATCGCACGTAAAAAAACTTCGCGCTCGGCTGAATGTTACATGCGCCTCCAGCGCATGGTCGAAGTATTTGCCCGCTATTGCATCCATCTGAGTGGATACACGGGTTCTTAGCGCATCCGACAAATCGACTTGTTTGCCGGCAACCGTGATCTGCATCGTGCTATCTCCGACCAGTTCGACAGGCCGCCGAGGATTTCAATCGGACACTCGCCCCGGCGCCTTCAGACATTTGGGCACGGTCCCGGGGGGTGTGTCCACTACGGATAAACCCTTATGGTAAATAGATTAGATCGCACCCACCGCAGGCCGCCGGGGTCAGGCCGCCGCCATCTTGTCCCGCCGCCGCTGCACGGAATTGGGAATGCGAAGCGCCTCGCGGTACTTGGCCACCGTGCGGCGCGCGATTTCGACGCCCTCCTTTCGCAGTTGCGCGACGATGGCATCGTCGGACAGGATATCGGCCGGGGCTTCGGCGTCGATCAAGCCCCGGATCCGGTGGCGAACCGCCTCCGCGCTGTGCGAATCGCCGCCGTTGGTACCGTGAATCGCCGTGGTGAAGAAGTATTTCAGCTCGTAGGTGCCGCGCGGCGTGGCGATATACTTGTTCGCCGTCACCCGGCTGACGGTACTTTCATGCAGTTCCACCGCCTCCGCGATGTCGCGCAGGATCAGCGGCCGCAGATGCGCCACGCCCAGCCGCAGGAATCCGTCCTGCTGGCGCATGATCTCCGCCGCCACCTTCAGGATGGTCTGCGCGCGCTGTTGCAATGAGCGGACCAGCCAGTTAGCGTTGGCCAGGCGTTCGGTCAGGAACGTCTTTTCCTCTTTTTTCGCGGCCGGTGCGATCTTGGCATAGAAGCGTTCGTTCACCAGGACCCGCGGCATGGTTTCCGGGTTCAGTTCGATGATCCAGCTTTCGTCCGGCAACTGGCGCATCAGCATATCCGGCACCACCAGTTGCGGTGGCGTGCTGTCCCACGTCGCGGCCGGCTTGGGGTCCAGCGCCCGGATTTCGGCGATCATGTCGGTCAGATCTTCGGCATCGACGCCGCACAGCGCCATCAGCCGGCGGTTTTCCCGCTTGGCGAGCAGTTCCAGATTGTCCAGCAGCGTCTGCATCGCCGGATCCAGCCGGTTGCGCTCCGCCAGTTGTGCCGCCAGACATTCCTTCAGATCGCGCGCGAACAAGCCAACCGGGTCGAAGCGCATCATGCGCGCCCGCACCGCCTCCACCCGCTCCAGCGGCAGACCCATCGCCTTGGCGATCGCTGCCGGATCGGCGGTCAGCCGCCCGGCCGGGCACAGCAGCGCGATCAGGTGCGCGCCCACCATTCGGTCCACATGATCGGTGAAGTTCAGCCGGAGTTGTTCGCCCAGATGGTCGCGCAACGAACGCGACTCCCCGGCGAAATCGTCGATGCCGCGATCGTCGCCCTCGAAGCTGTGACTGCCGCCCGCCCCCTCGATCCTGCCGGACAGCGCCCCATCGCCCGCGCCGCCCGGGTCGTACTCCTCCGCATGGACGGCATCCAGCGGCGATCCGGCATCGGTCGGCAAAGTGTCGGCCCGCACCGCGTCGGCGGTATCGACGATATTGGCGACACGCGGCTCCAACTGATCCAACGCGGCCCGTTCCCCGACCGGGGGTTCGGGCACGTCGTCGCGTTCCAGCAGCGGATTACGCTCCAGTTCCTCATCGACGAACGCATTGACCTCGATGTTGGAGAATTGCAGCAGCTTGATCGCCTGACGCAGTTGCGGCGTCATGACCAGTGTCTGGCTTTGGCGTAAATCGAGACGGGGGGCTATCGCCATGACGGCGATTATCTAGTCATTGCGCCCGGGGTCAATGGTTTCGACGACTACGCATGCAAAAAGCATGCAACCGTGGCGGCAGCACCCGTCAGACACCGGGGAAAATCTCAGAGGCTGAACTTTTCCCCCAAATAAACCCGCCGCACATCTTCATTCGCCACGACTTCGCTTGGTTTGCCTTCCATCAAAACCTGACCGTCGTGCATGATGTAGGCCCGGTCGATAATATCCAGCGTCTCCCTGACATTATGGTCGGTAATCAGCACGCCGATCCCGCGATCCTTCAAATGCTTCACCAGGTCGCGGATCTCCCCCACCGCGATCGGGTCGATGCCGGCCAGCGGCTCATCCAGCAGGATATAGGAAGGCTGCGTCGCCAGCGCCCGGGCGATTTCCACCCGCCGCCGCTCCCCGCCCGACAATGCCAGGGCCGGCGTGCGGCGCAGATGGCCGATGCCGAATTCGGCCAGCAGTTCGTCCAGCATCATGTCGCGGGTGGCCGCGTCCGGCTCGATCACCTCCAGCGCCGCCATGATGTTCTGCTCGACGTTGAGGCCGCGAAACACGCTGGCTTCCTGCGGCAGGTATCCGATGCCAAGCCGAGCACGGCGGTACATCGGCAGGCGGGTGATATCGGCACCGTCGAGGGTTATCGAGCCGGTATCGGGCCTCACCAGGCCGACAATCATATAGAATGTGGTCGTTTTACCGGCACCGTTCGGCCCCAGCATGCCAACTGCCTCGCCACGATGCAGCGTGACCGACACATTCCTGACGACCGGACGGCCTTTGTAGGTCTTTCCCACCCCCCGGGCGGTTAATCCGCCACTCCCGGCGACCACCTTGAAGGTGCCGGCTGACCGGGTTTCAGGCATACCGTTCATTTCTGCTGTCCTGAAGTCGCGGGGGGGGGCGGCGGCCCCGCCTTGCCGTTCGCCGCGCCGGCACCGGAATCGGCACCGATAGACTTGTTGCTCTGATCGTTCGGCACCACCAGGCCATGTACACGGCCGGGTATCGACGCCGCGCCGGGCTGCCGCGCGATCAGGGTCGCGATGCCGGTCTTCATATTCACATCGGCCTCGGCCCCGTTCATCTGGCTTTGGCCGTGGGTGATCCGCACGTTGCCGCCCAGACGGGCCATCCCGGTATCCGGCAGATAGACGCCGCGATCCCCGGTTACCGTGTCGGTGGGGGTGCGGATGGAGACATTCCCAAATGCCTCCACCCGCTGCAGCTTGCCCGACGCCGCCAGCGGGTCGTCGCCAGCCGCGGCAGGGGTCGCCGGGGCGGGCGCCGGGGCGGGCGGCGGCGTCGCGGAGGCGGGCGGGGGGTTGTCGGTTGTATAGGCCACCAGCGTATCGGCCGCGACGCGCTTGGCGTCGTTGGTCACAACCAGCGCATCGCCCCGCGCGACGGACATGTGCTCCTGCGGCCAGTACTCCAGGTCGTCCCTGGCGGTTATGACATCGTTCGGAGTCGTCAGCTTCAAGTCATGGCCCGTCATCACCAGCACCGACTGGTCCAGATCGTATGTTGCCTTGTCACCCTGCGCTTGATCCGTGGCGGTAAAGATGTGGACGTGACCGTCGGCCTGAAGCCGGTAAATCTCGGTCCCCTCGGTCGCGGAATCCCCCGCCAGTCCCGAAGACACATCCGCCGCCGGCGCCGGAGCTGACGTCTGCCCGGCCGTTTGCGCGCCCGCTTTCTTGCGATACCAGGCGGTCAGCCGGTCGGCCGTGACAGTCACCCCGCCGCGAATGGCCCTGGCATCGCCGCGGGCAATCACCTCCTGCTGGGTCTGCCGCCATTCGATGCCGTCGCGAGCGGTGATATCGATCGGTCCGCCGTGCGACAGATCCAGTTGCTGCGCCGCCGCTGGAATCGCGAAGACGCTGGCGTACAGACACAATGGGACAACGGCAATCCGAAGGCGTTTCAATGGCTGGTCCCGTTCAGAATAACGTGGGCGGGACCAGAGAAGTCGATCGCCGACCCCTTCTCAGTCAGCGTGAACCCCTCTGCATCCAGTATCCCGAACGGGCCTTCCACATGAACCGGCTCCGCCCCGGCGGCACCGCCGGCTTTCAGGTCGATCGAGGCACTTTCGGTATGCATGGTGGTGCCATCGTCGCGGTAAAGCGTGACCTGCTTCACGAGATCGAGCTGGTTCAGATCCTGCACGAACGTGCCCTCTTTAGCCGTCAGCATAAGCCAAGTGCCGTTTTCCAGCGTGATATCGCCCTTTGGCAATGTCAGCCCGATAACCGTTGGCGTCATCTGCCAGGCCGTCGCGGCGGTGATCGTATAAGGGCGCCCCTTATCATCGACGCCGTTGTAGCGTGCCTCCACCAGCTTGCCGCCTTGAACATCGGCCGAGACATGCGCCATCGCCAGCTTGGCTTTGTTGGTCATCGCGTCGATTTCAGGCCACATCGCAATCATCGCCAACAAAATCATCGCGCCGAACGGCAGCATCCATTTGGTCAGGGTGATGAAAAACCGACGCCGGGCGATCCCGCCCTCGGTCGGCAGGGCGCGGGCGCGAACATTGACGCCGGTCTGCAGATACCCGCCGGTTCGATGCGGCTCGTGCGGATTGGCAGGCAGCGGGCGCAGTTTCATACCGGCACCATCGGGACCGCGATCCCGTGGAACGTAGCGTGCGGGCTGCCTGTCATGGCTTGCGATGTGGGGACGGGGGCGCCCCCCGGGCAAGCAGGCTGGAAGCCGTTGACCCTAATTTTTAGCTTTGACACGCGTTTGCCGGGTTGCTGACGCGACGTCACGCGGAGGCCCGGGAAAACCGGGCGGCGCCGCGCGGGCTGTCGCGTTGGGGGTGGAAGCAATCAAGATAAATGCATTTTCCGGGCATTTCGTGGCTTTTCTATGGGCCACCCGCCCCGGGTCGGTCAACCGCGTTACATTTGCGAAGAGTTACACGGCCCGCATACCGCGAATGCGAAAAAGCCGGCCGGCGACCGAGCGCGAACGCCGGCCGCCCAACCAACCAGCGTTACAGCGCGGCCAGGATCGTCTCTGCCTTGCTGGCTTCGAAGCCGCCGGGCTCTTCGACGCCCAGATGCGTGACCTTGCCGTTTTCGGCCACCAGCGCATAACGCTGGCTGCGCCAGCCCATGCCACGGGCGTTCAAATCGAGTTCCAGGCCGATCGCCTTGGCGAACGCGGCCGCGCCGTCGGCCAGCATGGTCACCTTTTCGTCGGTGCCCTGATCCTTGCCCCAGGCGCCCATGACAAAGGCGTCGTTGACGGAAATGCAGGCGATCTCATCGACGCCCTTGGCCTTGAACGCCTCGGCATTCTGCACGAAACCCGGCAGGTGCTTGGCGCTGCAGGTCGGGGTAAAGGCGCCCGGAACCGCGAACAGGACGACCTTCTTGCCCTTGAAGATATCGTCAGTGGAAATTTCCTTCGGACCCTCCGCCGTCGCGGCCATCAGCTTCATCGACGGAATCGTGTCACCGACCTTGATCGTCATGCTCTTTGCTCCCTGAGGGGTTTATGAAGTGCCGCGCCGTCGCGACAGACCCCGACTCCTAGCCGGACCCGCCGGGGAAGTCACCCCCACCGTCAACCGGGATGTCGGAATGTCCGCCCGTCTCGCTTTTCAACCGGCCAAAAATGCTCCATCGTTTTGTCCCAGCGCCACATCGCGTTGATCCGGAGGCCTGTCGATGCACGACGCGGAGACCTGTCGATGACCGAAATCCATGCTGCGGTCGCGCGCGCCCTTGGTTTGCACCCGCTGATCCGGCAGGAGGCGGACGAGATCGACAACCGCCGTCACCTGACCCAACCGCTGGTCTCCGCACTCAAGGAGGGCGGGTTTTTCCGTATGCTCCAGCCCCGCTCGATCGGCGGCATGGAAATGAAGCCATCGGAGTTCGCCAGCGTGACAGAGGCGCTGGCCGCAGCCGACGGTTCGGTGGCCTGGGTGGTTTGCCAGGGCAACGGCTGCGCGATGACGTCAGCCTATCTGAAGCCCGGGGTGGCGCACGAAATTTTCGGACCGGTTGACGGGATTCTCGCCTGGGGGCCGCCGGGCGCGCCGTTCGAGGCGGAACCGGTGGCCGGCGGGTATTGTATCTCCGGCACCTGGCGGTTTGCCTCCGGCAGCCATCACGCGACCTGGCTGGGCGCCCATATGAAGGTGAAGGGGCGCAAGGAAGTCCGCACCATGCTGTTCCCCAAGTCCAGCGCGCAATACGTCGATATCTGGCGCACCCTGGGGCTGCGCGGCACCGCCAGCAACGAATACATCATCAAGGACCTGTTCGTGCCCGAAGACCGCACCGCGTTGCGGGACGATCCGGCCGGCCGGCGCGAACAGGGGCCGCTGTATCGCTTTACCAGCGGACAACTGTATTCCGCCGGGTTCGCTGGCGTCGGGCTGGGCCTGGCGCGCGGTATCGTCGATGCCTTTCTGGATTTGCCCGCCACCAAGGTCTCTCGCGGCGCCGCCAGACCGATGCGCGAAAACAATGTCGTGCAATCCCAGTTGGCTCAGTCCGAAGCGAAATGGCACTCCGCCCGCGCGTTCCTGCACAATACACTGGATGAAAACTACCAGCACGTCGTCCGCCACGGCGAGATGACCGAACGACAGGCGGCGATGCTGCGGCTGGCCTCGACCTGGGCGATCCAGCAATCGCGGGAGATCGCGCATACGATCTTCCACTGCGCCGGATCGATGGCGGTCTTCGAGGATCAGCCGTTCGAGCGCCGGCTGCGCGATATCGACACGGTCGCCCAGCAGGCGCAGGGACGGCAACTGCACTACGAATCTGTCGGACAGATCATGTTCGGCATGTCACCGGAAAACCAATTCTGACAGGGGAAAAGATCATGCCGGCACAATCGCTGAACCACTACACCATCCGGGTGCGCGACCTGGAGCGGACGAAGAATTTCTATCAGGACATCGTCGGGCTGACGGTCGGGGACCGCCCGCCGCTGCCGTTCCCCGGATACTGGCTGTACTGCGGCGGCATTCCCACCGTTCATCTGATCGGCTATCGGGCAGACGACCCGGAGATCGTCGATGGGCCGTCCTATCCCGCCGCGACCGGACGGCTGGACCATATTGCTTTCACCTGCAACGGTTTGAAGGAAATGCGATCCCATCTCGAGTCGCGCGCCATCAAGTTCGACGAGCGCGTGCTGCCCCGGCTGAACATGACGCAACTGTTCTACCTCGATCCAGACGGTATTTCGGTGGAGTGCAACTTCGATGCCTCGGAAACCGAGGCGCCCGGAATGAAGGGCTACTGACCGCCTTCGACCGTCGCGATCCGAGAGAAAAACCATGTCCAAGCCACCTGCCAACGCGCGCGATGCCGTGCGCGGCACCGTGCCGAAAATGATCGAGGTGACGGAACACGTCATCTACGGCGATATCTGGGAACGCCCCGGCCTGAGCAAGCGCGACCGCAGGGTTGTCGTGCTGGCCACGCTGATCGGCACCTACCGCCCGGAGCAACTGCGCAGCCACCTGGCCCGCGCGCTGGATAATGGCGTTACCAAGGAGGAAATCGCCGAGGTCATCACTCACCTGGCATTCTACTCCGGCTGGCCCGGATCGATGACGGCCGCGGGGATCGCCCGGGAGGTGTTCGAGGAACGCGGCATCGCATAGCCGAGGTCGTTACTGCACCGGCTCCTTGATCGAGGTACGCCAGTGGATGCGGTCCTGCTCCGGCGGGTAATCGCCGGCTGCCTTATGGTACGAACAGCGGTTGTCCCAGATGACCACGTCGCCGACGCGCCATTTGTGACGGTATTGCCCGTCGGGCTGGATCATCAGTTCGGTCAGTTCGCCGATCAGGTCGTCGCTTTCCGCCGGTTCGGCGCCCTGTATATACAAAATCTTACCGGGATCGAAATACATCGACTTGCGCCCGGTTTCGCCATGGGTGCGGATGATCGGATGCAATGCCGGCGCCCGGTCGCGGTCCTCGGGGTTCAGCAGCGCCTGCGCCTTGGTCCGTCCGCCATAGGTGAACGCGCCGTTTACACCCTCCAGCCGTTGTTTCAGCCGTTGCGGCATGGCATCGTACGCCGCATAGCCGCTGGCGAACAGCGTGTCGCCGCCCGTATCGGGAATCGCCAGCGCAAAAAGCTGCGTGGCCTTGAATGGAATATCGTCATAAGCGCCGTCAGTGTGCCAACCCTCGGCACCGCGGCGGTAGATCGCCTGGTTCAGGCTGCCGTCGGCATTGAATTTTCCAGTCCCCAGCTCGGTAATTTCCGGAACATCCGGATGGCGCGTGCTTTTGGACGGATGCGGGGACACCACGCCAAAGCGGCGGCTGTATGCCAGGAACTCATGAATCGTTAACGCCTGGCCGGTAACCACAAGCACATTGGACTCCAGCCATGCCCGATAGATCGCCGCGAACCCGGCATCGTCCAGGGCGCGAATATCGACCCCGGAAACCTCCACGCCGATCAGCGGACCGACCTTGCGTATCTGGACCATGGACTGTCCCCCCTTGCTTCGCGGCAAGGGAAGGCCCTACCTTTTTATCAGTCAAGACAGCCAGAGTGGCGAACAGCGTTTCAGGAGGCTTCGATGCACCTGTTCAAGCAACATGCGGTCACGGACACCGACGCCATTTCCGAACTGATTCCAGTGATCGATTTCGGCCCCTGGTTCGCCGGAGAGCCGGGGGCGTTGCAAAC
>JAJZEV010000223.1:44613-46008 GCA_021805665.1 Pseudomonadota bacterium
CCCGCATCCGTCATCGAATGTCTGCCAAGCTGCGTGTCGCCGGACAATCCCGCGAAATACCCGCCCGCGCTGTACCGCGATCTGGTACTGGAATTCTACCGGAAGAACTACTTCCACCAAAAAGGCCATGAATCAGAGGCCGCCGCTCAGACAGTGTAAGGCATCCGAACCCCGGGATTATTTGCTGGAAAACCTTTCGAATCGCGCGTCACCAGCAGCATTGCGTGAACCTGTGCGGTAGCCCAGATCACCGCGTCCGGCAGTTTCAAACGAAACTGCTGACGCAGCGGCACCGCCCGTTCGGCCACCTTCTCGTCGATATCCAGCAGCGCGAACCGATCCAGGAACTCTCGCGTCGCCCTGGCTGCCAATGGCGGCGCGCCGGCCATGACTTCCATCCAGGTGACGATGCTGATGGCCATGTGGTCGTAGAGGGCCATTTCCTCGCGCGCGGCCGGGATACCGTTCAAGTAGTCGATCAGGATGTTGGTATCCAGCAGTGCCTTCACCACTCGGCGCGCGCCTGCTGTTGGTATGCCACACCATCGGTGCCATCCCGGCCCCACAGGCCGAACGCCGAACCGGTGGATTGCAGCGTCCGCCGTTCCAGGTATTCGGCGACCGCTTCGCGGATAATCGCGGCGCGCGGTTGCTTCACACGCTCGCACAGCGCTGCCAGCGCCTGGATTTGGGTGTCGGGCAGATCGATCAGGGTTCGCATGTCACGCAATCCGATATGTGATATCGGCATCATATATCATCCGGCCTCCCTATCCTCAAGACAAATCAAGCCGCGATCCCTTCCACCGGCGGCAGCGGCACCCGCCCCCTGATCATGTCGGAGGCTTTTTCCGCGATCATCATGGTGGAGCTGTAGGTGTTCGCCGACGGCATGTTCGGCATGATCGACGCATCGACCACCCGAAGCCCCTGTAGCCCGTGAACCCGCAATTCGTCGCTGACCACAGCGGTTTTGTCCGATGCGGGACCCATCCGAGCGGTGCCGATCAGGTGGTAGGCGGTGCTGCCGTACTGGCGGGCGTAGTCCAGCCATTCGTCGTCGGTGCGGACATCCGGTCCGGGCAGCGAGTCGCCATCGAAATACGCGGCCAGCGCATCGGTATGCAGCAGCTTGCGCGCCCAGTGCATACCCTTGACCAGCACCCGCTGATCCATCGGGTCCTTCAGATAATTCGGCTGGATGATCGGATCGACGAACGGATCGGTGCCGCGCGCCCGGACGTAACCAATGCTCTCCGGCCGGTGCTGCCACACGCCGCAGGTCATGCCGGGGTAATCGTCCAGCAGCCCGACGAACCCCTGCTTATAGCTGGCCGGACTGAACACGCCCTGGATATCGGGCTGGTGCATCGTGTCCTCGGTCTTCCAGAACCA
>JAJZEV010000116.1:0-9724 GCA_021805665.1 Pseudomonadota bacterium
CCCCAGCGTTGGCGTGACGCCGTCAGCATACTGCTTACGCTGCAGGCCGAGTACGCGAACTGGCTCGAAGCACTTCCAGATAGCCTACAAGACAGCGCGACAGCGGAAGCGCTCGAAGCCATCGTCGATCTCGACCTGACGTCCCTTGCTGACATCGAGCCGCCCCGCGGCTACGGACGTGATTGAACCGAAAATCGAGCGATAGAACCGATCAGAGAGAAAAAGCGGCTTGACATCAACAACCCCAATCAGAGAGGACACTTAAACGCTCAATACTCCCCACCTCACCCAAACCGCCGCACCGGCATAGGCGGCGCCGGATACCGCCCAAACTTCGAATTCCAGTACGCCCAGGACCGCGCATCGATAATCCCCGGCGGAGCCCCATCCAGCGCCTCCCGAAAATCGTCGTCGGTCAAGAAACGGCGCAACAAAGTCATATCCTCATGCGTCCCCCGCGCCAGCGCATAAGCAACAAACCGCACGGTGTCGGACAACGCCTCGTCCGCCGCCTCAAACCACACCAGCCGGCGGGCGAGCGCCTCGGTCTCCGGCGTCAGCGGAATAAGCCTCATAACCCACCTCCCTCACTGCCAACAATCGGCAGCCGGTCAAGATCGACGCCCCGCGCGGCCATCGCCAAACGATCCCTCACCGCCTCCGCCAGGCGCCCGAGATTCCCATCGCCAAAGTAAGAAAGCGCCTTCAGCGTGTTTTGCGGATTGAACTCCCCGCCATAAATCGCCCGCCCCGCGGCCAACGCCAAAGGAAGATCGATCCGGCCGTCGGTCAGCAACGCATCGATATCGATGTAATCCTTCGCCTCGGCACGCACCTGCACGACCGAGGCTTTGGTTCCCGCCAAATCAAGCAACGACGCGATTTTCAACCCATTGTCCGGCGCGATCAGCGGCGGCAACAGACGCCGAAGACCCGGCACGCCGAAAAAGGACAGCTTGATCGCCCCGCCCCGGTCAACCATGCAGCCAAACGTATTCGGCTCCCGCTGTGTGACGACAGCCCCGGCCAGAAAGGGCACCGCCGGAACCAACCACGCCGGATCGAGGGCTTTGCTGCCAAAGAAATCGAAGTCCACCGATTCACGGTGCCCCAAATGCAATGCCAAAGCCGTGCCGCCATACAGCACAAACTCCGGCGGTACCGCGGACAGTTCGTCCCACAGACGGCGCTGCGGCGGCGGCAGGATATCGACGCGCGGCATGAAATCTCTCGTCATGCGATCATTCTCCAAACACGCACGATACCACAGGTCTCCGAACCAGCGGCCGAAAACGCCCTACTGTAATCCCATCCGTCATCGGGCAAAGGACGATCGGCACCAACCGCGCCTCTTATCCGCGCTTATCTGCGTCATCCGCGGCTAAAAATCCTGTCTTCAGCCCACCCATCCACGAACGGAACCCCGGATCGCCAAACCACTTTCCCATTGACATCGACCCAAAGTTATGTTCTTGATATGTTCGTGTCCGAGACAACCCCCTTTTCCGCCGCCGACCGCTTCGTCGCGATGATCGACGCCCTTTGCACCGTCATCGTCACTGGCCTCGCCGCGGGCATGTCCGGCCCACAAGTCATCGGCATCTGGGATCGCCTGACCCGCATCCTCACCCGTTTCGCCGCCATCCTCGCGCGGCCCATCAGGCCCCTGCGCACCCGAACCATCACGCCCCGCCAGCCAGCCGAACGCCAACCCATCCAAGAGCGCCCGTTCAAATCCCGCCGCCTGCCCACCGGCTTCGGCTGGCTCATCCGGCGCATCCCCGCCGCATCCCCTTTCGCCGAGGAACTCCAGCGCCTGATCGGCGACCCGCAAATGGCCGCGCTGTTGCAAGCCAATCCCGGCATGGCCCGCCTGCTCCGTCCGCTCTGCCGTATGCTGGGCGTCCAGCAGCCCCCCGAACAGCGCGCCCGGCGCCCGGCCGCCGCAGCGGTCCAACCCCCGGCCGCGGACCCAGCCCGGGTGCGGGATGGCTGGATCGATCCGATCCAGCCATCCCGCACCCAACCGAAGCTAGCCTGGACGCGCCCACTCCTCTGCCAGATTCCGGACCCGGACCGGCATAGCCGGCGCACGTCTTAAATATTCCGATTTAGCAATAAATTGCCTGCCCCGCCCGCCCTGTCCGTATCATACCGGCGAAAAGCCTCACCACGCGGTCCATTGCCAACCCCGGCCGGCGTAATCCCGAACGTCTCCCGAAATGCCGCCCCAAACGCCGGAACGCTCGCATATCCAACCGAAGCCGCCACCCGCCCCGGCGCCGCACCCCCGGCAATGCGCGCCAAAGCCTCGGTCATCCGCAACTGCCGCCGCCACTGTTGAAAGCTCATGCCCGTCTCGGTTCGAAATAGCCTCGCCAGGGTCCGGGCCGAAGCCCCGGCAACGTCCGCGAACCCGTCCAGGCCGCGCCCATCGGCCGGATCCCCGGTCAGCGCCTCGGTCACCCGCAGCAACCGCGGATCGCGGCAAGCGGGAAGCGCCAGTTTCCGCATACCCGCGCGCCCGATTTCATGCAGCACCAACGCCGCCACCAGCCGCATCGGCCCCCGGGAATCCCAGACGATCGGCTCCCCGCACACCGTCAGGATCAACTCGCGCAGCAGCGGCGAAACCGCGATCGCCGAGGCCGCACGCGGCCCGGAAGCCGCCGCATCCGCCCGCAGGAACAATGCCCGCATCGCCACGGGACCATCCATGCGCACCCCATGCAGCGTATCGGCCGGAACCCACAAAGCCGTCCCCGGCGGCACCGTGAACAGCGCCGCCTCGGTGGAAATCCGCATGACGCCCGACGTGGCGAACAGCAATTGCGCCCGCGGATGCCGGTGCGCGCCGGTATCATGACCGGCCGCATAGTCATGCGCATACCCCACCAACGGCCGGGGGGCCTGCTCGAACGGTTGCAGGCGGCTTTGGCCGCTGCGCGACAGAACTTGGCCGGACATCGCCATACCGACATTCTACAGTCCGACGAAACTAAAGGGAACAAGTCCATGACCCCGGCAGCCCGGCAAATCGTCTTCATCAACACGGCCCACAGCTTCACCCACTACAGCCTGCTGATCCTGCCCACCGCCGTGCTCGCCATGGCGGTCCCCGGCGGCCCCTTCGGCGAGTCGTACGGCCCGATCCTGGCCCTAGCCACCGGCATGTTCGTGTTCTACGGCCTGCTGTCCCTGCCCCAGGGCTGGCTCGCCCAACGCGTCGGCCGCAAGGTGCTGATAACGGCCTTCTTCCTGGGTACCGGCCTGAGCCTGATCGCCGCCGGCCTCGCCCGCTCCCCCATCATGCTCGCGGTCGCCCTGGCGTTTTCCGGCGCCTTCGCCGCCATCTACCACCCCATCGGCACCACGATGCTGGTAGAGGCCGCGGGCGACAAACCCGGCCGCTCCATCGGCGTCAACGGCGTGTTCGGCAACCTCGGCGTCGCCCTGGCCCCGGTCGTCACCGCCTTCCTGGCCAACGAAATCGGCTGGCGCGCCGCCTTCCTCGCCCCCGGCGTGCTGTGCGCCGCGGCCGGCCTGCTATGGATGCGCACCCCGCTCGCCCAAGCCCAAACCCCGGCCAACCGCCGGCCCTTCCCGCCGATCCCGCGCCACATGGTGCGCCGCGCCGTGCTGGTACTGATGCTGATCGCCATGTCCTCGGGCCTGGTGTTCAACGCCTACACCCTGCTGTTGCCCAAGCTGATGCAGGAACGTCTGGCCGGCAACGCCGCCCTGCTGCCACTCGTCGGCCTCGCCGCCTTCCTGGTGACGCTGTGCGGCGCCCTGACACAGTTCACCGTCGGGCGCATGATAGACCGCAACACCCTGAAAAAGGTGTTCCTGCCAATCAGCATGGTCCTCGCACCGGCCATGGCCGCGCTGGCCTTCGCCCAAGGCTGGCTGGTCCTGCCCCTGGCCGGCGCCGTCGCCGCCTCCATCTTCGGTCAGGTCACGGTAAACGAGACGATGGCGGCCCGCTATATTTCCCCCGAACTGCGCGCCCGGATCTACTCCGTCCGCTTTTTCGTCGGCTTCCTCGGCGCCGCCGCCGCTGCCCCAGTGGTATCGGTCCTGTATGAACACACCGGCAGCGTCGCCGCCGCCACCCTGGTGCTGTCCGCCTTTTCCGTGGTCACCCTCGGCTGCGCCCTGTTCTTCCCCAACAGGCCGGAGGAGCTTCAGCCGGAACTATGGACCCGCACCGAACCGCTGGCCGCGGAGTAGCCTGTGCCGGCACCCGCATGTCATAAACATTTCTGAATTGAACAAAGTATTTCAAACCGGAATACATTTGAATTCCTATCGGCTGAACTTCGGATGGAACAGAAAAAATCCCGCGGATTGCCCTCCAGACAGCCGCGGTACTGCCAATGAATCTTCAAAAGGACCACCAAGACAGTAGTATCTTCACCACGATGGTGCTTATAGTCCCGTCGGCGACCGGCAGCAGCCAACGGGATATCCGTCAAGGCTTCTGACGATCGCGGCTTTCCGGCTTCGATATCCGGGGCCGACACGATCGGACTTTGCGATCGGCTTCGAAGCTTGGCTGCAATGCCGTCGTAACCGGGCAGCTCCCAACCCGGTCGCCGGCCAGCAGCCGACCGCAACACTGTCAGACCTCCCGGGGGGATACACTCCATGCTGCTGTTACAAATTGGCGAACGACCGTTCCGCCGCGCCGGGGACGCAACCGGTCTCGAAAGCCAGGGAGTACATCGCGAAAAGGCCGAATCGATAGCGGACGCCATCGCACTGATCGAACTATACGAATTCGATGTCGTCATGATCGACCTCGACATCGCCCCGAACGAGGCAACCACCCCGGACCACCCCGCACTACGCGCAATTCGGGCCGCCTCGCGGGTTGCCATCGTCGCCTTGACAACCTCGTCCGACCCGCGGGTGGTCGTACAGGCTCTCGACCTCGGGGCCGACGACGTGCTGACCCGCCTGTGCGGATTCGACGAAACTCTGGCCAGGCTCCGCGCGGTGGTTCGCCGCACCGAAGGACATGCTCAAACAACACTCCGCTGGGGGACACTGGAACTGTCCATCTCCGACCGCACAGTACGCATCGACGGCGCACCCATTCGGCTCGGTCCCAAGGAATTCGCGCTGCTGGAACTGCTGATGCTCAAACGTGGGCGCCCCGTCTCCAAAACCGCATGCCTCAGTCACCTTTACGGCGTCGATGAATATCCAGACCCGAAGACAATCGATGTCATCGTCTGCCGATTGAGAAGGAAACTCGCGGCCTGTGGGGTGACGGACATCGTCGCGAACATCTGGGGTATGGGATTTGCCATCGAACGCGATCCCGCCCTGCCCCGGCAGGAAACAGGCTAGCCACCCCGGCCGGCGGTGGAAAAGACATATCGGCATTTGCAAACCAGCGGAGGAATCGCCACATCCGGCGTCATGATCGCACGTCGCACCCTGTTGCTCTCCGCCGCCGCCCTCCCGCTCGCCGCATCCGCCCGGGCGCAGACCCTGTCGGAACAGGACAAAGCCGATATCGGCCGGGTGGAAACCTATCTAGACGGCCTGCGGTCGCTAAAGGCCCGCTTCATCCAGGTCGCCCACGACGGCTCCGTTTCCGAGGGCACGGCCTGGCTGGAGCGCCCCGGCCGGATGCGCTTCCAATACAACCCGCCATCCCCGTTCACCCTGATCGCCAACAACGGCGACCTCATTTTCAACGACTCGTCCTTGCAGCAAACGAGCAACGTCTCGCTCAGCCGCACCCCGCTGGGTATCCTGCTGGCCGACAAGGTGGACCTGAACGGCGCCGTCGCCGTGACCGCCGTGCAGCGCCTGCCCGGTCAGCTTCAGATAACCATGGTCCGCGCCGGCTCACCCGGCGACGGATCCCTGACCCTGGTCTTCGCCGACCCCCCGCTGACCCTGCGCCAATGGACCGTCGTCGATTCCCAGCGGCGGGAAACCCATGTAACCCTTTATAATGCAAAACTCGGCGGCACCTTCGATCCGCGATTGTTCGACCACATCACCGTCACCGACCCGAAAGACGGCTAACATGCCGCCGCATGACCGTTATGTGTCGCGCGGGGAGGAAAAACGCTTCTGTTCACGCCGAATCTGGGGAATGATCCTCGTAACATGAGGCATTCCCGCGTCATCAAGCCCTTGATCGGCATCAGTTGCTGCACCAAGCAGTTCGGTGTCTTCGGAATGCCGAACCACGCGGCCTCCGACACCTATGTCCGTGCGACGGATGAGGTGATCGGCGCCGTCCCGGTCCTGCTGCCCGCCAACGGGCCGGCCGCCGATATCGAAACCCTGCTGGACCGGCTGGATGGCATCGTGCTCACCGGCAGTCGCTCCAACGTGCAACCGATCCTGTACGATGGCCCCCCGCATGCCGAGGGCACGCCCGAAGACCCCGCCCGCGACGGCATTACCCTGCCGCTGATCCGGGCCGCGGTGGTTCGCGGTATTCCGCTGCTGGCGATCTGCCGGGGGTTTCAGGAACTGAACGTCGCCCTGGGCGGATCGCTGCACCAACGGCTGCAAGACCTGCCGAACCGCATCGATCACTCCACCCCGATGCAGCCCTCGGCCGGGGTGCGCCAGGGCAAGGCCCACTCCATCCGCGTCACGCCCGGCGGTTGGCTGCACCGGCTGGCCGGCAGCGCGGAGATCGCGGTCAACTCCCTGCATAACCAGGGGATCGACCAACTCGCCCCGGGCCTTGTGGTCGAAGGCACCGCCCCCGACGGCACGATCGAGGCTGTCAGCGTCACAGCCATCGGCTACGCGGTGGGCATCCAGTGGCATCCGGAATACGACTGGCGGACCGACCCCCTGTCCCGGGCGATATTCGAGCAGTTCGGCGCAGCGGTACGCGCCTATGCCCGCGGCGCAACCTTGGGCAACGTCTCCGCCGCGGCGGATTAGCCCGGATTTCCCCCTTGTCAGACCAGCCATTTGGACCGATGTATCGGCCGAAGACCGGACCTGACGGGTCCGGATTAGCCCCCTCCAACAGGACAGGCCCCCGCCATGTTCATTGAAACCGAAGGCACCCCGAACCCCGCGACGTTGAAGTTCCTGCCGGGACGCGACGTGCTGGGCTTCTCCACCGCCGACTTCGCCTCCCCGGCCTCCGCCGTCCGCAGCCCGCTTGCCACCGCGCTGTTTGCACTGCCCGGCGTCGCGCGTGTGTTCCTGGGCGGGGATTTCATCAGCGTCACCAAGAACGACGAACTTTCCTGGCAAGCCCTGAAGCCTCAGGTTCTGGGCCTGATCATGGATCACTTCGTCGCCGGCCTGCCGGTCATCGAGGGCGACGCCGCCGGCCTGGACGAGGAAGACGTCGATGAAGCCGACCGCGAGGTCGTGGACCAGATCAAGGAACTGCTCGACACCCGCGTCCGCCCGGCGGTTGCCGGCGATGGCGGCGACATCGTCTTCCGCGGCTTCCGTGAAGGCATCGTCCGGCTGCACATGCAGGGCTCATGCTCCGGCTGCCCATCGTCCAGCGCCACCCTGAAGCATGGGATCGAGAACATGCTGAAACACTACGTGCCGGAAGTCATCGCCGTCGAGCAGGTCGAATTCTAACCCCGGCCTGCTGACGGCCACCGGTTGACGGAATGCGGCGCATCTTTCACGTTGCGCCGCAGCAATTTTCAGGAGTTGGATAATGACGATCGATGCCACTGGCCTTGACCTGCTGTTCAAGGAAGCGCGCACCCACAACAAGTGGACGGACCAGCCGGTTGCCGACGAAACACTGCACGAGCTGTATGACATCCTGAAGTTCGGCCCGACCTCGGCCAACACCTCGCCCGCCCGGTTCGTGTTTGTCCGCACCAAGGAAGGCAAGGAAAAGCTGGCCCCCGCGCTGTCCGCCGGCAACATGGAAAAGACCATGACCGCCCCGGTCACCGCCATCGTCGCCTACGACCCCAAGTTCTTCGAGAAGCTGCCGACGCTGTTTCCGCACAACCTGGACGCGATCAACTGGTTCACCAGCAACGAAGGGCTGGCGGCAACCACCGCTTTCCGTAACGGCACCCTGCAAGGCGCCTATCTGATGATCGCCGCCCGCTCCCTGGGCCTGGATACCGGCGCGATGTCGGGCTTCGACAATGCCAAGGTCGATGCGGCATTCTTCAGCTTCAATGGCTGGCGCTCCAACTTCCTCGTCAATATCGGCCATGGCGATCCGGCCGGGGTGTTCAACCGCTCCCCGCGCCTGTCGTTCGACGAAGCCTGCATGCTGGCCTGATCCGGGCCACCCGGCCATCGGGGTTCTCAAGCGGATCGCGATGATTTCGGGGGCCGGGTTCACCTTGGTCCCGATCCGGCCTACCTTAATCCCGCATGCGTATCCTCGCCCTCGATTCGGCCGTTGGAAGATGTTCGGCGACAATCGTCCTTAACGGCGGGGTGGTTGCCGGCTACCAGCAGGACATCGACCGGGGCCAAGCGGCGATCCTGCCAGTCATGGCGCGCGATTGCCTGCGCGATGCCGGGCTGGCGGCCAGCGAACTCGACCTTGTCGCCGTCACCGTTGGACCCGGCAGCTTTACCGGCATCCGGGCGTGTGTGGCCCTGGCGCAGGGGATCGCTCTCGCGGCCGGGGTTCCCGTCGTCGGCGTAACGGTGGGGGAGGCGGTCGCCGAGTCGCTGCCGCAACTGGGCGGGCGAACCCTATTGTGCGCCATCGAAAGCCGCCGCGGCCGCATATTCCTGGAAACGGGCGCCGGGATTCTATCCCTCGCCATCGTCGATCTGCCCAATCCGTTCGGACCGGTCGCGGTCGCCGGCAATGCCGCGGCCATTGTCGCCAGCCGCCTCGCGGCCCGTGGCGTCAACGTCATGCTGACCGACGCCCGCCTGCCTGCCGGTCGCCACATCGCCGCCGTCGCCGAACGGCGTTTCCGGGGCGATATGGCGCCATTGCCCGCCGAACCGATCTATGTCGATCCGCCGGAGGCAAAGCTGCCCGGCGGCAAAGCCCCCACCGTCGCATGACGGGCCCGATCGCACGCGCGGGCAAGGCCGATATCGACGTGCTGGCCGCCATTCACGCGACCGCGTTTTCCGCCGGGGACGCCTGGAGCCGGGACGTTTTCGACTTGCAACTGGCAATGCCCAATGTCTTCGGCCTGATCCACCGGGATGGAGGTTTGATCCTGATGCGCCAGGCGGCGGACGAAGCCGATGTGCTGACGCTGGCCGTGGTGCCTGCCGCCCGCCGCGCCGGAATCGCCAATGCCCTGCTGGTCGAAGCCATCGACGCAGCCGCCAGCCGCGGCGTCCGCACGATATTTCTCGAAGTCTCCACGACGAACAGTGCCGCCCGGGCACTTTATACCAAAACCGGCTTTTCCCGGGTCGGTCTCAGGCGGCTTTACTATGCCGATCGTTCGGACGCGCTGGTCCTGCGCCTCGATCTTGCAGCACCGTCATAACGCATCAAGGACCGCGCTGAATCGATATCACGCTGATTCCACTGGCATCGGTTTGAATATCCAGCACCAGATGGCCTTGCTCCGCCGCGGTACGAGGAACATTCCGTAACGGTTCCTGTCCTTTCAATCTAACCAGTAGAATGTCCCCCGGCGACATTTTGTCCAAGGCTAAACGAGTACGGACAAATGTCATTGGACATATATCGTTTGTAATGTCGATCTCTCGGGTTACATCTTGCATCGATGACATGAGTCCTCATTATTCCAAG
>JAJZEV010000116.1:9996-12750 GCA_021805665.1 Pseudomonadota bacterium
TCCGTCTTCCCCGACTATATTGTCTGCCTGGAGGATGGAAAGCAGCTCAAGATGCTGAAACGCCATCTCTCGGCCTCCTATAACCTGACGCCGGAGCAATACCGCGCCAAATGGGGTCTGGAGCCGAGCTATCCGATGGTCGCGCCCAATTATGCGGAAAAGCGTTCCTTTCTGGCCAAGCAAATCGGTCTTGGCACGCATCGGACCTCGGGTCGGTAGCCCGCGCCGCCCGCCGAACCATGACGATTTAGCGGGTACCCCGCCGGCCATCGATCCGGCCCTTCCCTGAACCTGTCGGTACATTGTATGCGGTGTCTGCGGGACTTCCCAGCGGGGAAGCCCCTGGCGGACTGGCTGCAAGGAACCGAATGGAAACGCGCATCGAGCGTCTTTGCGTCGAACGTGGGCTGAAGATGACCGGCCAGCGCAGGGTCGTCGCACGCGTGCTGTCAGACGCCGGGGATCATCCCGATGTGGAGGAGCTTTACCGGCGGGCCTCCGCCCTGGATCAGCACATATCCATCGCGACCGTCTATCGCACCGTCCGCCTGTTCGAGGAGCAGGGTATTCTGGAACGGCGCGATTTCGGCGGCGGTCGCGCCCGCTACGAACCCACCGAGGATGGCCCGCATTATCATCTGATCGATGTCGAGACCGGCAAGGTGATCGAGTTCCAGGACCCCGAACACGAGCGGCTGATGCATGCCATCGCCGGCCGCCTGGGCTTCGATGTCGTGTCCCTGCGCCTGGAACTGTTCGGGCGCCGCCAGGGAACCGCCGGCAAACCCCGCTCCCGCGCCGCATCCAGACCCGGCGAGCCGGACGACGATGCACCGATGGCACCGGCCGGCGAAGCAACCAAAGGAGCAAGGCGATGACCCTGGCGAACACCTGCATCGCGTTCCCCGAAATCCGCAGCGCCAATCTAGGTGTGCGTCTCGCGACCGAGGAAGATGAGCTGGATGCCGTCCAGTCGCTGCGTTACCGGGTGTTCTACCGGGAAATGGGTGCGCGTGCGGATGCGGCGACCGCGGCAACCCAGCGGGACCGCGATATCTACGACACCGTCGCCGATCACCTGCTGGTGGTCGATCACAGTCTGGGCGAAGGCGCGGCCAGCGTCGTCGGCACCTATCGCCTGATCCAGCGCGGGGCGGCCGCGCGCGTCGGCCATTTCTACTCCGCCAGCGAATACGATATCGCCCGGATCGAGGCATGCAGCGGCGGCATCCTGGAACTCGGACGATCCTGCGTGGACATTCCCTACCGCAGCCGGGCGGTGATGCAGTTGTTGTGGCGGGGTATTGCCGCGTATGTATTTCAGAACAAGATCGACCTGATGTTCGGCTGTGCCAGCCTGCCGGGCATCGACCCCGATGCACTCGCCAGCGAACTGACCTATCTTTACTACAACCACCTCGCACCCGCCGCCATCCGCCCCCGGGCACTGCCGCACCGCTATATCGAAATGCGCAGGCTGGACCGCGATGAAATCGATGCCCGCGCCGCCTTGAACAAGCTGCCGCCGCTGATCAAGGGCTATCTGCGCCTGGGCGGGTTTGTCGGCGATGGCGCCGTGATCGACCCGCAGTTCAACACCACCGATGTCGCGGTGATCGTGCAGACCGATCTGGTGACCGACAAATACTACAAACACTACGAACGCCAGCGCCCGGGGCCGCAGGACTGAAACCGCCGCCCATGACAGCCTTGTTCACTGCCCGCCTGTCCGCGTTGAAGGGCTGGCGCGCCGATCTCGCCGCGTTTGGCGCCGGTTTGCTGTCGGCTTTGTCGCTGCCGCCTTTGTATGTGCTGCCGGCCCTGCTGGTTGCCATCCCGGTTCTGCTGCGCCTGATCCAAGGTGCCCGCCGGCCCATCGTGGCGGCCAGGCGCGGCTGGTGGTTCGGCTTCGGCCTGCATCTGATCGGCCTGTACTGGATCACCGAGGCCATCATGATAGAGGCCGCCCGCTTCTGGTGGCTGGTTCCCCTGGCGGTGCCGGCGCTGTCCGCGGTGCTGGCGGTGTTCATCGCCATTCCCGCCGCGATCGCCTGGCGCGCCCGGCCCGGTTGGCGGGCATCGTTCGTTCTGGCCGGCGCCTGGGTGCTGGCCGATCTCGCGCGTCAGTTCGTGGCGACCGGCTTTCCCTGGAACCCGCTGGGCAGCGTCTGGGCGTTTCCCGGCCGGCTTGGCGACATCATGATCCAGCCCGCCGCGCTGGTGGGAACGCACGGGCTGACCCTGGCCACGCTCCTGCTGGCATCTCTGCCGTTGCTGGGCTGGGCATGGCGGGCTGCCGGCGCGGCGCTGCTGGTACTGTGGTTCGGTTATGGCCTGATCCGGATCGACCAGCCGATGCCGCCTGCCCCCGACCTGTCGGTGTTCCTGATCCAGGGCAACGTCGCGCAAGGCCAGAAATGGGATCGCAGCCTGATGGTCTCCATCTTCCGACACTATCTCGCCCTGACCAGACAGGCAGCCGAGCAGGCCAATGGTAAGGCGGCGGTGATTGTGTGGCCGGAGACCGCCAGCCCGGCCCAGTTGCAGACCGACCCCGAGGCCCGCCGCCTGATCGCCGACGCCGCGGACGGCGCGGCGGTACTCGCCGGATCGGTGCGCTTCGATGCCTACGGACACCCGCTGAACAGCCTGTTCGCGCTTGGTGCCGGCGGGGTCATCGAAGGCATCTACGACAAGTGGCACCTGGTTCCGTTCGGCGAATACCAGCCCGGCTGGCTGCCGCTGGGTATCCAG
>JAJZEV010000256.1 GCA_021805665.1 Pseudomonadota bacterium
CCTCCATCATGGGCAGTGTCGCCCTGAACGAGGGCGGGCACGAACTTTACAGGGCCAGCAAGGCGGCGCTGAACTCCCTGTCGCGCGGGTTGTGGGGGGAATTGCGCGGCAAGAACATTACGCTGCTGACACTGCATCCGGGCTGGGTTCAGACCGACATGGGCGGCGCCTCGGCCGCGGTCACGGTGACCGACAGCGCCGCCGGAATGGTCAAGGTGCTAGAAAGTCAGGCCGGCGCGCATAAGCACCTGTTTCTGGATTATACCGGCAAAGAACTGGCCTGGTAAAAGCAACGGGGGATCGGCGGTTTCTGTCGATCCCCCATTTCCGACAATACGATAGCAACAGCCTCTATCGTCTTGGCGCGCGACGGCCCGCCATCCACGCCTTCGGAACGTTTGAGACCAGCGCGCGCGAGAAAGGCCGGACTCCACCCGCGACGACAGACAGCGTGACCGCGGCCGCATCCCTCGAACCTTGCCAACCCCCGCCGCCCGCATACTATCCCTGCAAAACCAGGGAGAAACACCGATGATAACCAAATTCGACAGCCTGTTCGCCGGCCATACCGACGTGGAAGACATCGGCTACGGCGGCATCCCGATCAACGACCGGCGTTACGACAACGCGCACCTGTCCTCCGCCCTGTCGAAAGCACAGGCCATCGCGGTGAAAATGGACGATCTCGGCTACTCCACCTTCTGGATGGCGGAACATCACTTCCAGCGCGAGGGCACCGAATGTATCCCCAACGTGCTGTTGATGGCCCTGCACCTGACCCACGTCACCAGGAACATCGACATCGGCTGCGGCTTCAACGTGCTGCCAATGTGGCACCCGCTGCGTCTGGCCGAGGACTACGCGATGGCCGACATCCTGTCGAAAGGCCGCGTCGTGTTCGGCATCGCCCGCGGCTACCACACCCGCGAGGTCGAAACATTCGGCTCCCCGCTGATGGACCAGGAAGCCAACCGCGAGTTGTTCGAAGAACAGGCCGACATCATTTTCAAAGCCTTCAACGAAGAGTCCTTCAGCCACAAGGGCAAGCACTATACCCTGCCGCCCGAGGTGCCCTATCGCGGCTATACGCTGAAGGAACTGACCCTGGTGCCGCGCCCGGCCCGCCTGCCGGTGGAATGCTGGCAGCCGATCCAGGGCGGATCGGAACGCGCCCTTGCCTTCATGGCCAGGCACGGCATCCAGGGCATGGTCGGCGGCGGGTCCGCCGAGGGCGGCGCGATGCACAACGTGGTTCTGAAATGGCAGCAGGAACACGCCAAAATCGGCAAGCACATCGACCTCGGGGAGCGCCTGTGCTTCGGCTTCCATTTTTACATGGGTGAGAGCAAGGAGCAGTGCATCCGCGATGCCGCCAAATACTACGAAGAAAACATGAAGATGTTCGGCGAACTGCGCCTGAACAAGGCGATGACCGATGAGCAGATCGAAATCATGCGCGATCCGAAGCGCGCACCGACCGCGAAACTGCCGCGCATCGAGGACGCCGTGAATGCCGGCGGCTTCCTGACCGGTTCGGCCGACGAAATCATCGACCACCTGAAGAAACTGGAAAAAGCCTACCCCGGCCTGGACCGCATCTCGATCAGCCCCTCGCTGGGGGTGCCGCAATCGGTGATCCTCGAACAGGTCGAGCGTTTCGCGAAAGAAGTGATGCCGGCGTTCAAAGGCAAGGCGCTGGACGTGAAACAGCCGGCGCTGACGAAATAAAGCGATCCGGAACGCCCGGCGGGCGCGATCGTCACCGGTAAAACAGCCGGTGACGATCGAACGTCTATCGGAACAGGAACTCCTTGAAACCGCCCTTGGCGACCGCGTCTGTGGTTCGCCGGAAATGCACGCCGTTGCCGTTGTAGCCAAGAACGCGGCGCACGGTTCGCCCGTCCACGTTGCGGTTCACGCCGGTCTGCCAGGAATCCACCTTCGACGACAGCAGCGGTTCGGCGGCCTCGATCACGGTTCTCGTCCAATCGTCCACCCGCTCCGGCCGGGTTTCCACCCGCGTGTAGCTGTTTTCCCGCATATAGCGCAGCATGCCAGTCTGGAACTGCACGCTATGTTCGATGGCCTGCGGGATATTGCCGCGCGCGGTGTGCGGACCCAGCACCATCAGCATATTCGGGAATCCCTCGGCGAGCATTCCAAGATAGGTGCGCGGACTGTCCGCCCAGGCATCTTTCAGCCGCAACCCGTTCGTGCCACGGATGTCCATACGATCGAACGCACCCGTCACGCCGTCGAAGCCGGTGGCATAGATCAGCACATCGAATTCGTAATCCTGTTTGGCGGTGCGGATGCCCATGGGCGTAATGCACTCCATGGGTTCGTCGTTCAGCGTATCGACCAGCGTCACGTTGTCGCGGTTATACGTTTCGAAATAACCGCTTTCCAGCGGTACGCGCCGGCTGCCGAAGCCGTGGTCGCGCGGGATCAGCTTTTCCGCGATCTTCGGATCCTTCACGCGCTGGCGGATTTTCCGAGCGATGAAGTCGCTGATGGCGGCGTTGGCGTCTTCGTCGATGCCGATATCGCGGAAATTGCCCAGCCAGATGCCGAAACCAGGTTCAGCATACAACT
Source organism: Pseudomonadota bacterium (assembly GCA_021805665.1). Lineage (GTDB taxonomy): Bacteria > Pseudomonadota > Alphaproteobacteria > Acetobacterales > Acetobacteraceae > Rhodopila. Next base: position 2,596 of record JAJZEV010000256.1, read on the forward strand.
TCTCCCAAAACGCCTCGCGCTCCGCCTCCGGCACCTCCAGAGTCTTGCGACGATCCGCCTGGTGGATGAACCACATCGGCGTCGTGGCGCAGTGGGCATAGATCTCGTCGTAGCGGGACTTGATCTGCTCCATCTCCTCCTTGCCGATCCTGGAATTGTGCAAGGGCGCGGCCCAGTTCGGGCGGCGCTGAAAGACAGTGAGTTGCTTCGCCTGTTTGGCGATTTCCGGGATCGCCTGGATCGCGGTCGCCCCTGTCCCGATAATGCCCACGCGCTTGCCGGTGAAATCCACCGGCGTATGCGGCCAGCGGGCCGGGTGATAGGCGGGTCCCTTAAAACTGTCCCGGCCGGGAATGGCGGGAAGCGTGTGCGCGGACAGAATCCCGACGGCGGTAA
>JAJZEV010000027.1:0-7628 GCA_021805665.1 Pseudomonadota bacterium
GCGGCAACTCCGGATCGTCCAGCGCCGATTGTGGCGGAGGAGGTTCTTCAGCCTTTGCGACCGGCGGCGCCGGGTTCGCTTGGGGCGGTGGAGATATAGAAATATTTTTCTACCGATATGCAATATGTCGGCCAAAATAAGAATTTTATTCCTTTTTGGAGCGGTCGGACCGTATGGAATTCTAAATATTCGCCTGGATTGGAAACCGTGGTCCCCGGCCCCAAGGCCATGACGGCACGGGTGCGAGTCCGGGGGCGTTTGGCGCTGCGCAGCGAACCGCACGGCGGCGGGTTGACGCTAGCTGTGCGCAATCAGATAGATGCCGCTCATGACCAGGGCGATCCCGCCGATACGCAGCGTGCCCAGCGTATCGCCGAACAGCGCGTAGCCGATCAATGCGGTCAGCACGAAGCCCAGGCCGACGAACGGATAGGCCTGCGATACCTGAACGCGTGACAACACGCCCAGCCACAGCACGGTGCCAATTCCATACAGCGACAAGCCGCCCAGAATGGCGGGATTCAGGAACACCGCCAGTCCTGTCCGCATCGCAGATCCCCCCGCCATCGCGGCGCGGACGGACTCCGACGACATGCCGAACTTGAACAACACCTGCGCTGCCGCGGACAGCGAAACGCTCAGCAGGATCAGCCCCAGCACCGGCAGTGTCACGGACCGGCACCCGAAGCGAGAAACGGCACCGACTTCGCCACGACAACCACCGCCACGACAGCGACGCCGATCGCCCGGGAAACCCAGTCGCGGGCGGCATAGACGATGGGGTCGTGGTGCATGTAACCGCGTGCGCCGGAGAGCCACATCCGGCACTGCCAGAACAGCATCAGCGGCACCAGGAGCCACAGCAGGGCGGGCGAGGCATACCCTTGAATGTTCGCCTCATTTTGTACGTAGAGCGCCAGCACGATGCTGGAGGCGAAGGCGGCGGCGACCCCGAATTGCTGCATGATCGTCGCGTCGGAGACCAGGTAGCCGCGCCGGGCGATTTTCGATCCGCCGGCGGCTTCCATGCTCATCAGTTCCTCGACCCGTTTCAGTAACGCGAGACTGAGGAACAGGAATCCGGAAAAGCCCAGCAGCCACAGGCTGAGCCGATGTCCTGTCGCCTCTCCGCCGCCGACCAGGCGGATGGTGTACAGCGCAGCCAGCATGAAAACATCGACGAGCGGAAGCTGCTTAAGGATCAGGGAGTAGCCGACGGACATCGCCGCATACACCAGGATGACGGGGGCGACGCCCCTGGTATGGGCGGCGAGCAGACCGGCGACCAGCAAGACCACGGCGGCCAGCATACCGGTTGGCGCCGGCAACGTCCCCGCGGCGAACGGGCGAAGCCTCTTGTGCGCGTGGGTCCGGTCGGCACGGATATCCATCAGATCGTTAATCAAGTAGATTGAAGAGGCTGTGCAGCAGAAACTGACGAATATGATCAGGCCGCCGATCCAGGCCGAGGGCTGGGTCAGGGCGTGCGCCGCCAGGATCGGCACGAATGCCAGAATATTCTTGACCCATTGATGCGGCCGCATCGCCCGCAGCAGTTCAGGCACAACCGCCGGTTGGTCGGCGATCGCCAGTTCCACCTTCATCTTACCGCGAACCCGGGCAACAACGTCGGTGGGCGCGTTCACCAGGATGACGGCGCCGGCTTGTCGCCAGATTGCCAGATCGGATCGCGCATTGCCGGCATAGCAGAATCCGTTGACGCCGAAGCGGTCCACCAGGGCGCTGGCTTTTGCTTCACCTTTGAGGTTACGCGTTCCGTCTGAGGCGATTACTTCGTTGAAGATGCCGAGATGGGCGGCGATCGCTTCAGCCACGCGCCGGTCTGCCGCGGTTGCCAGCACCAAATACCGGCCGGCGGCCTTCTGCCGACGCAGATAGTCCAGCAGCGTGTCGTTGTACGGCAGCAACGCCGGGTCCAGCGGGGCGGCGGCCGCGACGGCCTGCTTGAACGCCGCGCGCCCGTGCAGCAGCCGAAGCAGGGTGGGGCCGACCGCCGGGGTGGCGGCAAGGGCGCAAAAGCCTTCTATCAAGGTATCGGTCCGCAGCAGCGTGCCGTCCAGGTCAATGCAGAGCGGTAAAGTGCCGGACAACGCGCTACCGTTGTGGAAGATCGGCACAGGGCGCGGCACACCCCGGGGCGACATGGTCAAAATCCGCGGCGAACGCTTGCGCGGCCGGTAGATTGTCCGCACCCACCAGGGCGACCAGAAGCAGAACCACGCCCATATAGACCTTGCCCAGCCGGGTTGCGTAAGAGACGAATGGCGCCAGCCCCGACCCCAGGGTGAACACCAGGAAATGTGTGTGTGCGGCATAGATATAAACACTGCCGCGAAACTGAAAATCAAGGTGAAAGAGCAGGTTGAACGCCAGTGCCACACCCGTGCCGGCGGCGAGAGTTCGATATCGCGGATGCAGGCATGCGCCAACCGAACCGGCAGCGGCGAAGATCAGCCACAGCGGCGCAGCGATTTGTCCCGCCAGAGGGAACGCATAGACGCGAAAATCGCGCATATCGATGCCCTCGGGAAGCCTGAGCCAACTGTAATCGGGGGAAACGAAAGAGAACAGACAGAACACGGTTGCCACCTGCACCGGGCCGGTTCGCGGTCCGGATGTGCGCAGCCAATAGACATGCTTCAAGGCCAGGATGGGGTCGGCGAGTTCGCGCTTCAGGTCGCCGAACCAGACCGCCGCCAGCAGGATTGTCAGAAGCAGCGCCAGGATCGTGGCGAACCGCAGGGAGCGCCACGCCGCTCGGCGAAAACCCAGCCAGTTCCAGGCGACCAGCAGTTCGGCGATAAAGGTCTGGATCACGTTAGTCACCGTCGTGCCGAAGACCAGCACACCGGTTGCGAACCGCAGGCGGCGAAACCGGGATGGATCGGCGACCCGCGCGGCGGCGATGGTCCAGGTCAACACGATGCTAAATCCGGCAATTCCATAGGTTTCGGCTATGAAGCCGGTAAACAGTTGCGTGCCCGATACCAGAAACAACAGGCCGAGAGCCGCCGCAATGGGACGATCGATGCCGGCCTGGCGCAAAAAGGCGAAGCACAGCGCCACGCTGGCCGACCCGAAGCCGGCCATGACGAGCACTGTCGCCTGTTTCGCGGTCGCTCCCGCCCACAGCATCGGCCAGGCCAGTGGGCGCAGCAGCACTACCAGCGGGTGCTTGACGCCCAAAAAGTCAGGCGGTGATCCGGCCAGCGCATCGACTGTGCGCACCGGATCGAAATCGAACGCCAGATTATAGTAGTCGAGGTAGCCGCCCCGCGCGAGCCGCAGGCCGAGGACGCTGTATAATATCAGCCCGAGCAGCGCGAGCATGGCTGCGATGACGCCGTCGGCGAGGCCGTGTTTGGATCGCGGTGTCACGAGGGATCGGAAGCGACCGCGTCGCCCAGCATTCCGCGATAGATGTATTTCAATGGACCCTTGACGCCCGTTCTGCCCGCGGCTTGCCACAGGCGGGGAACGAAAACCTGATCCAGTTCGATAAACAGCAACGCCGCATTCGTTCCGGAAGGATTGCGGCATAGATAGCGCAGCAGAAACGGGACGTACTCGGGCCAGGTGAACACCTTGGCGTTACCGCCGATCTTCGACACCAGGGGTGTAAACCGCGGGTAGAGCCGGGCATTAATCAGCCGGGTCCCAATGAAATTATCGATCAGAAGATCGTCGAAGCAGCCCCCTGTCACCATTTCCATCAACGACCGGAGCGGAACTTCGAACTCGATCCCGCAGCCGCGGTGCGGCGGGGCCGATCCGGGCGGGTTGAGATCGACGCGCCGGTATCGAGATCGACGGTGACAGACGGTTCGGCCAAGGCAACCCCGGATCGGTGCCAACGCGCCTGCCAATCCTCGAAATCGATCCGGTACGGGTTGGCCCAAACCGAATCGGCCCGGATATACATGTGCTGGGACGATGAGACACAAAATGCACCGATTCCCGGGTTTTCAGCCAGACTGACGGCGCGCCAAATCATGCCGCACTTACGTTCGCCGGGAGGGCCGGCCAGCGAACTACCCGACGCATCGACGAAATTGAACATATCCGCATCGATCGCCGATAACGCGAGCAGATACGTTTTTTCCGAGGGAAGCGGTGCACAATGCGCCTGATAAAGACAGATTCGGCGAACAACGGCGAATTGTTCAGGTTGACGATCAGACTGGCGCCGGCCCGGATCGGCAACATTCCGTCCTGGTTCATTTTGTCCATACACATGCCCCGCACACCGGGGCACAATTCGAACCACGCGCGGTACCTTAGCACCGCCACATCGAAACCCTCGGCCCGCGGGCGCGGGGCGATCTCCGAACTGTAATGATCGGGTAGCAGATTTTTTGCCCCGCGCGGCACCGTTGCCGGCGAGGGGGGCAGATGCTCGGCACGCCGGTGCGAAATCCAATAATACTCCGCCTGGCGCATCGCAGCCGCCTGTTCGGTGGACAGCGGGTGTTCCAGTGGCCAGCTTCCAACATAACAGGTCCCAAACAACCGTGGGTCGGTGGCCAGGACCGGCCGGCCGTTCTCCCGAAGCAGGATCGATGCGTTGCCGAGAGTCTCGAACGAGTGCGATATGACCAACAATCCGAAGAGGCCGTGACTTTGTCTAAAATTAACGCATCCTTCGAACCAATTGCAACATCCGATGATCCTCGATGGATCAGAGCCATGGTTCGCTGCGGGGGTTTTGAACCGGCGGTATTCTGGACGCTGATCGTGCTGCTTGGCGCCACGATCGCGATTTGGGGGCCGGTCCTGACCAGCGACGGGCCGGCGCATGTTGCCATGGCGCATTTCATGTCGGTCCAGGGCGATCCTGGCTGGCCGTTGCTGAACCGGCTTTACGAGCACAATCCCGCCTGGACGCCCAACATGCTGGGGGACGAAATCCTGGCTGTGCTAATGCGGGCCGTGCCGCCGCCGGTGGCAGAACAGATCGTGCAACTAGTGTGCGTGTTATCGCTGCCCCTGGCCGGCCGCCTGACCCTGCGCCGCCTGTCGCCGGACGCCGGCTGGCTGGCGCTGTTCTTCTTTCCAGTGGCCCTGCAACGCATGTTTTTCCTGGGTCTTTACAACTACTGCCTGTCCCTGACGGGTTTCCTGCTGTGCATCTGGGTGTTTTTGCCGCTACGGGAGAGTTCGTCGCCACTGCGGCTAACCGCCCTGACGCTGATGCTGGTCGTCACCCAGGCGTGTCAAGCTGCGGGCTGGATCGTCGCGGCTGCCACGATCGGGACGATCGCGGCGGCGGATATCATCGGCAATGGCGGTCGGCGGCGGCACATGGCGCGGACGGCCGCGACCCTCATCCCGGGGGCCATCCTGTTCGCCGCGTTCGTGCTGCGCGGCGATCCATCGGCGGGAACGGCGTACGGGGCGTCCGCCGCGGACCGGTTGGCGGCGGTGGTCCGCTCCGACCCGTTCGCACCGATCGGCCGCTCCACCGCGCTGACGGCTTTCGTGCTGGGGCTGGCGCTGGCGGTGGTAGCGCTTCAGGGCGGCATATCGTCCTGGCGGACCCGCGGCCGTCCACAGCCGGGCATCTGCCTGCTTCCAGCCTCGTTCGTTGCGCTGCTGCTGATCATCCCGGATCAGGCTGGCGGGGGCTGGACCCATACATGGCGGATGGAGCCCCTGCCCTATATCGGGCTGGCACTGGCCTGCGCGGTCCTGCCGGTTCGCCGGGTGCTGGCGGCTTCCGCAGCCGGGCTGGGCGTTGCCGGAAGCCTGACTGCCATTGGCATGACCGCGTGGGTCCAGGCCCGCGATGTTCCGTCGGCGATACGCGAATTCAACGAAGCCGACGCCCTGATCGGGCCGCATTGTTCGCTGGCCCCGGTGCTGGCGCAGTTCAAGCTGGATCCAGCCAACAGCGCGCGGCTGTTTTATCATCCGCTGTTCCACCTCGCGAGCCGGCTGGAAAACCGAGCGGACAGGGCCGTGCTGTTCAGCTACGTTGCGCGGTTGCCGATCTATCCGGTGCGGTTTCGGCCGGATGCCGATCCGCAGCGCCTGCTATATGGATGGACACAGGGGCAAAGCGACACCCATGTCCTGACCATCGACCCGGTGCGGTATGAAGCGGCTTCTGGCATTCCAGTCGATTTCATTCTGCTGTGGGACATGCCGGACGCAGACGGAAACACGGCGTCTGGCGGCATCCGGCATTCGGTCATGGCCGACGGGTATCGGCTGGTTCACCGAAGCCGGGGCGGGCGGATGGAGTTGTATCGCCGCCCGGGGCCGGGCGGATGCGAGGGATAGGTCCGGGTCGCGCACCGCTGCATAGCGACACGATGCCGTCCGGTCTGCCGCCCAACCTGACCGCGCATGCGGATGCGGCCCGTGCCAGCGCGAACCCCGCCTCCCATACCGGCAGCAGCCACGCGGCGCTTACGCCTCGGTGGGGCTGTTCGCTGTTACCGGCCAGACCCAGCTTCAGATGTTCCTGTCCGTTTGGCAAATACAGGGTGCCGAACAGGGTATCCCAGATCGCCCAATGTTCCGCGAAGTTGCGATCGATATGATGCGGCAGCGAACTGTGATGGATCTGGTGCTGCGCCGGGCTGACGATGACTCGTCCGATCAGCGGTCCGAAAGACACCCACACATGGGAGTGGTGCAGGTGATGGCCGAGCATGAAAAACAGGACACTGAACAGATCCATTCCGAAAATCGCCGGCATACCGGTTGTGCCGGCGTAGAGGTAAATCACCGGCCCGATCGCCAGTCCGGTTGTCAGGGCGATGAACGGACCCATAATAGCCTTCTCCAGCGGATGTACCCTGGCAGCGGTCAGCGGCGTCAACACCTCGGCGGAATGGTGCAGCTTGTGAATGGCCCACAGCGGCGGGAATTTGTGCGATGCCCAATGGAACAGAAAATAGCCGAAATCGCTGGCCATCGACAGGGCAAGGGTAAACAGCGCGATGGCGACAGGGCCCCATGGCTGGGGCTGCCCCCTGACGCCGAAGGCGGCGGTCAGCAGGATCGTAATCCATGAGGCGACCAGCGCGCCGGTCAGCCGCCAAGTGACATTCAGGACGCCCCCGCCAAAGGCAACGAAGTTCATAAAGCCAATCCGCAGATCGACCAGGGCCGAGGGGTGCCGATATACGGTTCGGGGAAAGCAAAACGCCAGAAATCCATGATCGCGCGAGCAGCGGACGCGATAGACGACAGCGGCAATCGAGACCGCGGCCAGCAATCCCCACCACGGAAAGCGACCAGGATGGTCGATAACCGGACCAGCGGCGTATTCCAAAATCCTCTGTCCGGGGGGCACCAGCCAGACAGGCGCGGCGGGAAGGCGGATTGCCGACACCGCCGCTTCGATCGCATCGCGCAGATTGTCGCCGTTCACCGTTCAGAGAGCCCCGCACCTGCCGCGCGGCAGTGTAGCCCGAACGGGCAATTATTTCCATGCCCAGCGCCACAAGGTCTGACGGCGCGGGTCCGCTCACAAACAGATCGCTGGTTTGATATATGACGGTGCGCAACTCTTTTGTAACGCGCGGGTGTTACAGTAATGATGTTGAGCGACAGGTGAGGAGCATGACAGCAAGCAACTACGACCCGGAGTCGCTGGC
>JAJZEV010000027.1:7687-12692 GCA_021805665.1 Pseudomonadota bacterium
TGTTTTGCCTCGGCGAGGCAGAAAAATGCGAGATGCGCGCCGAACGGTCGCTTCGTACCCCGGTTATTTCCGATTCCGATCTCGTTCAGGGCGCCGGGCGATAACCGTCGGTCAGGGTTCGCAGGAACGCGACAAGATCGTCAACGTCAGCGTCGGAGAGGACACGGCGGGGTCCGAACGGCAACTCCCTGTCGATGTTCCCGGCGAACGCGGGCGGCAGATCATCAAATACCCTTCCTCGATACCATTTCTCGGGATTGCTGTCCCGCTGGGCATAGAAGGCCACGGCGTCGCGCAGGGTTTGGAACACACCATTGTGGTAGAAACTTTGTTTCAGCGCCACGTTTCGCAACCCGGGTGCCTTGAACATGCCGCAGTACTGGGTCCGTGCCGCCAGATCGTGGCGTATCGGCCCGCATAATCCGAGGTCGAACCAATTCGGATCTCGATTAGCGGGGATGTCGCTGTTGCGCGGCAAACCCAGCGCCGCGTAGCCGAAATCGGTGAACAGGGGTGGGTGGCCGTCCGCGGCGACGGCACTTTTGTGACATCGTGCGCAGTTCCCCCGTGTCGGGTCCTGGAACACGGCAAGGCCGGCGGCTTCGGCTGGGGTCAACGTGGCCTGCCCCCGCAGGACGGCATCGTATTTGCTGCTGAACGGGCTGAACACCGCAGGTGTCTGCTGGTAGTATTCCAAGGCCTGCCCGATGACGGCGAGTGCGCGCGCCGGCTCTTCCAGGACATCCGGTCCGAACAGGCGGCGTATGGCGGCAGCGTTTGGGCTATGCGCGGCTTCCGCGGCCAGCGCGGCCGGCGATGGGTTTGCCATCTCGTTGGGGTCCAGCAGAGGCAGCGTTGCCTGGTCGCGGGCACGATCGACACGCCCATCCCAATCCAGGCCGCCGGTCGGGCCTTGATCGACGCTTTCGTCGCCCTCGTCCTCCGGTTCGAAAAAATGTTCGGTGAACGGCGGGGCATCCTGTTGATACATCAGGCTGGGAACCGAGCGGATTCCGGGACGATGCAGGTCGGCGCCGCCGGTCTGGACGGGATTTGCGTTGGGCGCGGCAAAGCCATGGGCCGGATCATGGCAACTGGCGCAGGACATGCGGCCCGACGCGGACAGCGACGGATCGAAAAACAGAGCCCGCCCCAGTTCCGCTATCTCCGCCGCGCGAGCATAAGCCGCCGATGGTTCAGGCGTCGGGGGCCACGGCATGGAAGGCGCAGGGGCGGCAGACGCGATGACGGCCCAGCAGATGGTGGCCGCGATCGCCCGGGTCAGGCGCATCCGTATTCGTCGATTGTCACGCAAATGGCATACTCAAGCTGCTGAGGTGACTTATATGCGTTTGGCGGTTTGCCAAGCCAGGAGACAGGATGACACGCAGGATTTCAGGGTCGCTCGCCATCCTGACGGTCGCGGTTGCCGGGACATTCGGCCCCGTGCTTCGGGAGCCGGCCAGGGCGGCTGCACAGAACTACGACGACATCCATACGGTTGTAGTAATTTATGCGGAGAACCGCAGTTTCGACAACCTGTACGGCACCTTCCCCGGCGCGAACGGACTGGCGAACGCATCGAAGGCCGCGACGCTTCAGATCGACCGCGACGGCAAGCCTATGCGGGGCCTGCCGGCGGTGTGGGGCGGGCTGGAGGCCAGGGTGCCGCAGGGCGCGCCGGAAGCCCCCGTCGGCGTAACCCAAGGGCAGACCGAAACTTTTCTGGGCAGCTTCAACCATCCCTACAATGTCGCAACACTGTACGCATCGGCTGCCGGGGCCGATACCGATCCGCGGGCCTATACCAACCGCGACCTGTACCATCGGTTTTACGAAAACCAGATGCAGATTCATCATGGCGCGAACAACATGTTCGCCGCGTGGGCGGATTCGGGTGGCCTGACGATGGGGTACTTCACCCCGGACCCCAAGCAGGCGCCTCCGCTTTGGGCATGGGCTCATCAGTACGTGCTGGCAGACAATTTTTTCCAGGGCGGCTTCGGCGGATCGTTCTTCAACCACTTCTATCTGATCTGCTCCTGTGCGCCGTACTACGGGCATGACGGCGTCAATCCGAACGGCGGCGCCAACCCCAGCGTTTCGGCCGTGGAACCGGATGGCGTAACATTGACGCCGGCACCGAATTCCCCGAAATCCGCGCTGCAAGGCCCGCCGGTGTTCAAGTCGAGCGGCAATCTGACGCCCGATTTCTATGCCGTGAACACCATGCAGCCGCCCTATCCGCCCAGCGAAAATGCGTTGAAGGGGGAGCCTGCCCAACGCGGCGTGGACCTGACGCTGGCCACCACCCTGGTGCCGCAAACTCAGCCGACCATTGGCAGCCTGCTGAGCGCGAAGGGCATCGACTGGGCCTATTACGCCGGCGCTTGGAATTTCGCGCTGACCCATCCGCCGCGTGCGGCCGGGATATCGAAAGCCAATCCGAATTTTCAGTATCATCACCAGCCGTTCAACTACTTCGCCGCGTTCGATCCGGCCACGCCGGAGGGCCGGGCGAACCGGGCGGCGCATTTACGCGATGCCGGGGTGACAACCGCCGCCGACACGTTGGCGGACTCGCGGTTTCTGAGCGATATCCGCAACGGGACGCTTCCGCCGGTGGCGTTCTACAAGCCGCAAGGGACGTTCAACGAACACGCAGGGTATGCCAGCATCCTGGACGGTGATCGTCACATCGCCGCGGTGCTGACGGCGCTAAAAGCCAGCCCGCAATGGCCGCATATGCTGGTGGTGGTGACCTATGACGAATTCGGCGGTTGGTGGGACCACGCGGCGCCCCCAAAGGGCGACAGATTCGGGCCGGGGACGCGCATCCCCGCGCTGATCATTTCGCCGTATGCCAGAAAAGGCGTGATCGATCATACGTTGTATGACACGACCTCGATTATCCGGTTCGTCACCCATAGGTGGCATCTGCCTAAGCTGGCGGGCATCGCGATGCGCGACGCCGCATTGGCGGGCAACCATGAACCGCCGCCAGGCGACCTGACCGCGGCGCTGGACCTGAAATAGGAAATGACCACCACAGCGCACGTGCGGTGCGCGGTGGCGGCCGGATTCCCCAGATGATTCGCTGTTTTGTTCCCTCCAGGGGTGTTTCCCCAACCGGGATCGCTAGACGACGCCTTCGATACTGGTGGCACCCGCAGCGCGTAATATTGCATCTGCCCGGGACCGCTTCGTCTCGGTTGGAGTACGAACCACCAGGAACAACACGCCATGCTCTGCGCGGTTGTCACGGTCGGACTGTTCGGCAGCGGCGGCGGCGCCGGTAACGGCGAAAATGCCGCCGCCAGCGGCACCGCCCGCTACGGCCGCCGCTGCTATCGCGGGGCCGGCGGCGCCGCCGGTCGCCACGGTCACGCCCGCCGCGGCGATTGCCGCGGCCGCCGCAGCGGTGCTGACGCCCAATGTCCGAGCCTGTCTGGCATCCGCTGGGGTGGAGGCAGGCTTCGATCCGGACTCGGGTATTTCCAATCCTTCGACTGACGCGGGGGACGGTAAACTCAAGTCCGCGCGGTCGAAACCGGACACGGATAATCGAGTGACCGCATCCTGCATCTGATCGGCACGGGCGAATGTTGCCCGAACCGCTATCGGAGTATCGCCGCTGCCGGCGGAATCGCTCATCTCATGGGTCCTTGGAGGCGTTAATGAGAGGCCTTGCCGCCCTTGCGGCCAGCTTCGACGGCCTTGTCCCGATCGTCGGCGAAGTTTCCGGACCGGTGGTCGGTCTGCGTCTCTTGCCCGTGACCACCGCCGTGGCTTGCCTGGCCGCCCTTGCGACCGGCATCCTCGGCACGCTCGCGATCGTTGGCGAAGTTGCCGGAACTATTCTGACCGCCGACATGGCCTGCCCGGGCCGCCTTCTCCCGGTCTTCAGCGAAGTTTCCCGGGTTGCCCGTATGCCGTTCCTCTGCCATTGATTACCTCTTTCCGACTGTGTCGAAGCGCCGGTTCATTGCCCCCGGCTTTTCTGAAACGGGGCACCCCGGGTCTGGTTGTCTTCAAATATGCCGTGACTGGATAAGCGGATTTCCGTGATATCGTTGTTTATCCGCTATAGCTTGATTTAATCTCGACGGCTGGCCATACCGTTCCGGGATGCAGGGCGGGACGGATTCGGACCCAGTCAAATTGTGCGCGGCGCGACGGGATGGACGTTGCCAATCTGTCGTTTCCGTAGCGTGTCAGAAGCTGGCGCTGGAAACTGCCCTGGCGACACGAGGGGCCACCCGCTGGCGCTGGCCGCAACGATACCGCCATCCGGTTTAACCCGAATCATCGTCACATTTGCCCGTCATCCGTGCTCCCCGGGGTGCGCCGGGTCGCCATCGGTGGTTTCCGAGCGCCTGACCGGTGCCCGGGGCAGGATCAACGTCACCGTTGTACCGCTCCCCTCCCGACTGTCGATGCCCAGCATACCGCCTGAGCGTGACGCGAACGCTTGTACCATCGGAAGACCCAGGCCGGTGCCCTTGCCGTGCGGCTTGGTCGTAAAGAACGTTTCAGTCGCGCGCACCATGACCTCCGATGGCATGCCGTGGCCGGTGTCCTGAACCGAAATCCTGACGTAGTCATTGAACGGCAATGTCTCCGGCCGGTCTCCGGACGCCAGGTTATGGGCCTCCAGAACCAACCGACCGCCGTCGGGCATCGCATCGCGCGCGTTGATCGCCAGGTTCAACAACGCGACCTCCAGTTGATCTTCGTCCGTCAAGACGGGCCAGACGCCTTGCTGAATGTGAAGGATCCGGTTGATCCGGGGACCCACGGCATGGCCTATCATCTTATCCGCCTTTCGGATGGATACCGCGACGTCAACGACGGTTGGCTCCGGCGAGCGGGCCCGGGCGAAATCGAGCAGCGGGCGGGTCAGCGCAATCGCCCGCGCCGTCGCCTCGATGCCAGCCTCCACGATACGGGCGACCGGCTGCCCTGCCACCTGCCGGGCAATAATCTCGAAGCTGCCCTGGATCGA
>JAJZEV010000148.1 GCA_021805665.1 Pseudomonadota bacterium
TCACGCAGCAGGTACGCGTGAAACCAGCCGCAAGGCAATGGTCAAACCTTCCAACTGGTAGTGCGGCTGCAGAAAGAATTTCGCGTCGTATTGTCCCGGCCTGTCCGGCTTTTCCTCCAACGTAACGCTGGCATCCTCCAGCGGATGCGTGGCCTTCCAATCCTCATTCGAGGTCGCGGGCGATCCATCGACATAGCGCAACAACCACCGAGTGAGAAAGTCTTCCAGTTGAGAACGTGACATCGTGCCGCCCACTTTGTCCCTGACGATACACTTCAGATAATGCGCGAAGCGGCAGCAGGCGAACAGATAAGGCAGTCGCGATGCCAGCACCGCGTTCGCGGTCGCCGCTTCATCCTCGTATTCTGCCGGCTTTTGCAGCGAGTGCGCGCTTAGGAAGGCAGCGACCGAAGTATTCTTACGAAAAACCAGCGGGATCAGGCCCAGCCGCGACAATTCGGCTTCACGCCGTTCATTCAGTGCGATTTCGGTGCAACTGCGCGTGTCGACCGCGCCGTCGGCAGTCTCAAAATACAACATCGGCAGGTCATCGACGATCCCGCCCGTTTCGATGCCATGAATACGGGTACACCAGCCATATAGCGAAAACGCGCGAGCAATGTTTGCACCCATGGCAAACGCCGGATTAGCCCACGCATAGGCCGTGGTATCGGGGCCCTCGCAGACCTCCTCGAACGCAAAATCGTCGACCGGATCGGTGGCCGCGCCATAAGGCAGGCGCGAGAGCATGCGCGGCATGCATAGGCCGACATAGCGCGCATCCTCGGTATCCCGCAGCGCACGCCAGGCGACATATTCGGGGGTCTGGAAGATTCGGGTCAGGTCGCGCGGATTGGCGAGTTCGGCCCAGCTTTCCATTTGCGTCAACGAAGGCGCGGCGCCCGCGATAAACGGTACATGGGCGGCGGCGGCCACGCCGGCCATGTCCGCCAGCACCTGGATGTTTCGGGGGTGATGATCGAAATAGTAGTCGCCGATCAGCACCCCGAATGGCTCGCCACCGAGTTGACCGTATTCCTCCTCATAGATTTTTTTGAAAATCGGGCTATGATCCCACGCGGCGCCGCGAAATTTACGCAGCGTTCGGCCCAGTTCCTGGAGCGAAATGTTAAACAGGCGGATCTTCAGTGAAGGGTCCGTCTGCACGCCGCGCACCAGGAAGTGCAGCCCGCGCCAACTGGCTTCCAGCGCTTGGAATTCCGGGTGGTGCAGCACATGGTTCAGCTGGTCGCTCATGCGCATGTCAATCTCGGCGTTCACTGCTTCGATACAGCGCCGAACCGAACCCCGGCCCGGGGCCGGCTGGGCTAGCACCTCGACCGCCAGCAGGCGCAGCGCCGTCCGCGGGCCATCCGGCCATTCCGCCAGCAAGGTCGCCAACGCCGCCGCCGTGTCTTCGCTTGCTGGCGTCAGGTCAGCCGGTATCGACACCCCAACCTTGGGACGCCGCATTAGCGTAGCCAGCACGTCTGGGTCGGTCACCATGGCAAACTCACCGCTCCGGCCCGGCTAGTTGATTTGGATCTCACCAGCCTGCAATATCATTGTTCCCCCACCGTTTAGATTCATTTCCGCCGTTGCGGTGCCTTTGATCATCGTGCCGTTGATCGTCACCCCGGTGGTGTCGATTTTGATACTGTTGCTGCCCACCGTCAGTTCGATCGAGGTCGTCGCCGTCAGTTTAATGGACGTCTGCGCGGTGACCTCCATCGCCTGCCCGGTCGTGATTTTGCTGCCGCCCGCGGTGACGGCCAGCGAGTGATTCCCTCGGGAGACCGTGGTGGATTGATTGCCCTGAGAAATGGTGGTGGTCTCGTTACCCTTGGAGACGGTGATCGAACGGTTACCCTGCTGCACCGTGATGCTTTGATCCTGAGTGACCGTTCCCGTCTCGTTGTTCAGAACCTGCCAGTTATAGTCTTTCTGCGCCTGCAGAAATATTTCCTCGGAGCCCTTTTTGTCCTCGAACCTCAATTCGTTGAAGCCGCCGCCGCCCTTGCTGGAATTGGTCTTGACGGTACTGCGGGTGGCATTGTCGGGTTGCGCGTAAGGGATGGTCTGGGTGGCGTTATAGACGACACCCGTGACCAGCGGCCGGTCAGGGTTGCCCTCCAGGAAGGCCACCACGACCTCCATTCCAATCCGGGGAATGAACATCGTTCCCCAACCGGCGCCGGCCCAGGTCTGCGCCACGCGAATCCAGCACGAGCTGTTTTCGTCCTTGGTGCCGACCCGGTCCCAGTAGAATTGCACCTTGATGCGGCCGTATTGATCGGTGGTGATCTCCTCGCCAGACGTACCCACGACCAGTGCCGTCTGGGGCCCGCGAATAAGCGGTTTAGGGGTGGAAGCCCGCAGCCGGAACGGTGTCGATCCCTTGATCGCGGAGAAGGTCACGCGATAACTGTCAACATGCGCGCCACGCGTGTCGGAATTGCCCTCCGCCATTGTCATCGTGGCCTCGATACCGGTGACGAGATACTCCTGGTTCATGGCCGGGTCGTCGTCATGCGATGAGAGGGTGTATTTCACCCCGGCCCGAAGTCCGCGCGCGTTCGAACGCCCCTGGAAAATCTGCACTTGCGCCCTGTCCGACTGCATCAGCACGTCAGCCTGTTTCTGACCGTCGGTCACCTCGGTATAGAGGCCGGGATAATCGTACACCTCCAGGTTGCCGGGGTTATAGCTGCCCGGGCTTAGGGATTTCGACGTGGTATCCTGCGCTGGCGCTGTGAAATTGTAGTCGCGCAGGGTTCGTCCGCCCGGACCGAACGTCAGCTTCGACATCCACTCCCACACATGATCATCGACCTGACGCTGCTCGGTCTGCAACGACCGGAACGGCAACGCCGAGGCCAGCGCGGCGTGCGAATTGGGATCGTCGGCGAACACCAGAGTATGCTTCCCATCCGCGTGCTCGAAATAGTAGTAAATCCCGAACTGCTCCATCAGGCGCATGACGAAGTTATAAGCTGTCTCGCGGTACTGCACGCAATAGTCCAGGACGAGGCTACCGGCGGAGTTCTGCCGCTTATCGGAAATGTCGGAAAACCCGTTGCTTCGAAATATCTGTCCAATTATATCGAAGGCACACAGATTCTGAAAAATCCTGCAATCCCGGGTGCTGTCCAGCAGCCATAACCAGGGGCGCAGTTCGGCCTGATAGCGATAGACGCCGCCATGCAGCCCCGAATAGGAAATTCGCGTCAGTTTGCCGTTGTAATAGGTTTTTGTGCCATCCCCAGCGGCCATCGTCACGGTGACCGAGCTACCGAGCACGGACTCGAGATTGCCTTTCGCCTGGCCGCTGGAGAGGTCGAGATTGATCAGGAACGGCTTTCCCAGATCCTCGGTCACCCTCATCCCATCCACGCCCAGCGTAAAGCCCGGGTCCGGTTCGAAACTGACCGAGAGGTAGTTGGTGGCTTCCTGTGCGTCTGAACCGGACATCTAGCCCTCCCGGAGGGTGATGAAAGCGGCCGCCATGCGAAGCATTGGGATCTGCATGGTCACAGCGAAGCCGGGCAGCGGAACGCTCGCAGGGCGCCCAGCGTGAATGGATTGCGCACGCTGCTCGCGTTCAGGTCGAAGGTCGCATTGCCGGCTGGGCTGCTGAATACCAGGCGGAACTTGTCCGGCTGACCGCTTGGGATGACCTTCACCACGTCAAGCAGCCGCAGCAAGGACCAGGGTCCGTCCTTTTCGATGACCGACGCGTTGCCGCCACTCGCCGGGGTCATGGTTACCCGCACCAAAGTGCTGCCGGTGGCACTGGGCCAGCGGAACGCGCTCGATTCGGTTGGGCCATGGTTATAAGTCATGGTCTTACCCGCGATATCGATGCTGATCTGGCCCACGCCAGCATCCAGCGATACCGGAACCAACTGGAACTTCACTAACAGGTTCTGCCCATCGGAGAACAGCGAATCACGAATCTGGGCCGCGCGTTCCAACTGCACGAGTGTGTCTGGCTGCAGCGACAACTGCGACTGGTTGGCGGCCTGCCATTTCCATGGCTTGGTGCTGACATCGACGAAGGATTTCAGGTTGTCGTTGAAGAATTTATCAATCAATCCACCGGGTCCCAGCAGATGGGCGAAATCATCTGCTGGCACGTCACTGCTGCTGCCGGCATCGAACGGATAGCGATTAAAGAAAGCCTCCGAACAAAGCGGCAGCACATTGCTGCGCCAGGACGTGTCCAGCGCCTTGCTGGCGCCCCCCGTGGCGATCGCGGCGCTGCTGGCCGATACCGTTTGCAGCATAGAAGCGACCGGGGCCGGCAGGTCCTTGGCAAGATCCTTCAACTGGCTGGCCGCGGCCGCTGATCCACCACCACTGCTACCCCCTGCCAGACCCAGCAGCGCCTGACCCTGATTGGGCGCATTCGCGACCTGGATCATGGTCTGGTAGATCGTGCCCATCTTCTCGATCGCAATCTCGATCGGCGCTTTCTCATCCTTGGTGGGGGTGACGAACAAGTGGATCTGACGGAAATGCAGATCCACCCGGCTCGCCGGGTCAACCGGGGCTGAACTCGTGGTCCCGCCGAATGCCTCTCCCAGAACTTCAGCCACGGCATTCTGGCTATAGGTAAGCCCGGTCGCCGCGATGATTTTACCAAAACCCGCTGCCTTCTGACCTGCCTTGGCGGCCCTCTCCTGCAGTTCCTTGGTCGCGGCGTCAGCCGAACCCGCGCGGCTAAGTTGCGTCTGCTGATCCACCGACTGCAACAGCGTGCGCAGCGGCGAACTCGGCGCGCTGATCAGGCCCAGTTGCTCTACAGCCTCATTGACATTGGTAAAGCTGCGCACGGCAATGTCGGCCAACAGCCGATCCCAGCGCCGCACATATTCGTCCAGGTAAAGCCCCACCACATCCCGACGGAGCTTGTTGACATCCGCGATAGTGGCCGTGACGTCGCGCTTGGGACGACCGAGGATCCATGTGTCCTCGTTGATATCCTGGGTGACGGTCGGCAGCAGCGGCAGGAAGGTGTTGTGGTAACCGGCCCATGTGAAAATGCCCGGCATCCCGGTGGAAAGCGGCTGTCCTGATCGCAGCGCGAACACACGTCCGGCGCCAGGTCCTGCATTGTCCTGCACAGTCCACTCCGGCAACGCCTGAACCCGCGGGCTCCGCAGAATGCGATTGTAGCTGTATTCAGCCAACGGCTCCCGCGTCAGGATCTCACGGATCTGGGCGATCAATGGACCATTGACCGCGACCGCGATCAATGGTCGTTGCAACATGGCATCGGCATGCGCAAGCAAGGCATCGCGCGCTGCCGCCTGATCGTCGGATAGGCTGTGGGTGAAGTCGGAATACAGCCACGCCATCACCTGGTTACGGTCCACCGGTCCCTGGCGACCCAGGATCAAATAGACCTTGAGCGCCTCATACAAGAAATCCGGCCTGTTGCGATTCGCCAGCATCTGGCCTTCAAGACGCGCGAGCAACCGCGGCAGCAATACGGCGTTCAACGCGCGATAATAGGCGTCGATTGCGGCTGAGCTGATCTTTTCGCCTTGATACAGGCCCAAGGTCAGCATGACCGGCGTTTCCATCTCCCGCTGGTCATAGCCGCCGCGCATGCCTCGCAGCGTATCCAGCGGCGGCAAAATCGCCAACAGATCCGCATCGTTCGGTCCGCGCTTGGTCAGTTCGGCGTATTGTTCGTTGTAGCGATTGGCGGCGTCGTTCGCCTCATCGATCATTTCGCGATTGCCGATATAACTCCCGGTCCAACCGGCGGTGAGCAGCAATAACACCAGCGCAGCGGCCGAATATGCGCCGCGATAGATCCAGCGCGTGCGCTGCTCCACCTTCTTGTCGAAACTGACCAGCGATGCCTCGCCGAAGACAACATCGCGCATCATGCGGGTCAGGAAGTAGCTTCGACCGGCGCCGGAGAATGCTGACACCGCCTGGCGCGGCAAGCCGAATTGACCAGCCATAACACCAAGCAGGCGATCGATCGGTGTGCCGTCCTGCGTGCCGGACGTGAAGTACAGGCCACGCAACAGAGGACGTTCCTCCAGCCGGCTGGGACGGAAAATTTCGCCGAGGAAATCCGACGCAACGTCCCGCATCGAGGCCAGTTGCTGCGGAAACCCGTAAATCAACCGCCGGCGCACCAGGTCGGTTTCCTGATTGACTCGCTCCAGCATGCGATCGTTCAGCCGTGCCAGCAGCAGGTCGAACTCCTCGCTGAAATGACCGATCGCGCCGGCTTCATCCTTGCCGTCATCGATCGGGAACGTCATGCCCCAGACCTGCTCACGCTCCTCGCGGCCGAGATTATCGAAGAACTCGACGAAACCGGCGATCAGATCGGTCTTGGTGAACAGTACATAGACCGGAACCCGCACACCCAGTTCGTCCTGGAGTTCGCGCATGCGCTTGCGCATGGCACCGGCATGCGCAAGCCGGTCGGCTTCAGGCAGCGCCGCCAGGTCGGACAACCCGATCGCCAGCAAGACGCCGTTCAGCGGCTGACGTCGACGATGCTTCTTCAACAGGCGCAGAAAGCCAAGCCAGCCGGCGGAATCGACCGTAGCCTGGCTGTCCTGGGTCGTGTACCGGCCAGCCGTATCGATCAGCACGGCCTGGTCTGTGAACCACCATTCGCAGTCACGGGTTCCGCCGACGCCGCGCAGGGCGGCCGGCCCCCTGGCGTCCGCCAGCGGAAAATTCAGGCCGGAATTGACCAGGGCCGTGGTTTTGCCGGCACCGGGCGGGCCGATGAACATGTACCAGGGCAGCTCATACAGCCGTTTGCCGCGTCGTTTCCCGGGCAGTTTCTTCAGCTTCTGCAGCGCTTCCTTCAGGCGGCCGGCCAACACCGCGACTTCTTCCGCCGAAGCGGCATCGGCCGCCTCTTTTTCAGCGTTCGCCACTTCGGCCACGAGGGCCTTTTCCTTGCGGCGCTTGCCCCAAACCGTCAGTAGATTGACGATCAGCCACAACACCAGCAACACGCCGATCGTTATCAGCCGGGCAATCTCGCTATCGAACGGATGGACGTTACCGAACGCCATCAGCGGGCCGAAGAACCAGATCAGAATGATCAGAACGCCGACACCGAAGAAGGTGCTGAACCAATGCGAGCGCAGAATCGCCCAAAGACCAGGGAACATCAGGGCGTCTCCGACGTGCGGGTCAGCACGATTTCAGTGCGCCGGTTTTTCTGCCGTCCTTCGGCTGTGGCGTTGGACGCCAACGGATCGGCATCGGCCCGCCCAATGGCTTTGACCCGCTTGGGATTACTAAGTTTGGTTTCGACCATTTCGGCGACCGCCTGCGCGCGGGCCAGCGACAATTCAAAATTCGATGGGAAGCGCGCGGTGTGGATCGGCTGATTGTCGGTATATCCGACCACGCTGATCCCACCCTTCTCATCCTCCAGCGCAGCGCCGATACGGGCAAGCAACGGATTATAGCTGCTGTTCAGCGTGGCGGTGCCAGAGGCGAACATTGTGTTGCCGGTCAGACGGACGGTGACGGACTGCGCATCCTCCAGCACGACCACCAACCCCGATTTGATCTCCTGCGCCAGGAATTCGTGCAGCTTGGCGGACAGGTTGCTGGGCGCGGCGGCAACCGGCGGCGGTGGCGGCGGTGCCGTCATTTCCACACGAGGAATCACCGGTGTGCCATGGGGCGGCAGCCCATACATCTGGGCGAACGCAATGTCTGACCGGCCAGCGAGCATGAAATTGAAGCCGAGATAGATCAGCGCCGCCATCAACGCGGTCCCAGCGCCAATCGCCCAGAACGGGATTCGCTGCCGCAGCGTGCGATGGCCAAGGTCGGTGCCCCGCCAATGCGGCGACAACTCACGCTCAAAATCGCCGCGCCGAGTGCGGATCAGCCGATACACGCCGTCACGCAACTCGGCCAAGGCGGCGGTGCCACGCGGCATCACCCGATACCGGCCTTCAAAGCCCAGCGAGGTGCAGAGATACATCAGTTCGACGACCTCGCCGTTGTGGCCGAGATCCTGCTGCATCTGCTCCAGGATTTCGAAGAACCGGTCGCCGCCGGTGACCTCGTTCTGAAAGATGCTGGTCAGACTTTGTTGGGACCACGAACTAGCCGCGCCCCAAGGCGTACTAAGAACGAGATCATCTATCGTGGCGCAAAGCGCGTAACGCGCCGCCCGCAATGCTCGGGTGTCGAGACCCGTGGTCAGCGCATTCCGCTCAAAGCTGCGCATCTCGGTCACCATGCCACGGCGCAGCTGCTCAGGGTCCGGATTAGCGGCGCCGCGAACCGATACGATGCGAATGGCCGCCGCCAGCAGCGGCGCCGCGATGGCGGCGAGCTTGTTGCTGCCGATAGCGGGCACCGCGACGGCAGTGCCGCCGGCCCCTTGTGAACCCGTCATCGGCGCGGCGGCCGGACGTCCCCCTCCACCGCCCGGGCGCGGACGGATCATGGTGCGGTCGCTGTCGGTCGGTTCGGCGAATGGATCGTCGCTCATTGCCTCACCCTCGGATGGCCCAGCATTCAATTTCAAGGCCCGGCAGGTCGCCGGTCACATGGATCGCGACGCCGCCGGACCGGGCCAGTGCCGCCCAATAGGCGCTGCTGCGATCGAGTTCAAAGTAACTCGTTCCAGAATAATACGGAAGCTGACGCGGCGCCACTGGCAAGGCGCGCACGGCGATACCGGGCAGCGCCACAGTGATCAGTTCACGTATCTGCTCGACCGGTCCGATCTTGACCAGATTAGGGAAATTACGTCGCAGCGTTTCTACCGGCACCTGCGCCTTCACCGCCAGCACCCAGGTCGCTTCGGTAACCAGCGTGCGGTCCAGGATGGGGCCGACTCGGATGCCGAATTTGCGTTCCTGCAACGGGATCGGCACCGCCGTCTGTTCCAACACCGCCGACAGAGCCTGACGCAGCGCCGACATCACCGGACGGAACGTCGCTTGCAGATCATCGTGGGCATAGGGAGAGAATGCGACCGGCCGCTTACGCGTCTCGGTAAACGTCGCCAGTTCGCCAGCCAGGCTGACCGCCACCCGATAAAAGCTTTCCGGATGCAATTGCGGGGCGATCGAAGCCAGATGAGTCATCAACGGTTCATAATTGTTGCACAATTGTAGCAACATGTAATCGGCGATCTCAGCGGTACCCCGCGTCGTGGTTTCCGACACCCGTCCGGCCAAGGCCTCGGCGCGGTGATGCAACAGTCCCTGCAACTGATTGATAAACCCCCCGATTACGCTGGAGGCGCTGCAGGTCAGCAACGGCGGGATATAGCCCTCGTCGAGTACCGTGCTTTTGTCAGCCCGCACTTCGACCACCCGGGCCAAGCCGACGCCGGTGAAGCCGGTGCGGGCCTCGTCCTCCAGCGCGTAGCGCAGACGCAGCTTGCCGATCGGCACGGCGGTCCGCCCCTGGGATCCGGCCACGACATCGGTAGCCTCGAACTCATCGGTGGCGAAGCGCGCGACCGTCTCGATCAATTCGGGCGGGGCCACCTCCACCCCACCGGGCTGACGGGTCGGCAATTGCAGATAAACCACAACGTTCCGCGCCGTTTCAGGAAGATCGATCGGCCTGGGAGGGGGCGCATCGTCGGGTAAGCTGAACGGGGTGCCATCAGGCAGGATGCCAGCGGCCGAACGAATACCAAACTTGCCCAGGGTAAGCAGATCGGTATCAAGCGACAGTTCGGTCAGCCCCCAGGCAAACGGCCGCAGCCCCATCGTGCTGGCCCGCACCAGCCGATCCACATAGCGATCCTGCTGCTGCAAATGTTGCGGCTGCAGAAACAGGCCTTCGGACCAAATAACCTTGTTTTCCCAGTTCATCGCGACAGTCCGATCATGCCTGGCACCTATTTCGGATCGGTTGCATCGGTCTTCAGCACCAATCCGTCACGCCCGGCGGTCACGGTCACGTTGGTCGTTTTATGTGGAACGACATCGAATGATACACGCCAGACAGCGGTCTGGAACCCACGATAGGCGCCGAAGACCCCGATCGAGGTGACATTGTCCTTTGGCATGATTGTTTCGGATTTGCTGGCCCCCGGGGCTAGCAGAAAATCATCGCGATGAACAATATCCGTTTTCAGTGTGGCCTCGTCGTCGTTGTAAAGCGGAAAGAACTCCGCGGCCTTGAAGCCCGCCGCCCCAGCCAACTGATAGACACGTATCGCAAGCGGCGCGCCCTTGTTGTCAACGGTGAGGTTGTTGTCCGGCGTGGCGTCGATGGTGAGATTGACCACTGTGGGGGGCGATGGTGGCGGCGGCCCTCCGCAGCCTGTCAAACAGGAGATCGCCGCAACACCCACGAAAATCCATCGAAGCCGCATACTAAATCTCCCACCCGCCCACTCTACTTGCTTCGTTCCCGCAAGCAAGCCACAGCGTAATGATGGTTTGCCATTGTCCGGCCGTGGTTCAGGTGACGTTTGTGCTAATCGTCAAAGCTTCCCCACCTGCGCGGTGTAGGCGCGGGCAAATTCACGGCCGAACAGAGCATGAAAATCGTCCTCCGCCTCACGCGCGATATCCTTGTAGGCGGCGCAGAACATCTCCCAGAACCGGGCCTTGCGGCTGGACGGCAGGATACTGTCCAACATGCCCTTCTGCAGGCGGCTCTCCAACAATGCCGGGTCGAAACGCTTCAACAGCGCCATCAGGCCAGTCTGCATGCCGGCCATAACCGCCAATTCATGCGAGCGTATATCGTCGAACGCCTCCTCGACCGCCGCGAGCGGCGCCTTGTAGCCGGGTCGGTTCGGCCGCAGCAGCGCCTGCAACGCTTCCTCCGGCGAAACCGAAAATTTGAGCGCGTTGTTGTCGCGTGAGCGGATCATGGTCTGTTCGACGCGCATCTCGTGCTTAATCTCCGCGCGTGACATCAGCACGTCGCGGGTGCCGCTGACAAAGGCGCGAAACAATGCGCCCATCGCCTTCATGGCCGCCTCCTGTTCGGCTGGCGGAAGGTCCGACATCTCGATCCCCGCGCCCTGAAAGAAAGCGGCAAATAACGCAGTGTTGGACGCTGGCCCGACGGCCGGCACGGGTACCGGCGTTGCGGGAGGGGGTGCCTGCTGAACAGCCCGCGGCGGGGCGGAGGGCTGAAAACCCGGAGCAGGCGCTGAGGTAACCGGGGTGAATCCGGTGGGCGGCGTCGCCGCGAACGGGTCGGGAGACGCGGACGCGAGGCCGGCGGGGGCTGCCGGCGCGAACGGGTCGGACGCTTCCCGGGCGAAGGCGGCTTGTGAGGCAGGCGCAAATCCTTCAATTGGCGGAATCGCCTCATCGCCGAGAAGACTGTCAAACGGGTCGGCGACCGGCCCGGCGGCGGCCGGGTGAGCCGGGTTGCCGAATGCCGGCGGCTGCGCATGCGTCTGCGGCATCAGGTCGCCAAGCAGCGCGTCAAAATCAATGCCGTCGAACGGCGTGGGCTCGATCGGTTTGGGCGCCGAGAACGCATGCGACCCCGCGACGGCATCGTCGCGCTGTGTCGGCCCCTTCCAGGCATCCGGCGCCGTGTGCCCCTGAAACATGTCCTGCGCAGGGTCTCGCGGACGGCCACGATCGGCCGCATCAAACGGATCAGCCACCCGCGCCGCAGCGGCCTGATGCGGAACCGGGTGGTGAAAGTCCCTGCCGCCACGCGGCAAATCCGACAGAGGGTCGGACAGCGGGTCCGCGAGCGGATCGGCATTCAGTGGATTATTGAATTCATCCCTGCCTGAGACGCCAAACGGATCGCCGCCAGAAACGACGCGGTCCTCGACCTCGGCGATCGTAAGCTTATATCCACCAAGGACGATACTATCGCCATCGGTCAGCACGGTGCGGCTGTCCCGCACGGTCGGGGTGCGGGAGCCGTTCAGTAGCATCCCGTTGGTACTGAGATCGGTCAGCCAATATTGCCCCTGCTCAAATCCAAGCATGCAGTGTGTTCGCGACAAATGTTGCTCAGGGTCCGGCAACACCCAGTCATTGCCGCTGCCGCGGCCGATCGATAATGTTCCCCGGGACAACGTCCGCTCTTGCCGATCGCCGCCGGAAAGCGATGTGAGAGTGAGTTTCAGCGGCATGGCGTCAGGCCTTGTCTATACACGTGGAAAGCGGCATGCGTGCCGATCCAAGAACGATCAGCTGTTGAGGAATGGACATGGCCGATATCACACTGGCGGAATTCAACGGACGCGTATGGCTGGTTGGCGGTGAGCCGTTTATCGACGATCTGCTGGCCAACACGCTTGCACCGGACGTTAGCATCGAACTAGTACCCTGCGAACACAAAAGCGACGTGCGCCGGCTGTGGGTGCAACATTGTGGGGAGCAGGAAGGCTTCGGCGATCCCTGGATGATCCATCCCGCCATCGTTGAACGCATCCGCCGCGGCAATTCGAATTACTCGGTGTTCTTTGCCGAATGGTCCGCCGCGATCGATAAGGACGGTCACACCGTCATTGCCTCGGTGGCATCCTGGTGGAGCGACAATAAAGCCATGCTCATCGATCTTGTCGAGTTTCTCGATCCCGAGGGCCCCAAGTCGATCGTCGACCTCTCCCGCCTCCGCGCGCAGTTGGTTGAAGAAGGCTTGATCAAGGCCGGTGTGCCAGCCGATCGTATCGGGCGCGCGATCCGGCCACCCGGCAC
>JAJZEV010000050.1 GCA_021805665.1 Pseudomonadota bacterium
GGGCGATGGCGTTCGACACCTGCCGAACCCCGTCCATCAGGCGCCCGATTCGATCCAGCATGTCGTTGATTACCTCGGCGATCTGATCGAACTCATCGCCCCGCCCGCTAAGCCGCACACGCTGGGCGAAGTCGCCGCCGGCAATCGCCACCGACGTGGCGGAGATGTTTGCCAGAGTCCGGCGAAACAGATTGCGGATGACGAGCGCCCCGATCGTGGCCAGCAGCAGCACGCCGCCCACCGCCCACAGCAGCGCATCGGTCAGCATCTTGCGAAGCTGAGAGCGAATTTGAACGTCCCGCCCGATCAACAGATGGAAGCCGCCGGGCAGATCGAAACGCTGCACACTCGCCAGCGACTTCATACCGGCCCGCATTATGGGCAGGTCATACCAGGAGCCAGCCGTGCCGACCGCCAGCGGCCAACTCGCCAGGTTGCCGGCGATTCGCTTCATTTTGCTGTCGGTCAGCAAATAGATGGCGTCGTCGTCCACGTTTTGCGCCAGCCGGTCCTCGATGGTCACCACCAGACCGGGCAGGCCACCCTCCGACCAGCGTTCGGACAGTCCCTGGGCGTCGGCGGCGATCGCCGCCTCGGTCTGGCGTTCCAGCAAGCCGGCGGTGGACCACCATAGGAAAAAGGCCAGCGCGGCCGCACTCAAGGCCAGTAGAATTGCGTACACCGCGCCAAAGCGAAATCCAGCGGACCGGAGCAAACCGCGATCGATCATAGACCCCTCATATGCGTCAGCGCGGCCGCCGAACCGGATATTATGCCTGTTCGGCTCTTAGCATGTAGCCCGCATTGCGCACGGTGTGGATCAGCCCGGTCGGGAACGGCTTGTCCACCTTCTGGCGCAACCGGGAGACATGGACGTCGATCACGTTGGTCTGCGGATCGAAGTGATAATCCCACACGCCCTCCAGCAGCATGGTCCGGGTCACCACCTGACCCGCGTGACGCATCAGGTATTCCAGCAGCCGGAACTCACGCGGCTGCAGGTCGATCTTCTGCCCGCCGCGTTTCACCTGCCGCGACAGCAGATCGAGTTCCAGATCCTCCACGACCAGCTTCGTCACC
The DNA here is from genome assembly GCA_021805665.1 of Pseudomonadota bacterium. Classification (GTDB taxonomy): domain Bacteria; phylum Pseudomonadota; class Alphaproteobacteria; order Acetobacterales; family Acetobacteraceae; genus Rhodopila. Next base: position 1,081 of record JAJZEV010000050.1, read on the forward strand.
GGTCCCTCGCCCTTGCCGCGGCGATTCAGGGCTTCGACGCGGGCCAGCAGTTCGGCGAAAGCGAACGGCTTGGTCAGATAATCGTCGCCGCCGGCCTTCAGGCCCTTTACCCGGTCATCGACCTCGGCCATTGCCGACAGGATCAGCACCGGAACCGCGTTCTTCTGCCCACGCAGGGTTTCCAGGATTTTCAGCCCGTCGATGCCGCCCGGCAGCATCCGATCCAGAATCACGGCATCGAAGGTTTCGCTGGCAGCCATGAACAGCCCGTCGCGGCCGTTATCGGCGTGCTCCACCACATGGCCGGCTTCTTTCAGCCCGCGCACGATAAATCCGGCAACGTCCTTGTCATCCTCGACCAGCAGGATGCGCATGCTTATCTCCCTTACGTATGTTCCAGCCCTACCCGGCTGCCTGCTCGTTCGGCCGGCGTCCGACGCTGACCGGAATGTCGATCTCCCGCCCTTGCCGGCGCACCGTCACCTGGACGCTGTTCCCCGGCGGCACCACGGCCACCGCCCGGATCAACCCGCGTGAACTGTCGATTCTGTCCCCATCGATCGCCACGACGACATCGCCCGCGCGGATACCCGCCTTGGCCGCCGGGCCGGTTCGGTCCACGCTGGCGATCGTCACCCCGGCATCCCGGTCATCGACCGCAACGCCCAGCCAGCCGCGTTCGATGAATCCCTTTGCCAGAAGCTGTGCCACGATACGGCTGACCGCCTCGCTGGGGATTGCGAAGCCGATGCCCACCGACGCACCGGTCGGCGACACGATCACCGAACTGACGCCGATCACCTGACCGTCCATGTTGAACACCGGGCCGCCCGAATTACCCGGGTTGATCGGCGCATCGAGCTGCAAGAAATTGTCGAACGGACCCGATCCCAGATCGCGCCCCTCGGCCGAGATGATCCCGACGGACACCGACCCGCCCAACCCGAACGGGTTTCCAGCGGCCAGAATCCAGTCGCCGACCTCCGTCTTGCTGGAATCGCCCCAGGTGACGCTAGGCAGCGATGCGTTGCTCTGCACTTTAATCACCGCCACGTCCGTCAGTTCGTCGCGCCCGATCACCTTCGCTGGCAACTGCCGTCCGTCGGTCAACGAGACGATAATCTTGTCGGCGCGGTCGACCACGTGGTTGTTGGTGACGATGATGCCGGTGGAATCGATGATGAAACCCGACCCGGCGCCTGCCACCTGCTCCCGCTTGTTGCCGAACCGGCGTCGGAATTCCCGCCCCAACGGCGTATCGCGCAGTTCGGGCGGAATTTCCCCCAGCACATCGCCGCCGGAAACGGTCTCGGTGATGGCGATGTTGACCACTGCCGGCAGCACCTTTTTAACCAGCGGCGCCAGGCTTTCGGGGGCCCCGCGGGCCACGGCCGGCCCGGGCGAGCACGCGCTGAGCAGTAGCGCGGCGCTCAGGACAACAGAATGAGCGAACCGCTGCCAGGATGGCGGAGTCGGCTGGGCCGGCGATCGGACATCTGGCATGGGCAGGAAGCACTCTCCAACGGATCGTCGCATATCAGCTATCAGATGGCATGGCACCATGCCTGTAACAAGAATCCCCCGGATCAGTTTTCCGATGGATTTGCACCGTCTTCGGGCCAGCGGTGCCGCGGGTAACGGCCGCGCATGTCGCGGCGGGCGTCGGCCCAGGCGCCCTTCCAGAACCCGCCAAGATCCGCCGTGACCGCGATCGGGCGCCCTGCCGGCGACAAAAGCGCCAGCCGCAGGGGAATGCGCCCCCCGGCGAGCAGCGGTGTCGCGGACATGCCATAAAACGCCTGCGCTTTCGCCGACGCCAGTGGCGGAGACTCCGAGTAGTCGATCGCCGCCCGGCCGTTCGGTAAATTCGCATGGGTGGGCAGATCGCGATCCAGCCGCGCCGCAAGCTCCCGTGGCATCATGCCGCGCAGGATCGCGTGCAGGTCCAATGCCCCGATATCCGCCAGGCGCACGATACCGGCCAGGTAAGGCGTCAGCCACGCCTGAATACTGCTTTTCAGCGCCGCATCGCCCAGATCCGGCCATCCGGCATCCGGTTCGATCCCGCGCATCAGCGCGACCCGGGACTGAAGCTGGCGCGTGGCCTCGGTCCAGGCCAGCGGCCGCAAATCCCGCGCGGCAACGGCATCGGCCAAAGCCTCCGCCATCTGGGCAGGGTCGCCCGGTTCGGTGCGATCCGACAGAATCAACGCCCCCAACCGGCGACGGCGGCGCACCAATACGGTGCCGGATGCCGAATCGAACCCGGCCTCGACCTGCTCCGTCACCCGAACGGCAAGCGCGGGCGGCAGAGAGTCGGGATCGAGCGGGGCACCGAGACGGATGCGGGAGGCAGCTTTCAGTTCCAGCGACGCCGCCACCAGCAGGCCCGCCTTGGACAGCGGATCGGTGACCGGCAGGCGCGCACTGCCGCCGCCCGACAGGCGGAAGGAACCCGGCTCCCCGCGCCGCTGCGCGATCCGGTCGGGAAACGCCGCGGCCAGCAGCGGCCCCGGTTCGCCGTCCGCCTCGGTGTTGCGCGGCACCCGCATGCGCCGCCGGTACTGATCGGCGGTCTGGCGGATACGATGCAACGCGCCCCGGTCGATGGCAGGGTCATTCCAGGCGTCGCGCCCGGCAACAGCCGCGATCCGGACGCCGATATCGGCCGGCGCGTCCTGCCCCCGCATCGGGTCGCGTTCTTCCAGCAGCGCCGCGAGGTCGGCCGCCAAAGCCGCCTGACCGGGATTACCCGCGGCAAGCATCATCGCCGCCAGCCGGGGATGCGACCCGATCCGCACCATATCGCGGCCGGCGTCGGTAATCCGGCCTTCGGCGTTCAGCGCCCCCAGTTCCTTCAACAGCTCGGCCGCGGCGGCCACCGCACCGGACGGCGGCTTATCTTGAAACGCGAGGTCGCCGGGCGGCGTGCCCCAAGCGGCGCAATCCAGCACCAGACCGGACAGTTCGGCCTCCAGGATTTCCGGCCGGTCGAACGCCGGCAGCCCGCGATGCAGCGCCGGCGACCACACCCGAACCGCCACTCCCGGCGCCTCCCGCCCCGCTCGGCCGGCCCGCTGATCGGCCGCCGCACGGGAAATCCGCATGGTGGTCAAGCGCGTCAGACCGGTCGCCGCATCCAGCCGGGGCGCGCGCCGCCAGCCGCCATCGACCACGATCCGCACCCCGGGAACGGTCAGGGAGGTTTCCGCGATCGAGGTCGCCAGCACCACCCGCCTTGTGTCGGCCGGACGCAACGCCCGGTCCTGTTCGGCCGGCGGCAGTTCGCCGTGCAGCGGCAGAACCAGCGCCCCGCATCCGTCCAAGGCCGACTGAGTACGACGGATCTCCGCCATGCCCGGCAGGAACGCGAGAATATCGCCCTCATGCCGCGCCACCGTCGCCCGGATCGCGCGGGCGACGGCATCTGACAATTCGCGGATATGGCCGATGTCGCGGGGCTGGTGCTCGACCGTCACCGGATACATCCGGCCGGCGCTTTCGATGACGTCGGCGTCCATCAACCCGGACAGCCGGGCGCCATCGGCGGTGGCCGACATCGCCAGCAGCCGCAGGTCCGGCCGCAGTTGGTGCTGCAGATCCAGGCAAAGCGCCAACCCCAGATCGGATTCCAGCGAGCGTTCGTGAATTTCGTCCAGAATCACGGCGGCGACCCCGTCCAGGCCGGGATCCGATTGCAGGCGGCGCAGCAGCAGGCCCTCGGTAATGACCTCGACCCGGGTTTCCGCCGATCCAGCGCCATCCAGCCGGGTTCGATAGCCGATGGTCTGCCCCACCGGCTGGCCGATCAGCGATGCCATGCGGGTAGCCGCCGCCCGTGTCGCCAGACGGCGCGGTTCCAGCATCAGGATACGGCCATCCTGGCGCCAAGGCGCGTCCAGCAGGGCCAGCGGAACCAGCGTCGTCTTGCCGGCGCCTGGCGGTGCGACAAGCACGGCATTACGGCCCGCATTCAGCGTGGCCAGCAACGCAGGGAAAACATCGGAAACGGGAAGGTCGAACACGGTGGCGGCTGATACACGCTGCGGCCAAGGTCCGCCATGCGTGATCCGCGCGCCAACTACATACGCCGGGCGCGCGGCCAAAAGGGAGGTTCAGTCAAACTGATCGCCAGCACCTGTTCAGTGTGCCGCGATGCCCGGCAATGACACCGCCTCCAGTCCCAGCTACAACCGCATGGTGAATCCATCCATCGCCCTGCCGGACGCCCCCTCCGTGATCGCGGGCCACGGCCGAGCCGCCATTCTGACACCGGATGGCGAGCTTGTCGTGCTGCCGAGCGAACAAGCGGCTGCCCTGCTGAAAACTCTGCCGCCGCCGATCCTGGTGCATGCGCCGGCCACTTTTCGCCGCCTGAACATGCGGCCCGGCCCGGCATTCGACCTGCTGGACCTGTTCGCCTTCGTCCGCCCCGCCCAAACCGCCGCCCCGACACCCCGCGGGTTAGCCATGGCGCTGGACAACGACCATCCCCCGATCGGCCTGGAAGCCGAAGTCGCCAGCCTCCCGGACTTTGCCGTCGCGCTGCTGAACCAACTGTCCCAAGGGCGCGATCTGCCGATTAACCGCGACGCTGGCCCGCTCGCTGCCCGCATGCAGAAAGCCGGTTGGGGCTGGGGCGGCTATATAACCCACGCGCTCGGTTGTCCCGATGCCCCCGCTTCCAACGATCCGCTGAAGGTTTGGAAGAAACTGCCGGAGTGGGAGGACAGCGCCACCCCACCGCCTCCGTCGTCCCACCCGGTCAGTGAAACCGAAGCGCGCAAACGCCTCGCTGTCATGCTGGGCCCAAATGCCGAACAACGCCCCGGCCAAGGCGACTATGCCAGCGCTGCCTCGGCGGCGTTCGCGCCAAGGGAGGTCAGGGGCGATCCTCACATGGTGCTGGTCGAGGCTGGAACCGGCACCGGCAAGACCCTCGGCTATCTGGCCCCGGCCAGCGTGTGGGCGGAAAAGAACAAGGGCGCGGTCTGGATCAGCACCTTCACCCGCCACTTGCAGCGACAGATCGACAGCGAACTGACACGCCTTATTCCCGACCCAACGGAACGCCGCCGCCGCATCGTCGTCCGCAAGGGCCGCGAGAACTACCTTTGCCTGTTGAACCTGGAAGACGCGATCGGCACCGCTTCCGCCGGGTTCATGAACCAGAACATCGTCCCGTTGGGTTTGATCGCCCGGTGGGCCATTGCGACCGAGGACGGCGATATTCAAGGTGGCGATCTGCCCGGCTGGCTGCCGGAACTGTTCGGCGGCTCGCTGATCGCATCGTTGGCGGATCGCAGGGGTGAGTGCATCCACGCCGCTTGTCCGCACTGGCGGCGCTGCTTCATCGAACACAACATCCGTCGTTCCCGCACCGCCGAACTCGTGGTCGCCAACCATGCCCTGGTGATGACCCAGGCGGCATGGGGCGGACTGGACGACAATGCCGTACCGACGCGATACGTGTTCGACGAGGGTCACCATGTCTTCGACGCCGCCGACAGTGCGTTCTCGGCGGCACTGTCCGGAGCGGAAACCGCGGAACTGCGGCGTTGGTTACGCGGCGCGGAGGGCGGGAGGTCCCGAGCCAGGGGATTATCGAAGAGGCTCGATGAATTGGTGGCGGGGCGCCCCGCGCTGCAAACGCCGATGGAGGCTGCCCTGCAAGCCGCCGCGGCCTTACCGCCGTCCGATTGGGCCACCGGCATCCAAACGGGGGACACGCAGGACCTGGAGGGGGTCGAACCTGCTCGTTCGAACCCCTCGGAAGCATTCCTGCGCCTGATCCGCAGGCAGATACTCGCCCGAACCGCTGGGGCCGACGGGCGTCCGGCATTCGGTTCGATGGAGTGCGACGTCTTCCCGTTGAACGATGAGGCCGCCGCGGCCGCCGACCGCCTCGCCCGCTCGCTGGCACGCATATCGGAACCGCTGGTCACGCTGCGCGAACGCCTGCTCGCGCGGCTGGACGACGAAGCGGAAGAAATCGATGAGGCCACCCGCAACAGGATAGAAGCCATTGGCCGATCGTTGATGCGCCGGGCGTTGAACCCACTTCAGGCGTGGCAGACCATGCTTCGGAGTCTGGCCGAACCGCAAGCCGCCCCCGGCGAACGCCCGGCCCACATCATGTTCCTGCGCCTTGACCGCCGCGATGGGCTGCGCGACCTGGACGTCGGATTGCACCGTCATTGGCTGGACCCCACGATTCCGTTCGCCACCACCCTGGCATCGCCCGCCCAAGGGTTACTGGTGACTTCTGCCACACTACGCGATTCGGGCGACCGGGACCCCGAAACCGCATGGGCTTCCGCGGAGGCGCGGGTCGGTGCCCCGCATCTGCCGTCCCCCGCCATCCGTGCAGCGGTGGCATCGCCGTTCGATTATGCTCAACAGACCAGGGCATTCGTGGTGAGCGATGTCATGCCGAACAACCTGGACCAGCTCGCCGCGGCGTACCGCGCGCTGTTCCTGGCGTCGGAGGGCAGTGCCCTTGGTTTGTTTACTGCTATCAGCCGCCTGCGGGCCGTGCATCAGCGTATCGCGCCCGGCTTGGAACAGGCCGGCTATCCGCTATACGCGCAGCATGTGGACATGATGGGCAATGCGACCCTGGTCGATATCTTCCGCGCCGAGGAAGAAAGCTGCCTGCTGGGAACCGATGCCATGCGCGACGGTGTGGACGTCCCCGGCAATGCCCTTCGACTGGTGGTATTCGAGCGTACGCCGTGGCCTCGCCCGGACATCCTGCACCGGGAAAGGCGCATCCACTTGTCCGACGGCGATCCGAAGGGATACGATGACCGTATCGTAAGGCTGCGTCTGAGACAGGCATTCGGCAGGTTGATCCGCCGTTCCACCGACCGCGGGGTTTTCGTGCTGTTGGACCGCCAGGCGCCCAGCCGCCTTATGTCGGCATTTCCCGCCGGGGTGGTGGTGCAACGCCTGGGGTTGGCACAGGCGGTCAACGAAACTGGCGCTTTCTTACGGACTCGTGCATTTCTAACATCGGGGCCGCGGCCCTAAGGCTTCCGCATCGTTTTTTCGATCAAAGAGGTTCCCATGAGATCTCGCGATGCCATCAATGCCCCTGAGGCCCTGATCCTGACCATGGTTTTGGTCTCGGCGGCCGACGGCGGCATAACCGACCGGGAAATCGGCATCATGTCCGGGCTGGTTCAGACTCTGCCGGCATTCCAGGACTTCACGTCATCGGCGTTGTCGGATGCCACCGACCGCGCCGTGTCGCTGCTGACCGACAGTGACGGACTGGCCCACGCCGCGCGTCTGATGCGTGCCGCTCTCAACACCAAACTGCGAGAGACCGCCTACGTCCTTGCCTGCGAGGTCGTGGCAGGGGGACAAGGCGCCCGGCAGCAATCGCTTGAGATGCTGGAATTCGTCCGCGGCGAGTTGGGCCTCGACTCGCTGATCTCCGCGGCCATCGAACGAGGGGTTCGTGCCCGGTATCAACGTGTCGATCCCAACGTCTGACCTGCCGCCCCGCCCTGGCCGGCCGGAATGAGGCTTATCGGGATCGCCGCGTTCCTGGCAGTGGTGCCCGTCGCGGTGCTGGCATTCCTGGCTGCGATGGGTTGGGCCAGTTTCTGGCCGGCTTTGGCCGGTATTGCCGTCTGCATGGCGGCATCCGGGGCATTTGCCCTGGTCTGGGCGCGCGATCTCGATTTACTGACGGATGCTGTCAGGCTTGTCGCCTCGGACGAAGGGAGTCCGAGTCTCCGCGGCGATGGTCCTGTTCTGATGGAAGCCCTTGGGAGAGAGGTCGATCGCATATCGCGGCGTCTTGCAACCAGGACCGCCCTGCAGGAACAGCATCGTCGCGCCGATACCTTGATTCTGGAGCGGTTGCCGGATCCCGTTCTGGTGCTCGCCCGCGACCGGACAATTCGACGCACGAATGCCGCGGCCAGGCTGGCCTTTGGCGAGGAAAAGGCAGCTGTGTTGCGCCACCCGGCCATTCGCGGCGCCATCGACAAGGCCATGGCGACAAAACAGTCCCAGACCGCCGAGATCAGCCTGCCGGCGCCGGTTCAACGGGATATCTATGCGACGATCGTGCCGATGGACCCGCCTTTGGCCGATGGCGGCGAGATACTGGTGGTTCTGTCGGATCGGACCAGGGAGCGGGTGGTCGAACATATGCGCGCCGATTTCGTCGCCAACGTCAGTCACGAACTGCGGACGCCGCTGGCGTCCTTGATCGGATTCGTCGAAACCTTGCGTGGCCCGGCCGCCGACGATCCGCCGGCGCAGCAAAGGTTCCTGGAGATCATGGCCGAGCAGGGTGCGAGGATGAACCGGCTGATCGACGATCTGCTGAGCCTGTCGCGGATCGAATTGAATGAACATCAGATACCGTCTGAACCGCTGGATCTGCGGCAGTTGCTGGACCGTATCGTGGCGGGATACGAACCCCGGCTGAAGGATCGGAATGTGGAACTGGCGTTGAGGATCGACACCGACCTGCCGATCTTGTCGGGCGACGCCGACCAGATGGCGCAGGTTCTGCAAAATCTGTTGGACAATGGGCTGAAATATGGTCGTGACGGGGGGACGCTAACCTTGACGGCCGCGGTCGCAACACCCGGGAAGATATGGCCAAGCCGGCCCGGTGTCGTGGTTTCCGTGGCCGATCAAGGCGGCGGAATTCCGAAGGAGCATCTGCCCCGGCTGACTGAGCGGTTCTATCGCGTGGACAAGGGCCGGTCGCGCGCGGTCGGCGGCACGGGACTGGGGCTGGCGATCGTCAAGCATATCGTTAACCGCCATCGCGGGCAGTTGTTGATAGAAAGCGAAATCGGCAAGGGCACCACCGTCAGCGTCTGGTTGCCGGTGGTTCAGTCATGAAGAAGCATTTCCTCCCGATTTTGGCTGTCTTCCTGTCCGCTGGTTCGGCTCTGGCCGGGGATACCGAGGGCCTGCGAACGGGCTTAGGCGAAATGCTCTCTGTCCTGACGCTTGGAGCGGTGTCGGCCCCGGCCGAACCGGCGTCGGTGACCCAAACCGGTTCGGATTTTCACATTCAGATCCCGTTGTCCGGGTTCACCGCACCGCCGGGTGCGGCTGCCGAAGCCGTTGCACGCCCCGCGGAAAACGGCGCATGGACGCTTTCGGCCCTGTCGTTTCCCGCAGAGGGCGCGATCGGTCCGGGCATCGATCGATCCGTGTCTTATACGCTTGGACAGCAGACGATCCGTGGCCGTCTCGACCCCAGCCTGTCCACGGCGTCCCAGATATCGGCGAGCCTTGGCACCATTACGTTGCAATCCACGGCGGGCGGCCGTGACAGCGAACAGACGCTCAACCGCTTGACACTGGACGCTAATATGTCCGCCACGGCCGATGGGCGGGTGGACATACTCGGCCGGGAGTCAGCCGAAAACTGGCACGCGACGGCAAAAGATCCCGCAACCAGCAGCAGCGTTCACGACCTGCAAGGGCATTTCACGTTGAACGGGCTGGATCGGGCCGAAGCAGAGAAACTGCTGATCGCCGCCCGCTCGCTGTCGGCGATGCCGCCTAATCAAGCTCAGCACCAGGGGCTGCGGACACTGCTGGATGCCACCAATGGCCTGCTGTCGCATTTCGACGTGGATGAGACCGTCGATGGCGTCGAATTCAACCTCGGCGGGGGCCGCGCCGGCTCCCTCGGCCGCATGCAACTCCTGCTGAACGGCGGAGCGGAGAACCATATCGTCAATGCCACGGCCGATGTCGCGGCGGACGAGGCGACCTGGGCGTCGATGTCTTCCGACATGGCCGGGTTCATGCCGCATCATGTGACCGCCCGTTCGGTTTTCGCCGGCTTGCCGGTCGCACCGTTGATGGCATTGCTGCGGGCGGCCACCGCGCCCGATGCCAATCTGGCGGTACTGCAGCGGCAGGCCGCGGCACTTCTGAACCTGCCGGGTGCGCGGGCGGCGATCGAGTCGCTCGACTTCGATGCGGGTCCGCTGCATGTGCATGGTTCGGTCAAATTCACGCCGCGGCCAAACGGTGAGACCGGGGCGGACATCCACCTGACAGCGTCCGGTATGAGTGGGCTGATGGCCCGTGTTCAGGGCAACGCCCGGTTGCGGCAGATCGTCCCTGTCTTGTTCATCGCACAAGGGCTTGGACGGCCAGGAGGCGATGGTACGGTCTGGGATATCGCCGTCGGCGGCGGCCCGTTGACGATCAACGGCACCGCGTTCGGTCAGATCCTCGGTAAAACCCGGTAGAGCGTCACCTCGCGGTCGGTGCGGTCCTCCAGTTCCAGAGTGGTCTCGATGCGATAGGCGGCGATGGGCACAAGGCCCTGTTTCGGCAGGTAAGCCCGGCCGGGATCGGCGATCCACACCTCTGCCTTCGGTGTAAGGCTGGTCAGCCATGGCATGATGTGGCCGGTCATCGGCGCCTCATAACACACGTCACCGCACAGGATCAGGTCCCAGCGGCATGGCGAACCCACGATGTCGCCGGATCGGCGGATCGTGGCGCCGTTGATGGCCGCATTCAGGCCGATGGCGGCCAGGGCAAGCCCGTCGATCTCGCATGCCTCTACATCCGCCGCACCGGCCATGGCGCATGCGATTGCAGCGATACCGCCGCCGGCCGCGAAATCCAGCACGCGCTTACCGGCGACCAGCGCGGGATTGTCCAGGATATGCCGAGCCAGCGCCTGACCGCCCGGCCAGGCGAAGGCCCAGAACGGCGGCTCGATATTGCGTTCGGCGAGCCAGGTTTCGGTGGCCTGCCAGACCGGCGTGATCTCGGTCGCCAAATAGAGCCGGATTTCCGGCACCTGGCGCGCGACCGTCAGGACGGTGTTGGCCTCGATGAATGCCTCGGCGGCGATGGCGGGCGCTTGGACCGCGGTCAAAACCAGCCTGCCAGGACCGCGAGCCCAACAGCCAGGCCGACTTCGCGGTTCGCCCGGAACAGCCGCAGACACCCGGCCGGATCGTCGATGTTCAGCGCGATCACCTGCCGCGCCAGCAAAGCCGCGGGCAGCAGCAGCGCCGGATAGAACCAGGGTCCCAGCCCGGCCAGCCAGCCGGCCAATACCAGCATCGCGACGGTTGCCGCGTAACACATCGCCAGGAACGGCCGGGTGCGGTCGCCGAACAGCCGGGCGGTGGAGCGGACACCGATCAGGGCGTCATCCTCGCGATCCTGATGGGCGTAGATCGTATCGAAGCCCAGGTCCCACAGGATCGCGGCGGCATACAGAATGGCCCAGGCCGCATCCAACCGGCCGGCGGCAGCGGCATAGCCCAACGGCGCGCCAAAACCGAAAGTGAAACCCATCATCAGTTGCGGCCACCAGGTGACACGTTTGGCCAGCGGATAAAGCGCGACCAACAGCAGCGACGACACGCCCAGCACCCAGCTCAGCCGGTTCAGTTGCAGCAAAATCGCCAGCCCCAGCAGCAACAGCACCGCCAGGAATATCAGCGCCTGGAATGGCCGCAGTGCGCCCGAAGCCAGCGGCCGTCCAGCCGTCCGGGCCACCATTCGGTCGATGTCGCGATCCCACAGATCGTTGACGACACAGCCGGCGGATCGCATCGTGACGCTGCCGATGCCGAACAGCACGACCAGACGGACTGCCTCCGCCGCGTCCGGCCGAGCGAGAAGAATGCCCCACAGGCCGGGCAAAAACAGCAGCCAGGCGCCGATGGGCCTGTCCAGGCGGGCCAGGAGCAGATAGGGCAGCCAGGCGCGGGGCAGACGGGCAACCCAGCCGGTGGCAACAATGTCCGTATGCATGTTCAGGGGGGTTGTTCGCGGTTCCATGGATCCAGTCATACTTTATATACCATCCTCATGATCCGCTTATACGTCGAATCGGCGCTGTCCCCCGGCGCGGTCGTTGAGGCAAGCGAGGCGCAGGCACATTACCTGGGCGGTGTCATGCGTCGGGCAGTGGGCGACATCGTGCATCTTTTCAACGGCACCGACGGCGAATGGGCCTGCCGCATCGCCACACTGGCACGCGGCAAGTCCGCGCTCGCCGTGGAGGTGCAGGTGCGTTCGCAGGCGGAGGAACCGGGTCCCTGGCTGGTGTTCGCCGTGCTGAAGCGCGACACCACCGACTTGGTAGTGCAGAAGGCGACCGAGCTTGGCGTTTCGGCGCTGCTGCCGGTATTTACCGAACGGACCAACGCCGCGCGCGTGAACCTGGATCGGTTGCGGGCCATAGCAACAGAGGCCGCGGAGCAAAGCGAGCGGCTGACCGTTCCGGACATTCGTCCGGCGAGGCAACTTCATGATCTTCTGCGCGATTGGCCGACCGACCGGGCGCTGCATGTCGCGCAGGAGCGGGCCGACGCCCAGCCGCTGGGGCGTGCCGAAGGCGCCGCGGGTCTGTTGATCGGGCCGGAGGGCGGCTTCGGGCCGCGCGACCACGCGATGCTGGACCGGTGCCGTTTCGTGCGCGCGGTTAGCCTTGGGCCCCGCATCCTGCGGGCGGAAACAGCGGCAATCGCGGGTCTGGCCTTGTTGCAAGCCCCGAGGTGTGGCTAGTACGCTGGTTTTAACAGTCAGGCGCACGTAGGGTCCGTTTTGGGCCAGCCCGTGCGCCGTGCCGCCCGATGGGTACCGTCCCACGGGCCGTCGCAACCGAGATACCTTGGGAACCCAATGTCCAATCCAGGAGACGCCGACGACACGCCGCTGACGTCGATAGAACAAATGGCCGCATATCTGTCGGTCGGCTGTAAACCCCGGGCCGAATTCCGCATCGGCACCGAACATGAGAAGTTTGGATTCCGTCACGCCGACCTGACCCCGCCGCCTTATCTGCCTGCGGATGGCCAGCCAGGCGCCATCCGCGACCTTCTGGCCGGCCTTGCCCGGTTCGGCGGCACGCCGATCCTGGACCAGGAGAATCCGATCGGACTGAAGCAAGGCGCGGCCTCGGTATCGCTGGAGCCGGCCGGACAGCTTGAGCTGTCGGGTGGGCCGCTGGAAACCTTGCACGAAACCAAAACCGAGCTGGAGGAACATTATCGCCAGGTGCGTTCAGCCTGCGAGGGCCTGGATCTGGGCTTCGCGCCGCTAGGTTTCCACCCGATGGCGGCTCGGGCGGCGATGCCGTGGATGCCGAAGGGCCGTTATGCCATCATGCAGCGCTACATGCCCCTGGTCGGCAGCATGGGCCTGGACATGATGACGCGTACCTGCACCGTGCAGGTAAACCTAGACTTCGCATCGGAAGAGGACATGCGGCGCAAGCTGCGGGTTTCCCTGCTGTTGCAGCCGTTGGCGACCGCGCTGTTCGCGAACTCCCCTTTTACCGAGGGCAAGCCGAACGGCTTCATGTCCTACCGGGCGCATGTGTGGACCGATACGGACAACCAGCGTTCCGGGATTCCGGCGGTCATGTTCGAGGACGGGTTCGGCTTCGAGCGGTATGCGGCCTGGATTATCGAGAACGTGCCCATGTATTTCGTCTATCGCGACGGTCATTACCTCGACGTGGCGGGGCAATCGTTCACCGACTTCATCGCCGGGCGCATTCCGGCTTTGGCGGGGATCACCGCGACCATGGGCGACTTCGCGGACCATGTGACCACGGCGTTCACCGACGTTCGGCTGAAGCGGTTCCTGGAAATGCGCGGTGCGGATGCCGGCCGGGCGGACATGATGATCGCGCAGTCGGCGTTGTGGGTCGGTCTGCTTTACGACGATCCCGCCCTGACCGCCGCCGAGGCGTTGCTGCGCGGCGCCGGCTGGAACGACGCCGTAGCCGCCAGGGCGGCGGTGCCACGGATGGGCCTGGATGCGCCCTGGCGCGGCGGCAAGCTGCGCGACATCGTACCCGAAGTCGTGGCCATCGCGGCGGACGGGCTGCGTGCGCGCGGTTGCCGCAATGCGGCCGGGGACGATGAGCGTGTTCTGCTGACCCCGTTGCAGGCTATCGCCGAAGGTGCGCCAACCCAGGCGGAATACTGGCTTGCCCGATACCATGGGGCATGGAACCGCGACGTCCGGCGAATATTCGCGGAAGCCGCGATCTAGCGACCTGCCCGTCGGTGGGGCTTCAACTGGTCCGGCCCCACCGACGCCATTCCAACACACATGCCTTGCGATCTGTTGACCAACCCTCCATAACCCCGCCCCTGATGGCCATTACAGACGATATTCGCGGCGTTCTCGCGCCACCGCACCCCGCCGGGCGCCCGTTCATCATGGGTGGCCTGATTGTACTGATTATCGGCTTCGCGGTCGGCGCATGGCTGATCTGGCTGGGCCTGATCTTCACATTGTTCTGCCTGTATTTCTTCCGCGACCCCGAGCGTGTGCCGCCGCCCCGTCCAGGCTTGTTCCTGGCACCGGCCGACGGCCGCATCGTCTCCGTGACGATGGCCGCTCCTCCCCCCGAACTGGGCCTTAGTGGCGAACTGCGCTGGAAGGTCTCGATTTTTTTGTCCGTGCTGAATGTTCATGTCAACCGCGCGCCGGCCGATGGCGTCGTGACCCGCATCGCCTATCGGCACGGCGCCTTCGTCAGTGCCAGCCTGGATAAGGCCAGCGAACAGAACGAACGCAATGCCCTGGCGATCCGTTTGCCGAACGGTCAGGAAATCGCCGTGGTCCAGATCGCCGGACTGATCGCCCGCCGCATTTTGTGTTCGGTCCGAGAGGGCGACCCTGTGACGGCAGGCGGCCGATTCGGTATCATCCGGTTTGGAAGCCGCACGGACCTGTATCTGCCCGAAGGCGTCCACCCACTGGTGATCGAGGGTCAGACCATGATCGGCGGAGAGACAGTGATCGCCGAAATGGCGCCATGAGCGACCGCCCAGCGGTTTTCCCGATCCGCCGCCTGCGACGCTACCGGCCGCGCCAGCGCAGGCGTCCGCGCTACAAAGGCCCGTCATTCAACCGGATGATACCAAACCTGATGACGATGCTGGGCCTGTGCGCGGGCCTGACATCGATGCGTTTCGGGTTGGAGGGCAGGTTTGGTGCGGCCGCGGTGGCCATAGCGGTGGCAGCCGTCATCGATGGTCTGGATGGGCGGCTGGCCCGCCTGTTGAAGGCAACCTCGCGTTTCGGCGCCGAATTCGACAGCCTGTCGGACTTTGTCTGCTTCGGGGTGGCGCCGGCGTTTGTGCTCTATCTATGGTCGCTGCAACGTGGCGGCGCGTACGGTTACGCGCCCTGCCTGATGTTCTCAGTCTGCATGGCGCTGCGGTTAGCTCGGTTCAACGCCTCGCTCGATGGTGCGCCGAAACCGGCCTATGCGTATAACTTCTTTACCGGCGTTCCGGCACCGGCTGGGGCGGCCCTGGCGTTATTTCCGTTGTTCCTTGGCTTAGAGGGGAAATCGCTTGGCTGGCGATGGCTGGTGGACTTCGCTCAGTTTCCGCTGTTCAACGCGGCGGTGCTGATCGGAACAGCGGTCTTGTTGGTTTCGACCCTGCCGATCTGGAGTTTCAAGAACTTTAAGGTTCGATCGGAGTACGTGCTGCCAATGCTACTGGGAACCGGCGCGTATGCCGCGGTGGCACTCGCCGATCCCTGGGCCGCGCTGGCTGGCATCAGCGTGATCTACCTGGGGATGCTGCCATTCAGCGTTCGCAGCTTCCGGCGGCTGCGTCGGGAAGCCGAAGCGCCCGGCGATGAAACCGAAGCCGACTAGCACGGAACCGGCCGATCCCGTGGTTCTATCCCCGCCGAAGCCTGCGGGCATTGGCCCGCGAGCGAACGAGATACGGCGCCAAGGCGGCCGCGTTTCCCTGCCCCGTCATCATCGCCAGGGCTGAAGCCTGCATGGCCTCGGCCTTTTCGGTGACCATGCGCTGATACTCAGCCAGATCGCAGGTGCCCTGCGCCATCATCAACGTCCGGCGGTAGATGGTTTCCCAGGACGAGAAAGCCAAATGTGTCATCATGGCCGGCAGGTTGCGGGTGCGGTGTTTGCTCATGCGTCACACATGAGGCACAGCGGGCCGCAGTGCAAGCGAAGCCGGCAACACGCGCCCGCGATCACCCTTGAACAGCCTATTCGGCCGCCTTCGCCGGGGCTTTCTTCGCGGCCGTCTTCTTCGCCGCTGCTTTCTTCGGGGCAGCCGGTTTGCGTGGCGCCGCCTTCTTCGGCGCATCGCCAGACGCAGCCTTGGCTGGCGCCTTGGTCTTACGCCCACCCTTCGGTTTCAACGCCTTGCCCTTTTCGGCGAGCAGCGCGACGGATTCGTCCAGCGAGATGTCGTCCATCGCCACCCCGCGAGGCAAATTGGCGACTGTCTTGCCGTGTTGGACATAGGGGCCGAAACGGCCCTTCCGCACGGTAATCGGCTCCTTATCGCCAGGGTGCGGGCCGATCGTGCGAACGCTGGCCATTTTCTTTGCCAGCAAATCGACCGCCCGGTTCAAACCCAGCGCCAGGACATCATCGTCCTTATCCAGCGAACCGAAGATCGCGCCCATTTTCACATAGGGGCCGAATCGGCCGATCCCGGCCTCGATCTTTTCCTTGGTCTCCGGGTGCAGACCGATTTCCCGGGGCAGCGACAGCAGCCCAAGCGCCTGCTCCAGCGTCAGATTCTCGCCATCCATGCCGCGCGCCAGGGATGTCCGCTTCGGACGCACCTTCTTGTCTTCGGAATTCTCGCCCTGCTGCACGTACAGACCGTATGGACCCCGGCGAACCGTGATCTGCTCGCCCGTATCGGGGTGCAGACCGAGTTCGCGCATGCCTTCCTTGAGGGTTTCGCCCCCCTCCTCTCCCGCGTCGATGGCGAGGCGCCGCGTGTACTGGCACGTCGGGTAATTGGAACAGCCGATGAAGCTGCCATAGCGTCCCAGCTTCAACCCAAGGCGCCCGCTGCCGCAAGCAGCACAAACGCGCGGGTCCGAGCCGTCCTCTCGGGACGGAAAGAAGTGTGGGCCGAGGTCTTCGTCCAGCGCGTTGATGACGTCGGTGATCTTCAACTCGCGGGTCTGCTCGACGGCCTTGGAAAACTCGTTCCAGAAGTCGTGCATCACCTTCCGCCATTCCATCGAACCGGCGGAAATTTCGTCCAGCTTTTCTTCCAGCCCGGCGGTGAAGCCGGTATCGACGTAATGCTCGAAAAAGCTGACCAGGAAGGCGGTTACCAGGCGACCGCGGTCCTCCGGGATGAAGCGGCGCTTGTCCAGCTTGACATAGTTGCGGTCCTGAAGGACCGACAATATGGAGGCATAGGTGGAGGGGCGGCCAATGCCGAGTTCCTCCATCTTCTTCACGAGGCTGGCTTCCGAGTAGCGCGGCGGCGGTTGGGTGAAATGCTGGCTGGCGTCCACCTTCTGCCGCTTGAGCGGGTCGCGCTCGCTCATCGGCGGCAGCATGCGGTTGTCGTCCTCGTCGGCGGCACCCTCGGGCTTATCGTCGGTGTCCTCGCGATACAGCTTCAGGAAGCCGTCGAACGCCACGATCGAGCCATTGGCGCGGAGTTTGAGCCCCTTGCCGTCCGTGACATCGACGCTGACCTGATCCAGTTCGGCGGACTGCATCTGCGACGCGACGGCGCGCTTCCAGATCAGCTCATACAACCGGCGCTGGTCGCTGTTCAGCCCGCCCGCGACGCGCTCCGGCGTCCTGGTGACATCCGTGGGGCGGATCGCCTCGTGCGCTTCCTGGGCGTTCTTGGCCTTGCTGGTGTATTCGCGCGGCGCGGCAGGCAGATAGTCGGGGCCGAATACGCCGCGTACATGATCGCGGATGCCGTGGATGGCTTCCTGGGCCATCTGCACACCGTCGGTTCGCATATAGGTGATCAGACCGGTGGTCTCGCCACCGATATCGACGCCCTCGTAAAGCCCCTGGGCCAAGCGCATGGTCTGCTGCGCGCCGAACCCCAGTTTGCGTGAGGCTTCCTGCTGCAATGTGGACGTCGTGAACGGCGGCGGCGGGTTGCGCTTGACGCGCCGCCGCTCCACGCTGCCAACGCTGAACGTCCCGGCTTCCACCGCGGCTTTTGCCGCCAGCGCCAGGGTTTCGTTGTTTAAGTCGAATTGATCGAGACGCTTACCGTTCAGGTGCGTCAACCGAGCGGTGAACGGGGCACCGCCGGGTGTGAGGAACAGCGCCTCGATGGTCCAGTATTCCCGCGCCTTGAAAACCTCGATCTCGGCTTCGCGGTCGCAGATCAGCCGCAAGGCTACCGACTGCACCCGTCCGGCGCTGCGGCTGCCGGGCAGCTTTCGCCAAAGCACCGGCGACAAGGTGAACCCCACCAGGTAGTCCAGCGCCCGGCGGGCCATATAGGCTTCGATCAACGGCTGATCGAGTTCGCGTGGATGCTTGATCGCATACTGGATGGCGTTGCGGGTGATCTCATTGAAGGTGATGCGATGGACGGTGACACCTTTCAGGGCGTGCTTGTCGGCCAGCATCGCCTTGACGTGCCAGGAAATCGCCTCCCCCTCGCGATCCGGATCGGTGGCGAGATACAGGGTTTTGGCGCCCTTCAGGGCCTTGGCGATTGCGCCGACCTGCTTGTCGCCACGCGCGTCGGACTCCCAGTCCATCGCGAAGTCCTGCTCCGGCCGGACGCTTCCGTCCTTTGGTGGCAGGTCGCGAACATGACCGAAACTGGCAAGAACCGTGTAACCGCCACCCAGGTAGCGGTTGATGGTCTTGGCCTTGGCGGGGGATTCAACAACGACGACGTCTGACATTGAACGGTGCGGTATCCTACTCGAAAACGTCCGGCAAGAGTGCCACGCGGTTGCCAGGAAACGTCTGTAAACGCCCCGCCAACTCAAGTTCCAGCAAAACCGCCATTGCGACGGACGGCGACAAGTGGCAGCGCCGCACCAGATCGTCAACCATTGTCGGTTCGGGTGACAGCAAAGAGAGCACGACAGAGCGCGCGTCCGAGGTCACCGGGCCGGCGTCGAACGGCAGTTCCGGTTCGGCGAAACCGGATTTGCGGGGCGGATTGGCGACGGGTTGGAGCGGCAGGTTGTCCAGTACGTCGGCGGCGGTTTCGACCAGCATCGCGCCCTGGCGGATCAGATCGTTGCCGCCCCTCGCCCTTGGATCCAGCGGGGAGCCGGGCACCGCAAACACCTCGCGCCCAGCCTCTTGGGCGATCCGGGCGGTGATCAAACTGCCGGATTTGGGCGCCGCCTCCACCACGACCACCCCCAGCGACAGGCCGGCGATGATGCGGTTGCGGCGGGGAAAATGCCGGGCCAGCGGAACGGTACCGATGGGCGATTCGGTAATGAGAAGGTGAGTCTCGGCGATGCGTTTGTGAAGGTCCGCGTTTTCGGGCGGGTAGGGCTGGTCGATCCCGCCGGCGATCACCCCGATCGTGCGGCCGGTTCGCATTGCCCCGCAGTGGGCCGCGGTATCGATCCCCCGGGCGAGGCCGGACACCACGGCGACGCTGACGGCGAGTTCGGCTGCCAGGTTTTCCGCCATGCGTTGGCCGTTCGCCGAGGCGTTGCGCCCGCCGACGGCGGCGACACACCGGCCGGCGGCGATTTCAAGATCGCCGGACAGGATCAGGCACGGCGGCGCATCGTCCATCATCGCCAGCAGGGGCGGGTAGCCGGCGTCCCCCAGGAAGACCATGCGCCCGCCCAGCGCATCGGTGCGTTCCAATTCCCGTTCGGCATCGGCTTTGGAGGTGGTGCGCGGCGGCGTGGTCCGGCCCCCTGCCCGGGCCAGCCCTGGCAGCGCGTCCAGCGCGGCCCCGGGGCCGGGGTAACGGCCGAGCAGGCGGCGATAGGTAATCGGGCCGATCCCTTCGGTTCGGATCAGGCGAAGGTGGTCGATACGATCGGACCAGCGTGACATGCTTATGCGTCCCGGGGTGCCGTCGGCGGAAATACCGGCGGGCCAGATCAGGCACGTCCGGCCTTGCCGCCGCCGATACGTGGTTCGGTGCCGGCGAGAAGGCGACGGATGTTGGCCTGATGGCGGACGAACACCAGCACGGCTATGGTAAAGGAAAGCTTAACGACGCTGAATTCTTCTAAAAGCAGGGCAACGCATGGCGCCGCGGCAAAAGCGGCGAGCGCGGCCAGCGACGACAGTCGCGCGGTCGCGGCAACGATCAGCCATACGGCACAGGCGGCCAGACCTATCGGCCATGACGCTGCCAACAGCACACCCAGCCCGGTCGCAACGCCCTTGCCGCCCTTGAAACGCAGCCACATCGGGAACAGGTGGCCAAGAACGGCTGCCAGCCCGGCCAGCAACGCGATATCTGGATCGTCCATATACATCCGGGCAAGCAGGACCGCGGCGGCCCCCTTTAGCGCATCCAGGAGCAAGGTGGCGGCTGCCAGCCCCTTGCGCCCGGTTCGAAGCACATTCGTAGCGCCGATATTGCCCGAACCGATGGCCCGGATATCCCCTAGTCCGGCGGTCTTCGTCAGCAGCAGCCCGAAGGGAATAGATCCCAGTCCGTAGGCAAGGAGAACAATGAGGATCGTTGAAAGGCCCGCGGGCATCGGCGTTTCCATTTTCGCTGCTGTGTCATCGGATATCGTAACACAGGCGGACTTAACACTATGGCAGTCGCACGCAATCCGTGTTCAGAACAACCCCTCGATCTGACCGTCCTGTCGCAGGTAAATCGACTCCGCGGCTGGCACCCTTGGCAATCCGGGCATGGTCATGATGTCGCCGCAGACCGCGACGACAAATCCTGCCCCCGCCGATAGCCGCACCTCACGGACGGGCAGCACATGACCGGTTGGGGCACCCATCGCCGAGGGATCCGCGGAAAAGCTGTACTGGGTTTTGGCGATACAAACCGGCACGCCACCAAAGCCGGCGGCCTCGAACGCCGCCAGCCTGGTTGCCACGGCATCCGGCACGGCGATGTCCGATGCACCATAAATCTCCGTGGCGATGGTCCGGATTTTATCGGCGAGTTTCATGTTCAGCGGGTACAGCGGCCGGTAGGCGGCCTGCCTGGCCTCGATCCGGCTCATGACGGCGTGGGCCAGAGCCTCAGCCCCTGCCCCGCCATGCGCCCAGTGTGTGCAGGAGATTGTCTCGGTACCAAGTTCGGCCATGGCGTTCCGGATCGCATCGAACTCGGCCGCGGTGTCGGAGGTGAAGTGGTTTACGGCCACCACCACCGGCAACCCGAATTTCGCCAAATTCCCGACATGGCGGCGAAGGTTGGCGATACCGCGCTTCACGGCGTCCACATTCTCCGCCCCCAGCGCATTGCGGGCGACGCCCCCGTGCATTTTCAGGGCACGAACCGTTGCCACTACCACCGCGCAGGAAGGTTTCAACCCGGCCGACCGGCATTTGATGTCCAGAAACTTCTCGCCCCCAAGATCGGCGCCGAAGCCGGCTTCAGTCACCACCACATCGGCCAGCTTCAGCGCGAGGCGCGTCGCCATCACCGAGTTGCATCCGTGTGCGATGTTGGCGAATGGTCCGCCATGAACCAATGCTGGCGAGCCCTCCAGCGTCTGCACCAGATTGGGTGCGATTGCGTCTTTCAACAGGACGGACATCGCGCCATCGGCCTTCAGGTCCGCGGCGGTGATGTGCTTGCCGTCGCGTGTCTGACCGACGATCATTTTGCCGAGGCGGCTCTGCAGGTCCGACAAATTGCGGGACAGACAGAATACGGCCATTACCTCCGACGCAACGGTTATGTCGAATCCGTCCTCTCGGGGAAAGCCATTGGCAACCCCGCCCAGACTGCCCACGATGCCGCGCAGTGCCCGATCGTTCATGTCCAGGCATCGACGCCAGGATATGCGCCGGGGATCGATGCCCAGCTCGTTTCCCCAATAAATCGAATTATCGATCATCGCGGCCAGCAGGTTATTGGCCGAGGTGATGGCGTGAAAATCACCCGTAAAGTGCAGATTGATCTGGTCCATCGGGACCACCTGGGCGTAGCCGCCGCCCGCCGCGCCGCCCTTCATCCCGAAGCTGGGGCCAAGACTTGGTTCGCGCAGACAAATGGCAGCGCGCTTGCCGATGCGGTTCAGCGCATCGCCTAATCCGACCGTCGTAGTCGTCTTGCCCTCGCCGGCCGGGGTTGGACTGATCCCGGTTACCAGAACAAGGGCGCCGTCGGGCCGGGTTTCCAGCGAGTCGATGAAATCCAGTTCGATCTTGGCCTTATAGCGGCCGTACGGCTCCACTGCCGTATCGGGGACACCAAGCCTGGCCGCGATTTCCAGGATCGGACGCAGTTTGGCGACCCTGGCGATTTCCATATCCGGGTTCATGCGTGTGTGATCCTTACTGCTTTCGCGCCGGGTTCCAATGGCACCTTGCCCATGGCCCTTGCCGCCCGGTTCGAGGTTGGAACAATCGATCGTGCCGATGTTAGCCAATGTGCCGTTCGGGGAGAACGGCTAAACGGCAATGTCCCGCGGATAGTTAGCCGATTTCAATGCATCGGCAATGCCTCCGGGGACCGGCTCGAATGCCTTACCCGGTTCGCCGCATGGTTTTCCGGATGATACCGGCTCCAGCGGCCGCTTGGCGCGGCCATACCTGGCCTGCCCCGGGGTGGATCGCAACGCCACCCTGACGCAGGATACCTCGACACCGGAGGACACCGATGAATCTCACAACCGAAAAGCACCCGGCCCTGGGCCGGCGCGGCATGGTTATTACCAATCATCCGCTCGCCTCCGCGGCGGGGGCGGAGATGCTGGCGGCGGGCGGCAACGCGATCGACGCCGCCATCGCCGCGTTTTTCACCCTGACGGTGGTGGAGCCGATGATGGTCGGCATCCTGGGCGGCGGCATGGCGCATATCCGGCTGCCCGACGGCACCCACGCCATCATCGACAATCAGAGCACGGCGCCAGCTTCCACCGGGCCTACAACCTATACCCCCGATCCGAACGCCGCGCCCGGAACGATGGACGCGATCGGACGGAAGAACGCCGTTGGGCCAACCGCCGTCGCCGTTCCCGGCAACCTGAAGGGCTGGCTGGAAGCGTTGGACCGGTTCGGCACATTCTCCCGCGCGGACGTGATGGAGCCGGCGATCCGCCATGCCAGCCGGGGCTTTCGGGTCACGCCCTATCTGCATGAATGTGTCGCTGACTGCGCTGATGACATGGCGCGGGATACCGAAATTGCACGCTTTTATCTGCCGAATGGCGCGCCGATCCAGGCCGGTGTTCGGCTGGTGACCAGCGACTACGCAGCCACGCTACGCGATATCGCCCGCGACGGACCGGACCATCTTTATACCGGTCCGCTGGGCGACCATTACGTGGCCAGTATGGCTCGATCCGGCGGGTACATTACCAAGGCCGATCTGACCGGATACAAGACTATCACGCGGGAGCCGGTGCGGGGCACCTATCGCGGCTATGAAATCGTCGGGCCGCCGCCGCCTTCGTCCGGCCCGCTGCACATCGTGCAGATGCTGAATATCCTGGAAGGCTACGACATCGGCGCGATGGGTTTCGGCACCGTCGAAACCGTGCATCTTATGGCGGAAGTACTGAAAATCGCGTTCGCCGACAGGGCGGCGGCCACGGCCGACCCGGCGTTCGTCAACGTGCCGATGGAAAAGATACTGTCCAAAGCCTATGCCGCTGAGCGGCGCGCCCAAATCGATCCGAACCGTGCGCGGGCCTGGTCGGCACAGGTTGCTCCCGGGGGTTCCGCCTACACGACGCATGTCACGGTCGCGGATGCCGCCGGGCATGTCGTTGCCAGCACCCAGACGATCAACAGCCTTTTCGGCGCCCGCTATATCGTTCCGGGCACCGGCATGATCCCGAACAACTACATGCACGTCTTCGATCCCAACCCCCACCGAGCCAGTTCGGTTCAGCCGGGCAAGCGGGTGACGTCGTCGATGGCGCCGGTCATTGTTACGAAGGACGGGAAGCCGGCGTTTGCCCTGGGGCTACCCGGCGGGCTGCGCATTTTCCCGTCGGTGATGCAGGCATTATGTAATCTGATCGACCACGGCATGACCGTGCAGCAGGCGGTCGAGGCCGCTCGGGTGTGGACGCAAGGCCATGCGCTGGAACTGGAGGGCGGTATTTCCCAACCGGTGTTCGATGCGCTGCGGGCGATGGGGCACGATGCCGTCCGCGTCGGCAACGTCGCCGGCGGCATGAGCGCGATCCGCTTCCACGACGATGGCACGCTGGAAGGCGCCGCCTGTTGGCGGGCCGACGGCACCCCGATCGCCCTCGGCGGCGGATTGGCCAGATCCGGTGTGCGGTTCCGGCCGGAGGCGACCCGAACCTAACCCATCAGCTTCTTCAGGTTCGCCGCGATCTCCTCCCCGGACTCATCCGCCCGGACCGGCGCGATGAACGCGCCGGTCGGGCTCATGAGGTACAGCACCGAACTGTGGTCCATGGAATAATCGTTCGGGCCCGGGCCGGTGCGATGTTCGGCGTAATAGACGCGGTATTCCCGGGCGATTTGGGCGATTTGCTCCGGCGTGCCGGTCAGGCCGACGATGTTGGGGCCGAAAGCGGCGACGTATTGCTTCACCAAGGCAGGGGTATCGCGTTTGGGATCGATGGTGATGAACAGCGGCTGCAGGCGGGCCGCTGCGGCCGGGCCGAGTTTGTCCATCGCGTCGGCGACGGCGTTTAGCGTGGTCGGGCAGACATCCGGGCAGAAGGTGTAGCCGAAATAGACCAGCATATACTTGCCGCGAAAATCCTTGTCGGTGACGGGTTTGCCGTCGCCGTTTTCCAGCGTGAAGGGGCCGCCGATCCCCAAGGCGGTGTTGCCGTCGCCATTATTGTTCAGCCACATGAACCCGCCGGCACCAATCAGCAGTATGGCCAGCAGCAGACCCATCAGTGCCAGCAGCAGGCGGTTCGGCTTAGTAGTGGTGTTCATGCGACGCTCCATGGCGTTGTTCGAGAGGGTGCGCCTGGATCGCGCGAATGGCCGCCGCCAGGTCATTGGCGACGCCAGGATGCCGTACTGAACGGAGCCATCCGTTCGCATCGATCAGGAATGTCGTTCCGGTGGTCTGGTCCGGCGGCAGTCCGGCCAGAATGGCATAGGCATCCCCGGCGGCAACACCCGTGGCCACGCATGCGCCGGCTTCGGGAGGCGTTGCGGACCATGCCTCATTGGGCACGGCCAGGACGACGGTGCCGGCCGGAAGCCGTTCACGTTCCGTCGCCCCGAGAATGGCCAGCACGGCATGCCCGTGTAAACCGGACATCGCCGCAGCGGGCAGCCCATTGCATGCGATCGGGCCGGACGGGGCCGGCACGGGTGTATCGAAAGCCGGATCGCGCTCGAACGACACTGCCGCACTGTGCGCGCGGACGTAGTCGATCAGCGCCCAGCGCCCCTCATCCGGAATAGCTGCCGGGAAGCCCGGCATAACCAATCCGCCGCCGGGGCCGGCCCCCGGGTCGTCGATTCCATGTGTCAGCCACCAGAACATCTCACCGTCGGTATGTCCCCATATATGGGGCTGCGTCAGGTCGGCCGGCCGTATGCGCAGCGCGGCCGCGGCTGGGCCATTGCCCTCGCCGTTCGGCCCGTGGCAGGCGACACAATACCGGGCAAACAGGGTCTGACCGCGGGCGATGGAGCCAGCGGAAAACCCGGAGGGCGAGGTTAGGAAGCTGGTCGGATAGGCCTCGGCGATCAACAGGCCGAACGATGGTCCACGCCAGACCGCCGCCGCGATCAACAAGATAAGCGCCATCCAGCGGAAGCGCCGCAGCAGTAACCCGACCGCCATGAACAGGACAGAAGCGGCGATCAGGGCCACGCTCACCAGCATCTCCCGTCGGAAATCCGCGTCCTCCCCCACCGTGGCCAGGGTGAACTGCCAGGAGAACGGCCACACCGGCTGCTGGTGGATGCCCGGCACGGCAGAGGCCAGGAACGCCGCCGCGGTCACGATCGTCAGGCCGATCAGCGCCTCCGCCAGTGCGGACACCATCAACTCCTGCCGGGCGCGGGTTCCGGCGGCGGCCAGGCGGTCTGTCAGCCACAACCGGTTGATCCCGGCCAGCGCCAGCGCCAGCAGGAAAAGTGCGATTTTCAACAACGCGATGCGGCCGTAATCCGTGCCGAACAGGGCGGGGAAGCCGCCGATCAGCGCCAGTCCCTGGGCCAGGCCGGTTCCCGCCAGGATCAGCACACAGGCCAGCCCAAGCGGCGAGAACCGCATACAGACAGCGGCGGCATCGGCCAGCCGCAGGTCTCGCAAGCTCAGCCACAACGGCAGCAACGCCCCAAGCCAGAGGCCAGCCGCGATCAGATGCAAGGCCTCGGACAGTAACAGCGCGCCGCCCGCCGAACCGCGGGTCGCGCCGGCATGGCCGATCGCGCCGTGCGTCACCAGCGCGGCGGCGGCCAGAATAACGACCGGATAGCGGCCGAACCGCGTCAGTCCGGCGAGTGTCGCCATCGCAATCAGCACCAGGCGTAGCATCAGCATGGTGCCGAAGCGGGTGTGTTCGGCTACCACCGGCAGCGCCCGCCAGATGTTGGACCATGTATCCGCATCGGCGATGGCAGCGGCTTGCAGCACGAACCACGCCGACCCGGCCAGCAAAGCCAGCGCTCCGCCGATCCACTGCAAGCGCGACAGGGCGGTATGCAACCGGCCAGGAACCGTTCGGGCCGCCGGCAAAATCCAGGCACTGAAGCCGGCCACCCCCAGCAGCGACAATGCCGCGGCCAGATGCAAACCGCGCATCAGCGCCGTGACAATGGGCAGGGTTACCATTCAGGGTTTGACCGTGAACTGGAAATGGCCCTCGGTCTTATGGGTATCCACTGAGGTGACATGCCAGGCGACGGTGTAAACCCCGGGCGCCAGCCGCTTCAGGGTCACAACCAGAACCCGTCCGTCGTCCAGGCCGGTTACTTCCCCCTGATCGACGCGCACACCGTTCGCGTCCGTGACCTGGATCGAGCTGAACATCGGCTCCACCGGTTCGGTGTAGGTCAGCGACAGTGTCGACGGGGAGCCCGAAACCTCCGACCCCACCGCCGGCAACGCTCGGTCCAGGAACGCATGTGCCAGAGCCGCCGGAGCGATCAGGCAGGCAACCAGCACGACGAGGATATACCGCATCGCCCTAAAACCACGCTGTGATCGGTTTGCCGAGGCTGTTGGGGAACATATCGTCGAAATACAGATGGAACTGCGCGATCGCCCCCAAATGCGACCCTGTGTTGCGGTTGCCCGGCACCAGCATTTCCGCCGTCACCGCATAGTCGGTCGCGGTGTAGTTCACCCCGATCCCCCACAGATATTGCGTCGCAAGCTGACTGGGTTGGGTGGCGGTCGATTGGTAGGACAGTTCCACCAGCGGCGTCAGTTTGTTGACGAAGTCCGGCAGACCGTAATCCTTCACCTGGGCGGACAGGTAGCGCATGCTGTATTGCAGCGACAAACCGCCGGCCCAGTAGTTGGAGTTGCCGTTGTTGGCCGGATTCCCAGTCGCCGGATCCAGCCGCAACGCCCGATCGGCGATGGCATAGCCCAGTTCCCCGGTTATCGCGAACGGACGCAGGATGCCGACCGGCATATCTCCGAAGCCCTTGCTGGCATACAGGATCGGTTCGGTGGAGCCGCGATTGTCGGTCCCAAGGGCTCCATTCAGCAAACTCCCGGTGGTGCGGCCGACGCCGGTGACAAACTGCCGGGCTACACCGATCGACATCATGAATTCATGTTCGTCGTTGACGTAGGCCTTGTATTTCAGCGTGACGACAAGATCGGAAAAGCCGGTGGCGTTTTTGCCGCCGCCCGGCTGGGTCAACCCGTTGTAGCCCTGAGTGATCGCGAACCCGAAATTCTCCGTGATGCGCTTATCGAACTCGAATCCGCCCTGGTAAAGCACTGGGGACGGGCCGCTGGACGCCGGCTGAGGCAGAAAACTGAAGGTTCCCATACTCGCCTCATCGGCGACGTTGGAGTCGTCGATCAGCAAGGTGCTGACAAACATGCGGTCTCCGGCAACGCCGTGTGCGTGTGCGCCGGTTGCAAACGGGGCCGCCGCGAGGATTACGGAAAGATACCGTGGTCGCATGGAACAACTCCTGATGGAAATATGGTCGAACCGGTTCTTTGACGCGAACCGGTTGGGCATACTCATCAGGCGATCGGGGGCGCCCTTGGCTGACCGGGCGGGCGGTGCGGCGCGGGCGGCGCTGTCGCGGGGGGCGGCAGTTCGGGACGAATGGCCGTCGAGCCGATCGCTGGCGGTAATACCGTATCAGCCGATGCCAGCATGGAAGGCGACGCATGCAGCGCGAGGCACAGCGGACAAACCGGGCAGTCCGCCGGATGAACCGGCGCCGGGGACGGGTTGCCATGCAAGGGCGCCCCGTCGCGTGTCTGGCAGAGCGCCGCCATGCCCGAAGCCGGGTCGATCCGTGGCACGACCGAACCCGCGCCGACCTGCGCCACCAGCGCAAGCAGCACCGCGAACAGCCCGGACAGATGGAACCGGCGGATCGTCATCGCCACCTATGTCGCAGGTTCGGCGGCGACTGGAAAGATGCAGCCGCGGGCTAGCCCGCGGGCTTCAGATGCTCCTGCAACCGGGGCATCAGCTCCACCAGGTTGCAAGGGCGGTGTCGGTTATCCAACTGCCATACCAGGATATCGTCCCACCCGTCCTTCACCGCCCCGGTGCTGCCGGGCAGCGCGAACAGATAGGTGCCGCCCGCCACGCCGCCGATAGCACGGGATTGCATCGTCGAGGTGCCGATCTTCTGGAAGCTGAGCATGCGGAACAGTTCCCCGAAGCCCTCGATCCGCTTTTCCAGCACGCGGTCGAATGCTTCCGGTGTGACATCGCGGCCGGTGATGCCGGTGCCGCCCGTGGTAATCACCACGTCGATTTCAGAGTCGGCGATCCAGCCGCGCAGCAACACCTCGATCGCGCCGGCATCGTCTTTCTCGATCGTCCTGACCGCGACGCGGTGGCCGGCCCTGGCGACGCGGTCCGCCAATGTAGCGCCGGAGGTGTCGTTCTCCAGCGTGCGCGTATCCGACACCGTGAGTACGGCGACGTTAACCGGAATGAAGGGGCGGGTTTCGTCCAGGCGGGCCATGCGGGATTCTCCGGCGGGTCGCCGCGCGCCGGGTCAATGCATCCCGGCAGCGGCGGCGACCATTCTGCGCTCTTGCGGCGGCGGCGTGAAGCGGGGGAACTCGCCGGCTGACAGATCGTCCAGACTGGTCGCCGGCAAATGCATGCGCGCGGCATAAATCCAGGCGTAGACCAGCACCCGGGAGACGAAGGCGCGGGTTTCCGACACCGGTATCGCCTCCAGGAACAGCAGCGGGTCGCCGCCGTCGCGGATTTCAGGACCCCAGCGCAGGTAGTTCCCCGGACCGGAATTGTAGCTGGCGAGCATGCGGAGCAGATCACGGTCAATGCCGTCCTGGCGGGACAGGTAGGTCAGGTAGTTCTGGCCGATCGCTAGATTAGCCGACGGCTCGTGCAGCCGCTGCGGCTCGAACAACGTGTCGCCGGTGATGTATTGGGCGGTAACCGGCATGATCTGCATGAGCCCACGCGCACCGGCCGGCGATATCGCGCTACTGTCGAAGTTGGATTCAATGCGAGTCAGCGCATACACCAGCGTGGGATCGACGGTGAAACCGCCGGCAGGATGCAGCCGGGGCATCGGGAAGCGAAGTTCATCGTGGTGCTGGCCATCGTGCGATTGCAGCAATGCAGCCATCTGGGCGGCACTGTCGGCAAATCCCGCAGCGGATGCGACCATCATCACCGATCGTCCAAAGACCGGATTCTGTTCGGCACCGGCCCACAGGGTTTGCAGCTCTGCCTCGGCCCGATCAGCCTGTCCGACCTGTATCAAGGCAAAAGCGCGCTGGCCCTGCGGAGTAGCCGCGACAGCATCGACATCGGCTTGGCTCAGCAGTTCGCGGCCCGGAAACAGCCCTGTATCCAGACGGAGAATCCGCCGCGCGAGAAGACCATGCAGCGTCAGCCGCTGGTCCGCCGCCACATGCAGCCATTTTACCGTGCCTGCCGCATCGTGCAGCGCCCGGTTAGCCCGTGACGCCCAGAATGCCGACGCGGCCCGCAGCCGGGCCGAGGCGTTTGCCGCTGCTGCCCCCCCCTCGAAAAGATCGCGCGCCAAGACGATGCGATCCAGACGCCAGGCGGCGAGGCCACCGGTATAGAATGCCAGGCTTGGCCGATCCGCCTCCGCTGTGTCGCTCAGGATGGCTTGCGCGACACGCAAAGCCTCGGCGTCCTCGTTGCGGATGAACAGTTGCTGGGCGACTTCGGCGCGAAGCCGCGCGGCATAAGCGGCGGAAATACCGTGTCCGGCGGCAATCATTCGCAGGGCTGCCGCAGCGTTGCCGCGCTGCGCGCGATCCAGGACCCCACGGTCCAGAACCGGGTCGCGCGCCGGATTATAATCCGGCGGCTCCAGATCCTCCGGCACCGTTTCGGTTGCGGCGAACCGCCCGGGGCCTGCGACGGGCGGGGCCGGCGGAACAGCGGCGCCGCGGGGGGCGCGGGCAACCAGCAGGGCGTGGATCGCCCCCGCATCGGGCAGGTCCGCATAATGGGCCAGCCAGTCCGAGAGTTCCTGGAAGCTGGCGCGATGATAGCGGCCGAGGTAACGTCCAGCGAGGGCGCTGCCCAGCAGCAGCGGGTTCTCCAGCGCCTGCGTGGCACGTATCGATGCCGGAATATCGCCGCGGGCTTCATACGCGAATATACGCCGCATCAGCGCGGCATCCGCAGGGGCCAGCGGCTGCGGAAAGACCGCGCCGGACACGCCGGCATGATTCAGGCGCGGCATCGCCAGAGCAGCCTCTTCGGCATGCACGGCATTCGTAGTCTGTGTCCCGGTGCCATTCCCCGATCCGGACAGTTGCCCGTGCGCGGCGGACGTAAACGTCCCCACGAAGATCGCCGCCCCGGCTAGAAACGCCCGGGCGGTAGGAAGGCGGGAGAGCGTATAACCGATCCCTCGCATGCGATTTGGCTAACCGCTCCAGACGCGAGACGCAACTCATATATTTGCGGAACGATCCAGAAATTTACACAATCACGCGATCCACCTTGCAGCCGGGTGATACCCCGGTTTCAAGAGCCGGGCGGATTTTCATCCAGAGCACGGCGCAACAGGCGCAATCCCGCCCAGGTGTCCCGCCGCAGCGGTGGATTTTTCAACAGGTCCGGCAGACCGGGCAAAATCAATCCCGGTAGCGGTTCGTGCATGTCTGGTATGCGAATATCAGACCAAACGCGAGGGCCGCGGCGCCTGTTGGGGGCGGCTGGCAGCAGGGCGCGCGCGGCGATGGGGCCGAAAACCACCATCCGCCTCGGTTTCAGCAGGACGATCAGGCGATGCAGGAACGGCAGGCAAATGGCGATCTCCGTCGGCGAGGGCGGTCTGCCGCCGGGCGGACGCCATGGCAGCAGGGGCGCCAGCATCAGGTCGCCGCGGGTCAGGCCGATGCTGACCAGCATTTGATCCAGCAACTGGCCTTCGGCGCCGGCAAAGGGATGGCCACCGCGATCCTCGTCACGGCCGGGCGGTTCGCCGATAATCAGCGTCGGGCTGGCGGGGTTGCCCTCAGCAAAAACCAGATTGCTGGCGGTGTCGCGCAGGGCGCAACCGTCGAAGCGGGACAGCGCGTCGCGCAGTTCGTCCAGTGTGCCGGCTTGCGCCGCAACGGCCATGGCGCGTTCGGACGGCGTGGTCTTCGGAGCCTCCACCGCTGCCGGTACGGTGGGGGCCAGCCCGGGCGAAGGTGCGGGTCGGGCCTCGACCGGCCGAAGCCGGTCGATCGGGTCCAGGTCTATCGCCTCGTCGGCGCCCCACTCCACCTGCAGGCGTAACAGCGCGAATGCGTCATCCAAGCAGGGCGGCCCGGAAGCGATCGCGTTCTATATGCGGGACGAGGTTCTTCTTCCCATCGTGCGTCGCCGGGCCTTCCTTGACCCGCAGCAGGATGAAGGTCAGCCCGCCGCCCTCGCGAACCAGCCGGCGGCCCTCTTCCATATCGGCGTCGGTGTTCACGACATGCACCACCGGAAAGCCGCAGCCCGCGGCGATGACATCCAGACGGACGCCCAAACCGGTATGGCTGTCCTGATTGCCGGTCTCACCGTAGTGGCCGTTGTCCACGCAGATAATCGTCAGATTGGGCGGGTTCTGCAGCGCGATCGTCGCCAGCGCCCCGACATTCATCAGCAGCTCGCCGTCCCCGGTCGCAACCAGCACGCGCCGCTTCGGCTGTGCCAGGGCAAGCCCCAGACCGATCATCGGGGCCGCGCCCATCGCCCCGCCGAGCCCGAACAGGCGGGGGGATTCGTGTGTTAGCGCGGACATTTCCCATGCTGTTCCCGCAAGGCCCGCGACCATCAGAAAGTCCCCGGGATTTTCGATCAATGCCGGAACGGCCTGCCGGCGATCCAGCACCGCATCTGGTAACGTCGCTGTTTGCAGCTTGTTCAATTTCGCCATGACGATGCTTCCGCCTAAAACTTCTTGGCGCCGATCAGGCGCTGGGTCAGCAGCACAGCCACCTGCTGGCAGGACTGGTAGGCCATGGTCATGGCCGCCGTGACGCAGGGGATCACATCGTCCGGCTGTTCAGCCCGCAGCACGATCACGCCCATGGCCTTCAATGTCGGCTCCACCGCCTGGCCCATCGGGAACTGCCAGGGATTGCCCTCGCCGAACTCGCCGCGCATGGACACCAGGGTCAGCATCGGGAAGCGGCAGCCGGCGGTCAGCGACAACATGTTGATCGTGTTGCCCACCCCGGAAGACTGCATCAGCAGCACCGCCCGCTGCCCGCCGAGGTCGGCGCCGGCCAGCATGGCCACGCCTTCCTCCTCGGTCGTCAACGGCACCGAATGGACGTCGGGATCGGCGAGGGAGCGATCGATCAGCACCTTGTGCCCGGCATCCGGAACGTAACAAAACTGGGTGACGCCGTTGCGGCGAAGCAGATCGTACAGCGCCGCCGGCCAGGTTTCTCGGGTGATCGCTTCCGCCATTCTATTCTTCCTACTTCGAGACCAGTTTGCAGCCGCCCTGATCCAGCGGACGGAACGCCTCGTTCCCGGGGATCGTGGCCAGCACCTTGTAAACATCCCAGGGCGATTTCGACTCGTCCGGGGCCTTCACCCGGAAGGTAAACATATCATGCACGGCCCGGCCATCCTTGCGGACCACGACGGTTCCGAACAGCTTGTCCTGAATGGGGTGCTGTTGCATCGCCGCGATAACGTCCTCGCCGACGATGGAGTTGGCTTCCTTGACAGCACGCAGATAGGCCAGGACGGATGAATAGACGCCGGCCTGATTGGCGGTTGGCATCTTGCCGTCGAACCGCTGGCCGAATTTGCGGGCAAAGCCGCGCGTATTGTCGTTCAGGTCCCAGTAATAGGCCTCGGTCACCGTCATGCCCTGCGCCGCCTTCAAGCCAATGGCTTTCACATCGACGATCTGGGTGAACAGTCCGGCCAGTATCTGCTTTT
This sequence comes from Pseudomonadota bacterium, assembly GCA_021805665.1. Classification (GTDB taxonomy): domain Bacteria; phylum Pseudomonadota; class Alphaproteobacteria; order Acetobacterales; family Acetobacteraceae; genus Rhodopila. The sequence continues at coordinate 34,543 of JAJZEV010000050.1, forward strand.
GCATCACGCCGAATTCGGCGGCCTGCTTCACCGCGTTGATCAGGTCGGCGCCCGTATCGGCCAGCGCCATCACTTTGGCGCCGGACGACTGCGCCTGCAGCAGATACGAGGAAAAGTCGGACGTTCCCAGCGGATGCTTAACGGAACCCAGCACCTTGCCGCCCAGGCTGGTCAGCACCGCGGACGAATCACGCTCCAGCGCCGCGCCAAGTGCGTAGTCGAAGCTGACATAAAACCACGTATCGGCATGCTGGGCGACCATCGCGCGCGCCATGGTGTTGCCCAAGGCGTATGTGTCCATGGTCCATTGCACGGTGGTGGGCTGGCAGAATTTGCCCGTCAGGTCAGAGGTGCCCACATTGGTCGCGATGAAGGTGCGGTGCTTTTCCGCCATGACGGTGTTCACCGCCAATCCGACCCCGGAATTCACCGCGTCGGCCACTGCATCGACGCCGTCGCGGTCCACCCATTCCCGCACGATCTGGGCGCCCACATCGGGCTTGTTCTGATGGTCGGCCGACAGAATCTCCACCTTGATGCCGCTGTTCTGTTCGGCGAAATCCTCGGCCGCCATTTGCGCTGCGACAACAGAACCCCGGCCGGACTGGTCGGCGAACGGACCGTTCATGTCGTTGAGAACGCCGATTCTCACAACGGGCGGAATTTCCGCCCGGGCAAAGCTGGTCGGCAGCAGCAAAGCAAGAGCCATGGCCGCTCGGCGGATCGACATTGTTGACGTCTCCCTTGGTTTATCTTTTCGCTTTTACATCAGCCGACGCACGATACCAGCATCTGTGCGAATGCCCGCGCGCGATGACTGGTAGCGTGCTTTTCCTCCGGGTCGATCTCGCCGAACGTTTGTTGTCCGCCAGCCGGGACGAACATCGGATCGTAGCCGAACCCATTGCCGCCGCGGGGCGGCCAGACGAGTGTGCCATCGATGCGGCCCAAAAAGGTTTCAGTATGCAAGTCCGGCCACGCGAGGCAGAGCGCGGCAACGAACCACGCCCGGCGGTCCGGATTGCCGCCGGCCTGTTCGTTCACCAGCGCCATGGCGGCGGCGAAATCTTTCGACGGACCTGCCCAGCGGGCCGACAATACACCCGGCGCGCCGCCCAGTGCGGCAACGCAGAAGCCGGAATCGTCCGACAGGGCCGGCAGTCCACTGGCCACCGCCGCCGCGAGCGCCTTGATCCTCGCGTTGCCAGCGAAGTCCGGGGCGTCCTCCTCCGGCTCCGGCAGCCCAAGATCGGCAGCCGATACCGCTTCTATCCCAAGCGGCCGCAAGAGTGCCTCGATCTCGCGCAGCTTGCCCTTGTTGTGGCTGGCGATGACGAGCTTCTGGCCGCGATGAAGTTTGCGCGCCATCGCGGTCTCCCTTAATCGCCCAGGGCACGGCGCTGCAGGTCGAACAGCGCGGCGGTGCCGTTGCGGGCGAGACCGAGCAGGGCGTGGAACTGGGCCTCATTGAAGGCGGTTTTTTCGGCGGTTGCCTGGATTTCGACGATGCCGCCGCCATCGGTCAGCACGAAGTTGGAGTCGGCCTGGGCGTTCGAATCCTCATCGTAGTCCAGATCCAGGACCGGGGTGCCGTCGAATATCCCGCAGGAGACGGCGGCGACCTGACCGGTCAGCGGAATGGTCTTCAAAACGTTCATTTTCACCAGATGGCGGAAAGCCAGGGACAGCGCGACCCAGGCACCGGTAATCGCGGCGCAGCGGGTACCGCCATCTGCGTTCAGCACGTCGCAGTCGAGCGTGATCGACATCTCGCCCATGGCAGCCCGATCGACGACCGCGCGCAAGGAGCGTCCGATCAGACGCTGGATTTCCTGAGTACGGCCGGATTGCTTGCCACGGGCGGCTTCACGGTCGCCGCGCGTGTGGGTCGCCCTGGGCAGCATGCCGTACTCGGCGGTAACCCACCCCAACCCGGTATTGCGCAGGAACGGCGGGGTACGGCTTTCGACGCTGGCCGCGCACAGCACCTCCGTCTTGCCCATCTTAATCAGCGCCGAACCCTCGGCATGGCGGGCGAACCCGGTGACGATGGAAACTTCGCGCAGGGCGTCGGGGGCGCGGCCGGATGGGCGCATGGGTATGGTCCTTGGGTGTCAGTGCGGCGCGGACCATACAGTTTCGTCGCCCTGCCGCAACCGCCTTTGCATCACGGGACGCCGCTTATGGTGCGATGGCATCCGCATCGCATTGTTGCGGCACGACGGCATCCGGCCCGGATTTCCCCGCGGCGAAGCTATCCAGCCGCTCCCGAACCGCTCGGTATTCGGGGCTGTCGATCTGCTCCCGGCAGGTTCTGGTCATCCCCTCCAGACGGATCGGCAGCCCGCCGTTATCGTCGATCAACGTCCGGATCGCGTCGCCGGATCTCCGGCTCTGCGCCTTCGCCCATACCTGGAATTGGGCTTTGGCCTCGGCAGGGAACGGGCATTGCTTCAGACGCGCGGCCAGCGCGTTACGGTAGAGCCTTCCGGCAAGATCGTCGCCGCACGCGTCGAACTGATAGAACGATGCCGCATAGGCTTGCCGGAACGCCGTCGTTGCCAACGTCACGGTATCGCCTGCTCGCGCTGGCCCCAGACCTAGCACGGCCGCGACCAAGCCATACCATAAGATGCGCATCCTCATCCCTTCACTTTTTGACCGGAGGCAAGGTCGCGAGATAGTGCGACACCGCCACGATATCGTCGTCTGTAAGGCCGGACGCGGCCTCGGACATGGCGGCAACGCCGGTGCTGGGCCGCGCCGCGGAACGGTAATCCGTCAATGCCTTGACCAGGTAGTCCTGCCGTTGGTCGGCAATCGCGGCGGCAGCACGTTCCCCGCGGAAATCGTCCTTGTGACAAGCGGCGCAGTGGTGTTGCTGGACGATGAGTTTGCCCTTTTCGGCCAGTTCGGGATTGGGTGATTCGTCCGACGTTGCGGTCGTATAAGGCAGGCTGTGGAAATAGGCGCCCAGATCGCGAATATCCTGATCGGTGATATCGGCGATCAGGGGCGCCATCATCGGATTCGGTCGCCGTCCGGTGCGGAAAAAAATCAGTTGCCATTGCAGGAACTGGTCCTGTTGCCCCGCCAGCGACGGGATCCCTGGCATGGAGGACACACCGTTCTCCCCATGGCATACCAGACAGGGTTTGGCCTTCTCCTGGCCGGCCGCGATGTCTGCGGCTGCCAGGCAAGACACGGCTGGCAGCGAAAGAATCGCTGCCAGCGTGACCATGCGTATCGTCATTAGAGCGAAGCGGCCCTATTTCTTGTAGCTGATGCGATAAATCGCACCGGCCCAATCGTCGGACACCAGCAGCGATCCATCGGGCGCCTGGAGAATATCGACCGGACGGCCGAAGTAGTCGCGCTCGCCGGTGATCCAGCCAGACGCGAAGACTTCCTGGTGAGGATTCTTGCCGTCGGGATCGACAACCACGCGTTCGATGCGGCCGCCTTGATACTTATGGCGATTCCAGGAGCCATGTTCAGCAATAAAGATATTGTCCTTATACTGCTTCGGGAACTGGTTGCCGGTGTAGAATTTCATCCCAAGCGGTGCGACGTGCGCGCCGAGCTTCACGACTGGCGGAGTGAACTCGCTGCACTTGTGACCCATCGCGAACTTCGGATCGGGAATGTCGCCTTCGTGGCAATACGGATAGCCGAAATGTTCGCCCAACCGGGTGATGTGGTTCAGTTTATCGCTGGGTGTGTCGTCGCTCATCCAGTCGCGGGCGTTTTCGGTGAACCAGTAGTCGCCCGACCGCGGATCGATATCGCCGCCGACACTGTTACGCACGCCAAGGGCAACAATTTCCGCCAGCCCGGTCTTAGGATCGACGCGGCGGATCTGCGACACGCTGGTCGGCGGAATGCCGATATTGAACGGAGGGCCGAAAGGAATATACATCCAGCCGTTCTTATCCGTAACGAGATACTTCCAGCCATGCGAAGTATAAGGAGGCATATCGTCGTACGCGACCACGGGTGCGGGCATCTTGTCCAAATTCGCTTCCGCGTTATCGTAGCGCAAAAGTTTGTCAATATCGATGACATACAGCGCGCCGTCCCGGAAGGCGACCCCGGTCGGCATATTCAGGCCTTTGATGATGGTCTTAACGGTTCGCTGACCGCCTTGATCGGTAACGGCATATACATTGGTAGCCAGAAACGACCCTACGAACAGCGTGCCGTTGGCACCCCAGGCCATCTGCCTGGCTTGAGGAATATTGCTGGCATAGACTTCGATCTTGAAGCCGGGCGGCAGCTTGATGCGCTTCAGGTCTGCCTGCAATTCATCCAACGGGGTTGGTGTTGCCGGACCCGACGGTGGCGCCAGACCTTTCTGGGCCTCGGTTTCGTCGCCCAGGAACCAGTCGGCGGGCGGGTGCGCCCAGAACGACGGTTTGCTGGAATCATAATGCTTAAGGTCCTCGGCAACGGCTTTGCCCGATGGCAGGGCAGCGGCGAGCACCAAAGGAAGTGCAGCTGCAAGGCTAAATCGAAACGATCTGTTTTTCATATTTTTTCCTCCCACGCCGATCCAAGCATTGTTGCTCCTACGATGCAAGGGGGCTGGCGCCATGAAAACTCCGATCCGGATTCGGCGTCCGGATTCACGCGGCCGGCCGAAATATTTCAGACCCCAAGAAACGAAGCCGCCTCCTGCACTACATCCGCCAGGGCGCCGTCGGCGAATGGCGACACCAGGCCGGCCGAACGCACCAGAGCCTGGAACGGTTCGGAGCCGCCCTTGGCGCACAAGGCCGTGTAAGCCGCCATGGTCCCGGTATAGTCCCGGCGCGACCGCACCCAGAACTGCATCGCACAGCATTGGGCGAGCGTGTAGTCGATGTAGTAGAACGGCGAACTGTAGATATGCGCCTTCGCCTGCCAGCGGCCCCCCTTGTTCGGGAACCCCAGGTCGCCGTAGTCGGTCCATGGCATATAGAGCCGTTCCAGCCGCGCCCACATGGCATGGCGGTCGGCGGGCGTAGCATCGGGGTTGGCATAAACCTCGTGCTGAAAGTGGTCGACGCAGGCCCCGTAGGGCAGGAAGGCCAGCGCACCGATCAGGTGCATGCGCCGGAACCGGTCGGCGGCATCCTCGCCCACGAGCTTGCCGATCCCCGGGTAGGACAGGAATTCCAGCCCCATCGAATCGATCTCCGCGGCCTCCATCGTCGGCCAGAGGTAATCGACGCCGGGCTGATGACGGCTTTCCCAGTTCTGGAAGGCATGTCCCATTTCGTGCGTGAACACGCCGATGTCATGGTGGGTGCCGTTGAAGTTGGCGAAGATGAAAGGCACGCCCTCAGTTGGGAACGACGTGCAAAATCCCCCGCCGGCCTTGCCGGGCCGGTTCTTCAGATCCATGAACCCGCCGTCGCGCATCTGGCGGTAGAACGCCGCCAGCCCGGCGTGCATGCCGTCGAACATCGCCGCCGCGGCATCCAGCAGTTCGTCGTGCCCGCCGGCCGGTTTGGGGTTTCCAGCGGGGTCGATCAGCGCCTCATCCCAAAACCGCAGCGTGTCCCAGCCGTGTTCGTTGCGCCGAACCTCCAGCAGGCGGGCAACCAGGGGCACGACCCCGGCGACGATCTGCTGGCGATAACGGGCCACATCGCCGGGACCATAATCGACCCGCCGCATCCGTCGGTAACCCAGTTCGGTGAAGGTTCGGAACCCCAACTTGCGGGCCATCCCGTGGCGCAGCTTCACCAGTTCGTCGTAGATCCGATCCAGCGCCGCGGCATGCGTCTCGAAATATTGCCAGCGGATGCGTTCGGCTTCATAGCGGACAGTCCGGTCAGGATTTTCGGCATAGGGTTCAAGACCGGCCAGATTGACGGTTCTGCCGCCGATTTCCAGCTTCGCGGCGGCGAGAAGTTCGGTATACTGAGATGAAACCCTGGCTTCCTCCTCCAGTTCCGGCTTGATCGCCGCGTCGAAGGTGGTGATATCGGTTTCCCACAGGCGCACGGCATGCTCGCCGGCCAGGGCGGAGACCGGGCCGCGATCTGCCAGCAGGCGGCGTTTCAGCGCGATCTCCAGGTCCGACGCTTCCGGCGACAACGCATCGGCGTAATCGCGTTCCGCCCTCGCCGCTTCGTCGGCGGTGTTTTGCGCGAACCGCAGGCCGACCAGCGCCGACCATGTGTCGTAGCGCCGCCGCACGCGGTCCCATTCGGCCAGCGCGGGCGCGCGCTCTCCGCGATCCAGCGCCGCGCCGATCGCCCGGTATTCGCTGGTCAGGCTGTCCCTGGTCGGCCGAACCGCGACGATATCGGCGAAGCAGATGCGCGGCATGTTACTCGCCCGCGACCGGTTCGGCGTCGGCTGGCACCAAACTGCCCGGCCCGGAACTGGTCCGGGTAAAGATCAGTTTGGACTCATGAAAGCCGGCGACCGACGGCCGATGCGCGATCGAGACCAGCGTGGTGTCAGGCAGGCGTTGCCGCAGAATGCCGTAAAGCCCCGACTCGGCTTCGGGATCGAGGCTGGCGGTGGCTTCGTCGAGGAAAATCCAGTCCGGTCTGGCCAGCAGCGCGCGGGCCAGGGCAATCCGTTGCTGTTCGCCCCCCGACAGGCGGGTTGGCCAGTTATCGTCGCTGTCGATCCGGTCGCGAAGTTGGGGCAGGCCGGCATCCTCCAGGGCCTGTGCGATCCGATCCTCGGTAAATGCGTCCATGGCGTTGGGATAGGTGATAACGTGGCGTAGCGTTCCCAACGGAATGTACGGCCGCTGCGGCAGGAAGAATGAGCGCGGGGGCACCGCGACTTCGCCGTGTCCGAATGGCCAGATACCCGCCAGGACACGGAACAAGGTCGATTTGCCCGATCCGGTGCGCCCGGCGATGACAACGGAATGGCCCGCGGTGAACGTCAGGTTGGCATGGTCGAGCAGTGTCGTGCCGTCTGGCAGGCTCATGGTGATGTCGGTCAGCCGCACAACCCCGGGCGGACTCTCGGAAGCGGTGAATCCGCCATGTGACTCGGCGCGCGCCTTCACGATGGCAGCATGAAACGTGGAAAGCCGCTCGACGATGGCGCGCCATTGGGCGATCGAGGAATACGAGTCGACAAACCAGGACATCGAGCCCTGGACCGATCCGAACGCCCCCACTGTTTGCATCAGGCCGCCCAACTGCATAGCCCCGGCGAAATAGCGTGGCGCCGCGACGACTATGGGGAAGATCACCGCGATCTGGCCGTAGCCGTTCACCAACGAATTCAGCAGCTTGGTCCGCACCATGATCTGGTACCAGTTTTCGATCACCCCGGCGAAACGCTCCCGCAGGGTGACACTTTCCTCCTGCTCGCCGCGATACAACGCGATGCTTTCCATGTTTTCGCGGATACGCATCAGCGCGTACCGGAAATCGGCTTCGACGCGTTGCTGGCGGAAATTCAGGATGGACAGCGGACGGCCGACGAAGTGCGTCAGCATGGTGCCCACCAGCGCGTAGGCCAGGGCGACCCAGACCATATAGCCGGGGATCGGAATACCGAACGCCTCGACCGCACCGGACAGGCCCCACAGAATGCCGATGAAGCTGCACAGCGACACGATATTCGACAGCAAGTCCAATGTCAGCGACAGCGACATCTGGCAGAAGTCGCGTAAATCCTCGGCCACCCGCTGGTCGGGGTTATCGGTGCCCGCCGCCGCGCGATCGGCGGTCAGCCCCATATTGTAATATGCCCGATCGGCCAGCCATTCCGCCAAAAACTGCTTTGTCAGCCATTCCCGCCAGCGGATTTGCAGCAACTGGTTCAGATAAACCGAGTAAACCGCCAGCACGATATGCACGGCGGCGACCTCGCAAAAGCCCGGCATGATGCCGCTGGCCGTCGGGCGATACAGGAACAGCAGTTCCAGGAATGCCGTCCAGTCCTTGTCCTGTAGCGCGTTATAGAACTCACGCCGCCAAAAGCTAAGAACGACGCTCAGGCCGACCAGCGTTAGGTTCATAAGGACGATCGCCGCCAGCAGGCCGCGGGCCGACCATCTTTGTTCCGATGTCATGAAATAGGGTCGGGCGAGACGCCAGGCGTCTTTCAGGAAAGGGCGGATACCGCGCATGAACGAATTATCTCTCGGTGGATGGAGGGAGTTTCGTGCTCAGGGCCGCGAGCCAGGATTCCAGGCGCTTGCGGTTCGCACCCAGGTCGGAATGCCCGTACACGCTGTGCGAATACAGTATCAGACTGCTGCTGTCCGGGCCGGTTCGCACCACCTGAACCATGATCAGGTCGGGGAAGTTGAACACCGCGCTTCGGGCGACGTAGTCGGCCTGAAGCCGGTCGGGATAATTGGCCGCCGGATAAGTGCGCGGCTGGCTGGCGGCGACTTCTTGAACCAGCGCAAACAAACGATCGGCCTGAACGGCATAGGGCGGGGTCACCAAGTCCGGCGGTGAGTTAAAAGCGGCCGGGGCCGCCAGGGCGGTATTCGGGGTGGACGGACGAACGATCCGGGCGATGTCCATCGGCTGCGGAGTCGGCAAGCCCTCCGCCGCGGGAAAGCCACACGCGGGCAGAACCAGGCTCACGAGCCACGCGATCGGATTCATCCTAACAGGGCACGCGTCATTCCACATGTGATGCCCGGAAACCGGACTTGCGGCAAGTCAATTGATATGACGTGAAATTCATCTCGGTGCCAGCGGCTTCCGCCGAACAATGCATCGATCCCGCTCCGGTCCGTTCGATCGTTCACGCCAGATCGGAAAGGGCGGCGCGAAAAATCACTCGGCCTTTGTAAAGCCGGCAGCTTCCAGTTCAGCCCGAACGGCAGCCAGTCGCTGCCGAACCTCCGGCTGCGACAGCATGACGGCCGCGAGCGCCGAACCAGTCAGTCGGCCAGCCTCTATGTCGCTGCGAAAATGCACGCCGCAAACCAGCCGGTCCCGGGCATAAGCGGCGGCTTGCGTCAGGATCGCGTCCCGCCGGTCCGGGACGACAGCGCCAAGAATAATACCGAGCAGGTACCCGCGTGTGGCGTGACCGCTGGGATACGAGAAGCTTTTGCTCTGTGTACAAGGATGCAGCGTTGGATCGATCGCGGCCGGGCGCGGCCGCTTCCATTCATCTTTGGCGATTTTAACGAAAATGCTCTCATCGTTGGCGGCCAGGGCGAAGAACGCCGCGGTTTCCGGCAGCTTGTCGGCCGTGAAACCCGCCCCGAACACGGGCTTGAACAGGAAGACCGTTTCGTCCTTCGCGGCCGCGACCGCCGCATCGAACTCGGCCGGCGTCCGCTCGGTTTCGATCGCATGCAACCTGGCCAGTTCGGCTTTGGTTTGGGTCGAGTCATTCGCCGGAGGGCTGTGCAGGATCGTGCGGGCGTCAAACTGCGAAAGCTGGAGCAGGGCCAGATCCTTGCCATAAGCAGGAAGCCCAATCAGCAATACGAGCATAGCGGCCAGTGTTCGGCGTGGGGTTTCCATCGTAGTCATTCCCTTCGGCGACCGGCTGCCTGATGCGACTACCCGGGCCTTAGCGCCATGGACCGACGGCGCAAAGTTAAGTAATTGTGTCGTCTGCGTGACGCTGGAACCTCGCAGCGATTCGATACCCGGATGGTTCGGCCAGACGCGCTTTTCGTGACGATTGCACTTTGCCGCCGCTGCCGTTAGGTTCCTACGTAACGCGGGTGTAGCTCAATGGTAGAGTCCCAGCCTTCCAAGCTGGCTGTGCGGGTTCGATTCCCGTCACCCGCTCCAAGAATCGGGGCGCCACTGCCGCTCGGCTTTCTCGCCTCGGGTGTGGGGCGGTCCCCTCCAGGCCCGTCACCCGGTAAGGCTCTTTGTGGGGCGCGCCGACAATCGCCTCCAGGGTAGAAAGGCTGCCGGGAAATTCTACCCATTGCGCCCCGGGCCCTGGACGGCTCAACTCCGAAATGGATATTGGGCAGCGGCATATCGCGCAAAAAATCCACCGCCCCAAATCGGCGCATGGAAAAGATGCACGCGTAAACTCCAACCGAATCCATTATTTCGCGATAGCGCGTCAGCCAGCAAGTTCCCGCCGGACGATGGCCGCGCCGTCGGCCAAGGCCTTCAGCTTCGTGAAAGCGGTCGCGCGTGGCAGGTATTTCATCCCACAGTCGGGCGCTGGCACCAGCTTGTCGGCCGCGACGAACCGTAAACCGTCGCGGATCCGGCCTGCCACGGTCAGCGCCGACTCGGCTGACGGATCATTCAGGTCCAGCACCCCCAGTAAGATCGTCTTGCCCGCCAAATCCCGCAGGATTCCCAGATCCAGCCGGGGCTGGGCCGCCTCGATCGAAATCTGTTGGGCAACCGTATCCCCCAGTTCTGCCAGAAAGCCGTAGCCGGTCGGCTTTTCCGAGACCACGGCCGCGTAGCCGAAGCACACATGCACAACCGTCGGCCCCTCGATACCTGCCAGCGCCCGGTCGATCGCCTTAATCCCGTAACGCAGTGCCTTGTCCGGCGCCGTACGGACCCAAGGTTCATCCAGTTGGACCACATCGACGCCCGTGGCCTTCAGTGCATGCAGTTCCTGATTCACCGCGATGGCATAGTCCATCGCCAGTTCTTCCTCGTCCTTGTAAAAATCGTTCTGCACCTGCCGCGACAGGGTGAACGGGCCGGGAAGTGTGATTTTGGTCGATTGGACCGCGTTTTCCCGCAGAAAGACGGCGTCCCGCGTTTCCACCCCCGTCACCCTGCGGATCGGGCCGACAACACGCGGCACCTTGGTCACACGTCCACCGGCCGAACGCAGTTCGCCGGGGGTTTCCGCATCCACACCCTGTAACGCGAGGGCGAAGCGGTTGGAATAACTCTCCCGCCGGATTTCGCCATCGGTCACAATGTCGATCCCGGCGCGCTCCATGTC
>JAJZEV010000112.1 GCA_021805665.1 Pseudomonadota bacterium
CGCGAGAGCCGTCCTTCAGGCGGGCGTCCACCATGGGGCTGGATTCATCGATCCGGCGGCCGATGGCGGCGGCGATGCGCTGGCAGATTCCTGAAAGATGCGCCTGATCGCGGAAGCGAACCGTGGATTGCACGGTCTTACCGCGGCGTTCGACGAAAACCCGGTCCGGGCCGTTCACCATGATGTCGCTGATCGTTTCGTCTGCCAGCAGCGGTTCCAGCGGACCCAGCCCTATGATGTCATGCACCAGCTCGGTCGCCAGACCGCGCTGTTCGCGGGCGTTCAACTGGATACGGTTCTGGGTGGCGATTTCGGAGATCAGCCGCTCCATGTCTCCCGACAGCCGTTCGGGCGACATGCCCGCGACCGCGCCGGGTTCCAGACGGCTGAGGCAGAGCGTGCGTATTTCGTTGATCGCCTGGGCAGGCGGTGCCGCCGGCGGGGCGGCATCGATTTCGCTGACAGGAGGCTTGACCCCGGCAACGGCTGGATTTTCGTATGTTCGCCGGCCGAATTGCGGCTGCATTGTCGTGCTCATTTATTGCGTCCGAAACTAAACCAGCCAGGGCGCTTGTTGACCGGTTCAGGCAGAGCTGAACTGGCCAGGGTATCCAGCAAGCCGGCACCGGCCACCGACCGGGCCAGTTCCGAGATAACCTTGCGAAAGGCCCCGGTATTGACGATTGCCGGTTCCCCCAGGTTTGCGGCCGACCGCAACTGGCGGGGCAGATCGGGGATGACCATATCCAGCTTCCGCTTCAGGCCATCTTCGACCTGGCGGCGAGTCAAGCCGCCTGGCAGGCCGAGGCGGTTCAGCAGCAGCAGCGGAAGCTGTCCCTGCCCTTGGGTCTGGGGATTGAGGTTCATTCGCAGCACATCCCGCAGGCTGACCAGACTGGGTTCCATCACCAGAATGCGCTGATGGGCCTTGGCCAGAAGGTCGCGGTACAGGGGGATGGGCGCGAATGGCACGTCGAGGATGATGAAATTATAGCGCTTTCTAAGTGCGTCGATCAGCGCGTCGGCCGCGCCGGGCGCGAATGCCGGCTGGGCATTCAGCGGCGATTCGCCGGCCAGCACATGTAACCGATCCGCTGCCGGCTGTGCCGCGCGCTCCGCCATCAGGGTATCGATACGCTCCGGCGCTTCCAGGGCCGCGTGCAGGCCTTCCCCGGGATGCACATTCAGCAGATAGGCGGCATTGCCGCGATACAGGTCCGGATCGACGAGAACCGTATGATGGCGCAACGTAACGCCGAAATGCCAGGCCAGATTGGTGGCGATCGTGCTGGCGCCGCAGCCGCCGCGAACCCCGGTGACCGCGACCACGCGTCCGCCCATCGCGGTCGATACCAATGGCGAACGGCCCAGAACGAAACTGCCGAAATGTCGGACCACCTGGTCGCGGGCCAGCGGCTTGGGCAGATAATCGGCCGCCCCCAGGCCGCGTGTGATCTCGCGGTAGAATTCCATGCCGTCCAGTTCGCCGATCACCAGTACGCAGACGTCGGGTTCCACGACATGGGCCAGATCGGCCAGCGCCTTAAGCGCATGTTCCTCGCCCGAAATGTCCACGATCAGGATCCTGGGCGAGGTTGTTTTCTGCATCGCGCTATAGGCCGAGCGGATGCCGCCGCGGCGGATATCGGGCGGCTCCGGCAGCATATCGGATAGCGACGACCGTAGTGTTTTTTCGGAATCGGCGTCGGTGACGAACGCGATCAGGTGACGCCTGTCGTGTCGGAGTGGGCTCGCCGATGACTCCGGCAGTCCTTGCAAGTCGAGGACATTATCCACCGGTCGCGCCTCCGCCGGTGGGGGCACCCTGGCCGGAAGTCAGCAACGCTTTTGCATGGTCGGCGTCCAGGCGCTGGATGGGCGGTTCGGCGGATTTGCCGTTGACCGAGGCTTCGCCGCGCCCTCGGACGAGATCAACCGGGTTGGCGACCATCGCCGCGATGTTCACATCGTTAGTGCCGCCGAACGGGATGGCATTCAACTGCTCAACCGCATCGGTACTGTAGTCGCAGGCCGTCAACAGCACGGATATCGCCAGCAGCAGAGGCAGCATGGGGGGGATATTCATCTTTGACCTCATTGCACGATGAATCCAGCGACGCCGGGTGTTGGTGCCAGGATGGGACGGCCGGCGCCGACCGATGTTCTCATGTAGAGCAGCCGGTCGAGGTCGCTCGACACCGGTGCGGGGTTGGGGACCCGCAGTGCGGACGGGTCGTTGACCGGCCTGACGACATAGGGGGTGACCAGGATCACGACCTCGGTCTCATTGCGTTGGAACTGGTCGTCATTGAAAGCCGCACCGACGCCGGGCAAATCGCCGAGCCCGGGGAGGCCGTTGCGGTTGGCGGAGGTCGAGTCCTGGAGCAGGCCGCCAATGGCGAAGGTCTGGCCGCTGCCCAGTTCGACCGTGGTTTCCGCCTTGCGCACTGTCAGAGAGGGCACCACCATGGACGACCCGCTGGTGGAAATCGTCACCGCGTTGGCACTGCTCAGCTGGCTGACTTCCGGTGCGACATGGATGGAAATGCGGCCGTCGCTGTAAACGGTGGGCAGGAACCCCAGGGAAACGCCGTAATTTTGATAGGTCACGGTCACTTGGCCAAGGGCACCGCCCGGTACCGGGATCGGGAACTGGCCGCCCACCAGGAAGCTGGCGGGCTGACCGCTGATAACGGTCAGGTTCGGTTCCGCCAGGGTACGGACCATTCCTTCAGTCGACAGGGCATCGATAATGGCATTGGCGCCGACACTGAAGTTCTGCGCGCCGCCGAATGGAATACCAGCGCCGTTGAGCGGGTTGGCTGCCCCGTTGATGTTGCCGATCAGACCGGGCAGGGCGCCGATCTGCCCCAGGCTGCCCAATGCCTGCCAGTTGATGCCCAATTTGCGTGACAGCGACCGGGACATTTCGACGATGCGGACCTT
>JAJZEV010000306.1 GCA_021805665.1 Pseudomonadota bacterium
AGGTGTTCCTGCTGCTGCTGTGCAACGACAAGGACGTGCTTGGTCCCTGGGTCAACGGCAGGTGGCTGAACCTGTTTACCGGTGCGGTGATCTGGGCGCTGGTGATGTTGTCGATCATCCTGACCGCTGCGACGCTGTTCCCCGGCATGTCCGGCGCGACGATCGTGGCGATCCTGGGCGGCGGTTCGCTGCTGGGTCTGTGCGGGTTTGCCGTGTTCAGCCTGTTCCGCCGACGCGGCGCCGTTGCCGAGCCGCTGGATCGCTCGGCGCGGGCCGGTTGGCGCATGCCGCCGCTGGACACGCTGCCGCCCGCGCGACTCAGCCGCAGCAAGCGGTTGTGGATGGGCATCTTGCGGCTATATCTGGTTGCCGCCGTGGTTCTGGTCGCGGTGAAGGTTATCCAGATCGCGTTGGCTTAACAGGCGCCGGCAAGCAAAGGCGGTCGTGCGATGATCGGTAGCGTCGTCATCCTGACGCTGGCGGGGCATGTGGTCCTCATGCTTTGGGGCATGCGGATGGTGCAGAACGGCGTCGAGCGCGCGTTCGGCTCCAACCTGCGCCGTGTGCTTGGCCGGGCGTTACGCAACCGTCTGGTGGCGATGCTGGCTGGAACCGGCGTGACCATGCTGCTGCAAAGCAGCACCGCCACGGCGATGATGGTGACGTCGTTCGCCGCGCGCGGTGCTGTCGGGCTGGTGCCGGCGCTGGCTGTCATGCTGGGGGCCAATGTCGGCACCGCGCTGATCGTCAAGGCACTGTCGTTCGATGTGTCTTCGGTGTCGCCGCTGCTGCTGATCGCGGGATACGCGATGTTCAAGCGCAGTCCCAAGGGACGGTTCCGCGACCTGGGGCGGGTCGGCATCGGTCTGGGGCTGATGCTGATGGCGTTGCATGGCCTGGTGGAGACGATTCAGCCCATTGGCAACGCGCCGGTCCTTGGGCAGATCCTGTCGGTGTTTACCCGCGACCCGGTTCTCGATGTTCTTCTCGCGGCGGGGCTGACGTTCGCGGCCCATTCCAGCGTCGCGGTCATGCTGCTGTTGACCGGGCTGACGGCGGGCAACGTCATCACGCCGATGGCCGCGGTTGCGTTGGTGCTGGGTGCCAATCTCGGCGGCGCCTTGCCGCCCGTGCTGGAGACGAATGCGACCAATCCATCGAACCGGCGCGTGCCCGTGGGCAATCTGCTGTTCCGGGCGGTGGGCTGTATCGCGGTTTTGCCGTTCGCGCGGCCGGTGGCGGAGTTTCTGTGGCGGTGGGACCCCGATCCGGCGTCGGCGATCACCAGTTTCCATCTTGGGTTCAATGTGGTGCTGGCGGTTGCGTGTATGGGTACATTGGGCCCCGCGGGCGCATTGCTGACCCGGATGTTCCCGGAGAAGCTGAAGCTTCAGGCGGACGTCATCCGCCCGCTGTTCCTGGATCCGGCGGCGCTGGATACGCCGTATCTGGCGCTTTCCAACGCCGCCCGCGAGATTCTGCGCATGGGCGATCTGGTGGACGCCTTGTTGCGTCTGGTTCCCGCCGCGATGGTTCGCCAGGACAAGGCGGTCGCGGAGCAGGCCGTGCGCCTGGGCCGCGAACTCGACACACTGCATGAGGCGGTCAAGGCCTATCTGGCGCGCCTGGACCGCGGCGACCTGACCGAACGCGACGGGATCCGGCTGTCGGATATCATCGAGTTCGCGGTCAATCTCGGCCATGCCGGCGACATCCTGGAGCGCCGGATCGCGCGGACCGCGGCAAAGCAGGACGGTGTGGCCATCGAGGCCGATCGGGATGCGATCCTGCGGATTCACGCCCAGGTGAGTGGGGAACTGAAGCTCGCGCTGTCCACGATGATGACCGAGGACAGCCGTTCAGCGCGCGAACTGGTGGACGCGAAGCGGGCGGTGAACGAAGCCGAACGCGCGGCCACCCGCGACCATCTGGCCCGGCTGGGCGGCAGGGACGGGACCGGGCTGGACGGCAGCAGCGCGGTATTGGCGATGCTGCGCGATCTGAAGCTGGTCAATTCGCACCTCGCCAGCATCGGCTATGCGGTCAAGGAGCCGGACCCCCATTCGGATCGGGGTGGCGGGGCGGTGGTGGAAATCGGTTAGGGCGCGACCGGGCCGCCAACCAGCGCGCCGACGCCCGCGGTAACCGCCATGGCCAGGGCGCCCCAGAACAGCACCCGGGATGCGCCCTTGATCAAACTCGCCCCGCCCGCCCGGGCCGCCAATGCACCGAGCCCGGCCAGGAAGGCCAGGGAGGTGGAGGCGATGATCGGGATCAGGCCGGGCCCGGTCACGACTACCGCGCCAGCCAGCGGTAACAAGGCGCCGATGGTGAAGCTGACGCCAGAGGCCAGGGCTGCTTGCAACGGCCGGGCGGACTGGGTGTCGCTGATGCCGATTTCGTCCCTGGCATGGGCGCCCAAGGCGTCGCGGGCCATGAGTTGCTTCGCGACCTCCCGCGCCAATCCGGGCTCCAGTCCACGCTCTACGTAAATCGCGGTCAGTTCGGCGTACTCGTAATCCAGGTTGGTCTCCAGTCCTTTCCGCTCCAGCTCCAGATCGGCGTTTTCGGTGTCGGCCTGGGAACTGACCGAGACATATTCGCCGGCAGCCATGCCCATTGAGCCGGCGACCAGGCCGGCGATGCCGGCGATCAGGATGCTGGCGTGATCGGCGTTCGAGGACGCGACGCCTATCAGCAGGCTGCTGGTCGAGAGAATACCGTCATTTGCGCCCAGGACCGCGGCGCGGAGCCACCCCGAGCGATGGGAGCGATGGTAGCTGATGTGGGGCATGACGCTCTCGATGAGATTGCGGCGGCGGTTTGGCAGGCTGGTGGGGGCGCGGCAAGGCCCGTCCGGGTATTGGTCCGTTGCACAGGCTGCCGGGCAGGCCGCTGCTACAACCCGCCCTGGCGTTCCTGCTGGCGCTCCCGC
>JAJZEV010000342.1 GCA_021805665.1 Pseudomonadota bacterium
TGGCCTGGATCGTTGCAAGGCTGGGCGGGTGGAACTGCTATTATAAACCACCCGGACCGAAGACCATGAGGGCCGGGTGGGTACAACTCGAGACAATGGTCGCAGGGTTCATAATCGCGGCCAACATAAAGGCCGAGACAAATGTGAGAATCCCGTAGGTTTTAAAGGATGGTGCTGGCTGCGAGAGGTCGACGCCTATCGTTTGAACCAGCCCACGATGCCCTTTGGCGCGGCGATGACGAAGCCTACCAGCAGTACCCCCACCAGCAACAGCGACAGTGCCGAGGAGATCGTCACGGTCGCCACCTGTTGTAACGTACCCAGCAGGACCGCGCCGATCACCGGCCCCACCCAGGTCGCGGTGCCGCCAATCAGCGGCATCGCGATCGTGTTAACCGCATAGCTGAGGCTGAAGCCCGATGCCGGGTCCAGATATGTCACGTAGTACGGCAGCGGCGCGCCCGCCATCCCCATCAGCCCGCCCGACAATGCGGTTGCGATCAGCCTCAGCTTCAGGGTCGGCACGCCGGTCGCCTCGGCGGCAACCTCATCGTCACGAATGGCGGCAAACCCGTATCCAAGTTTGGAGTGCTGAATCGACCGGGCAATGGACACGGACAGGACCGACAGCAAAAGCATCGTGGCGAACAGGTATTGAATATAATCGCCCGTGAAGATCGGCGAGGTGGACGGGCGGATGATGTAGGCGCCGCGTGAGCCGCCGACGAAGTTCCAGTTGGTGATCAGGGTCTGCGCGACAACCGCCATCGCGAGTGTGGCGATGGAGAAAAAGGTGCCCCTGAGTCGGAGCGTCAGGTAGCCAATGCCCAGGCCGACCAGGGCCGAGATCGCCCCGCCAACAACCATCATCGCCGGCAGCGGCAGCATCGGCACGGTCTTATGAAGCACTACGGTTGTGTAGGCACCCAGTGCGAAGAACGCGGCGGTGCCGAAATTCACATAGCCGGTGAACCCGCCCAGAATGTTCCAGGCCGTTGCCAGGACGATGTATTGCAGCACCACATACCCGGCGAAGAACACATAGGCGTTTCCGATCAGCAGCGCGACGCCGAACGTCGCTGCCGCGGTCAGCAGCGAGATCAGCACGAAGCGGACATTTCCGTTCATCAGCGGCGTCCAAACAGGCCGGCGGGCCGAACCGCTAACGTGAGCAACAGAAATCCGAACGCCACGGCCGGCGACCAGGACGGTCCGTAGAACGTCGAGGTCAGGCTCTCCATGACACCCAGGATTATTGCTGCAACGACAGTGCCACCGAAGCTGCCCAGGCCCCCCATCACGCAGATCGCGAAGATCCGGCCGATGTAGTCGCGTGCGATCGACGGCTCGACCGGTTGAATGACGATCAGGATCGCACCGGCCACCGAGGCGCTGGCGATCGACAGCCCGAATGCGATCCGTTTGATCCGATGTGGGTCCGCGGCCATCAGCCGCAACGCCGACGGATCCTGTGCCACGGCATGGATCGCTCGGCCGATGAAGGTGCGGGAGATGTAAATTTGCAGCGTGCCGACCAGAGCCATCGACACCAGGAACGGCACCAGCAGCCGCAAAGGCAGATCGACCGAGCCTAAATGAAGGCTGGGGCCGTCATAGGACGCGTCCACGAGACGATAATCGACGCCGAATACAAGGACCAGCGCGACCTCGGTAATGAACAGCACGCCGAAGAAGAAAGCTAGCCCCCGGATGGAGGTGTCCCCCCGCCGTTCGAACGACATATCGTAGATGTGATATATCGCGACACCCAGCAGATAGAAGACCGGCATGAGAACGACGCTGCTAAGGATCGGATCGAGCCCGAACACGCTGTTCGCGATATAGGCTGTATAGGAGCCCAGGATAATGAACGCCGGATGCGCGATGTTCACGATATCCAGCATACCGAAAGAGATCGACACACCGATCGTCACCGCCGCGTAAAAACCGCCCAAAAGCAGCCCGGACACCAGGGCGTTACTTAACAGATCGAACGATAGGTACATTGATCCACTTATGACATTTCCGACTTGTAGCCTGCCGGAAGCGCGCGCGGTTGGCTAGGGCCCGTTCGCAATTCAGCACTTGTCGAATCACCTGCAATCCGGGTTTTGTGCGGGCATAACCGGGGATACATCATGCAAATGCTGACCGATGTCCAGTGGGCCAAGTTCGAAGCTGCGATCGCTGCGGTCAAGCTGCACCGAGCGCGCCCACGAAAGGAGGACCGGCGCACGATCGAGGCCATCATCTGGCGGCTCGACAACGGCGCCAAATGGCGTTCTATCCCGGCGGAACTCGGTGATCGGCACCATGCCTACCTGCGCTTTCGCCGCTGGGAGGTGACCGGTGTATGGGACAAGATCATGGCTCATGTGGTGGCCGAGGGAGAACCGAAACTGGCCTTCGCCTGCATCGACGGCACCGTCGCACGGGCGCACCAGAAGGCCGCCGGAGCGCGTCCCAGCAAACCGACACGCTGACTCTGCGATTCAATCGCAGCTCCGTCGGTGACAATCAGGCTTTGGGGCGTTCGCGCGGCGGTTTCAGCAGCAAGATCGTCGGCGTGTGTGACGCCGCCGGTCGGCTCGTCGACTTTATCCTCGTGCCCGGCCAGGCGCATGAATTGGCTTCCTCTCTGCTGTTATTGAAACGCCTACCAAGGGCGTCGGCATGAGCGCTTGCTGACATGGCCCGCGGTCACCTACGGCATTCTCACATTTAACTTGCGGCACGGCGCATTCGTTGATTCCCTGATCCTGTCGAACATGGCGGGTTATCATGACGGAACACAGCGGCGCGCTCGGCTATTTTGGGGATGCCCGCCGGGCGGCGACAGGGACGCTTCTGCTGGATCGGGCCATGGCCACGGGCTCGCTGGTGATCCGCAAACTCGGGCCGGCGCGTGGCGAGGAGCTTGCCATT
>JAJZEV010000207.1 GCA_021805665.1 Pseudomonadota bacterium
GCTTGAGATAGCCATGCACCGTGCTTTTTGGCGGCAGGTCCTTGGGCACCGCGCGCCACTGGCAGCCGGTACTCAGCACATACATGGCGCCGTTGACCACTTCGCGCATCTCGACCGTCCGCTTACGACCACCGCGCTTGGCGGGCGGGATCGGCGGTTCCAGCACCGACCACTCGTCGTCCGTCAGGTCGCTTGGGTAGCACAGCCTATCCCAAGTGTAGCGCTGCCGGTTCTCTTCCGTCCACATCGGGTACCTCGCGAATCGTTCGCAAAACAGCGAATCACAAGAGATTCAACGGGTTCAAGCCCCCTCCGCTAATCGAGTCTAACGACTCAATCAGTTCCGGGACGGACACTGAGATTTTCGATGTTGCGCGCGTAGGCGAGTCCGGCGTCGGCGAGGGCCTTCAGCTGCGACCCTGCTTCGCCGTGGTGCGATTGGTTAAACAGCTCGCGGATTTCTTCGTTCTTGAACATCCGCTCATACATACGGCGGGTGATGGTCAAGCCATGCGCTTCCTACGCAGGAACGGTGGCTTTCACGATCGCGATGGTTTTATCAGACAAAGGATTCAGCATATTCGGTCCTTTTACGGAAGTAGGCTTTTTCGTTCGGTTGGAGGATTTTCGACCCTTACCAACTGAACAGGTTGTCACCGATACTGCCCGCCACCGCGCCGGCAACGGTCAGCAGGCTAACAACGAGCAGTAGGCGGTGCAGCCATTCGACGAGGCGGTAGGTGGCTTCGGGTGCTGACGCGGCCCGACGCGCAAGCAACCGTTCCAGAAACATCGGTTCGATAACGAAAAGCATCGCCGTGAACAGGACCCAAGTCAGTACCATGGCGTGCATCCACCAGAAGTCCGCCGACCGGAATCGGTCCCAGGCGTCCAGCCGCCACGTCATGTAGAGGCCCGTCAAACCAGCGATCGCGGTGGTAAGTCGGGCCTGGCGGGCGAATCTGGCCTCCAGCGTATGGAACATCGCAAAGCGCTGGGCAACTGGGTATGACTTTCGGATGGCGGGCAACAGAATGGTCGTGACCATGCCGACGCCGCCGATCCAAAGAACGACGGCGAGAACATGGAGTACGCGCGCAATAGCAAAGCCGCTCACTGACACCTACCTCCGCGGATGCGTCAGTTCGTGAAACGCGGAAAGAGCACATTGTTTTCGGTGTGAATGTGCTCCATCAGGTCATCGGCAAACTTCTGCGCGCCCAGATATAGCGCCCGCCAGGTGGAACAGGCATCCCGGGGCAGCAGGAAGTCGTTTGTAAGCCGTTCCAGTTCACGCAGATGGACGCCATGGTCGTCATGTTCGGCGAGCATCATGCGAATGGGCTGCCCGATCATCGGATGGCCGCCCCGGCGCATCAGCGGGAACAGAACCTGTTCCTCCTTCTGCATATGCTCGTCGAGTTCAGCGTTCATGGTTTCCAGCAAATCAGCCAGGCCATTTGGGACTGCTTGATTGGCCTTGTGGACGGCCTCTACCCGCCGCGCCAGGCGGGTGAGTTCCGGAAGCTCGCGGCGATGAACCGCATGATAGCGGCTTTCGATCATCGCGATCAGATCATCGGTCGCCTCGGGGCGTTCGGCTGGCAGCGACAGGTCGGCCACAGACCGCAGGTCGGCTTCCAATTCGGTTAACGGCAATCCCTTCGCAACAGCGGCATCCGCCAGCGAGACGCGGCCGCCACAGCAGAAGTCAAGCTTGTTGCGGCGAAAGATGGCGGTGGCGCCCGGCAGGGTGATGGCGATGTCCGCCAGTGTGCGGCCGGCGAAATTCGTTCCGAAGTTAGTCGTGGTGCTCATGATGGCAACCTTCGGACCCGCTCTTGGCGGGCTAAAGTGCCCGCGGGGCGCGGCGGGCTTCGGCGATCGCCAAAAAATTGGTATTGGCAATATCAGTTACATGCGCCCGATAATGTGGTATCGTCAATACCCATTTAACGGAGGCCACCGGTGCGCCTGCTTGCATCTACCGATATCGCGCTGCGCGTGCTGATGCTGCTGGCGAACGAGCCGGAGGGTCATCATCTTAGTGTCGAAGCACTTGCCGATGCGCTTGGCGGGTTGTCACGTCATCACCTGCACAAAATTGTCCAGGATCTCACACGGATCGGCGTGACGCGCACCATTCGCGGCGCCGCGGGCGGCGTGCTGCTGGCGTTACCGCCCAGCGATATCCGTCTGGGCTCGGTTGTCCGGAAATTAGAGGCGGAGCAATCGCTGGTAGAGTGCTTCCGGCCAGAAGGGTGCCGCTGTACGCTACTGCCGGGGTGCCGGCTGCGCTGGATGCTGGATCAGTCGCGGGACAGTTTCTATGAAACGCTCGATCGGAACAGTCTGGCCGACTGTCTTCCCCCTGGTGCTATAGCGCGCGCTCCGATATAGGATCGCTGTCAGGATTATTTTCCACCGCGCCCCGCAGCGGCCATGGCCACCTTGCATTAAGGCGTTGACCGGAAACGTATCCGGTCTGTGTTCGCCAGGCGATCTTCCGATCCCCGGCCGCTCGGCTTGATGAATGCGGGCAATCGCATGAAACCCATCTATGCGTTCCCATCTCCGCAATGCCAGCAATTGGGCCGATGGCCCGCCAGGAGGTTTCATGAAGGTTCTAATGGTGCTTACGTCGCACGATCGGCTGGGCGACACCGGCCAGAGGACCGGCTTCTGGCCGGAGGAGTTCGCCGCACCGTATTTTGTTCTTAGAGGCTGACCCGGAATGGAACCGGAACGGACTCCTCAGCTTACTCACTCCGTTGGGGGCGCCGGCCGGACGGCGCGGTTGGATAGCGAAAATTGTTGCGTGACTTCAGCGGCTACGATTCTCTCGTGTTTGCGAAGACAACGAGGAGACACATTATGGCCTGGACTGAAATCACGCGGATGAAGTATCGGCGCGATGGGCTGC
>JAJZEV010000164.1 GCA_021805665.1 Pseudomonadota bacterium
TGGAACAGCCCGACACCGCCGAACATGCGCCGAGCCGATACCGGCCCAACCGGAAACAGCAGTTCCAGCAGGTACGATGTCAGTTTGTCAGCGTCGCGCACGGCATCCATCCTACCATGGTATCGACGGCACCCGACGACCGTGCCACCGGAAGGATCGCACAATGCCCGCCGCACCGAAACGCCCGTCAGTCTTCGACCCCGGCCTGATTGGCCGCCTGCGCGGCCGCGCCGGCTTGCTGACCCCGGCGGAAATGGCCCGGGCGGACCAGGCCGCGATGCGGTTCGGTCATCCGGGTCCGGAGTTGATGGAAGCAGCCGGACGAGCGGTGGTTCGGGCGATGGGGCGGTATGTGAAACGGTGCCGGGTGCTGGTGCTGGCCGGCCCGGGCAACAACGGCGGCGATGGCTATGTCGCCGCTCGGTTGCTCGCGCAAGATGGCTGGTCCGTGCGCCTCGCCGCCCTGGCGCCGCCTCGGGCGGGATCGGATGCGGCCCGCGCCGCCAGCCAGTGGACCGGCCCCAATGTCCCGTTTACGCCGGACGAAGCCGCGCGGTCCGATATCGTGGTGGATGCGGTGTTCGGTGCCGGCCTGACCCGCCCCGTCGGCGGTTTGGCGGCGGAGACCCTGAAAGCGGCCAAGCGGGTGGTTGCGGTGGACGTTCCCTCGGGCCTGGACGGCGCCACCGGGCTAACGCCCGGGTATGCCCCCGCCGCCGAACTGACCGTGACCTTCTTCCGCCTGAAACCGGGGCATCTGCTGCTGCCCGGGCGCGAGCTGTGCGGACGCATCGAACTGGCCGATATCGGCATCCCCGACACGGTGCTGAATGAGGTGCGGCCAGACACATTCGCCAACCTGCCGACCCTGTGGCGGCTGCCTGGCCTGACCGCCGAATCGCATAAGTACACGCGCGGCCATGTTACCGTCGTCGGCGGTGGCGAAATGACCGGCGCTGCCCGCCTGGCCGCCGAGGCCGCGCGCAGGGCCGGTGCCGGCATGGTCACCATCGCCGCCCGGGGTGCGGCCGAGACCTATCGTTCCGGCGAACCCGGGCTGCTGGTCAGCGAGGCCACCATCGCGGCACTGCTTCAGGACGGCCGGCGCAAGGTCTGGGTTTGCGGCCCCGGTCTGGGGCCCGACGACGCCCGAACGATCTTTCCTGCCCTGATCGCGGCCAACCGCATTGTCGTCGGCGATGCCGATGTGTTTTCCGCCTTCGCGGGCCAACCCGACGCTCTGCGGGGTGCGGCCGTGCTGACACCGCACGCCGGGGAATTCGCCCGGGTGTTCGACGCCCCGGCGACGGATCGGCTGTCCGCCGCGCGCGCGGCCGCTGCCCGAACCGGGTCGGTTGTCCTGCTGAAGGGGGCCGACACCATCGTTGCAGCACCGGATGGCTGGGCGGCGATCAACCTGTCCGCCCCGCCCTGGCTGGCGACCGCCGGCGCGGGCGATGTGCTGGCTGGCATTATCGCCGGCCTGCTCGCACAGGGCATGTCACCCCGGGAGGCGGCGGCGGCGGGTGCATGGCTGCATGGCCGGGCGGCGGAGATCGCGGGACGCGGTCTGGTGGTGGAGGATCTGCTGCCCGCGCTGGTTCGCGCCCGCGAATCAGCAGCTTAGAGCAGTGGCGGAGAAACCGCTTCGACGGACGCACGGTCGTCGGAGACCGTCATGCGAACCGTTTATTTCGCAGCGGCCCCTTCATCGTCAGCCCCGCTACCGCTTGGTCAGCACGACATTGGCCGCGTGGTCCGGCTGGGTCGTGACGATACCGATCGGAATCACCGGCCTGGAGTCGGTGCGGGTCACGCGAAACCGCCCGACGATGGCGGCCAGAACCAGCATCGCCTCGGCCGTGGCGAACTGGGCGCCGACGCAAATCCGCGGGCCCGCGCCGAACGGCATGAAGGCGAAGCGCGCAGGGGCCGGCTGGTCGGGCATGAAGCGGGCCGGCTTGAACACCTCGGGGTCCTGCCAGTGCGCGTGGTGACGATGCAACACCCACGGCGCGATCATCACGATCGAGCGCGGCGGCAGATCGACCGCGCCGGCCCGGTCTTGCGCGATGGTTTCACGAACCAGGGTGAACGCCGCCGGAAACAGCCGCAGCGTTTCGTTCACCACCGCGCGGGTGCGGATCAGGCTGGCCATGGCGGCGTACCCGTTTTCCGGGTCGATCGGGACAGTGGCGGCTTCCTCTGCCAGCCATTCCTGTTCCTCGCTGGCTTCGGCCAGCATGATCAGCGCCCAGAACAGCGTCGCGGCGGTGGTTTCGTGTCCCGCCAGGATCAGCGTGGCAACCTGATCGCGAAGCTGAACCGGGGAGAACCCGGCGCCGGTTTCCGGGTCCCGCGCCGCGCGCAGCAGATCGAACAGATCGCGGGGCGCCTCTGGCGGCGGTTCGGCCAGGCGGGTGGCCAGGATCGTTTCGATCAGCTTCATCCAGCGCCGTTTGAACCAGGCCCGCCCGATATCGCGGGGTGCGGGGATCGACGGCGGCAGCAATACGTCCAGCAGATACGGCTTCGAATACTTGTCGCCATACTCGTACAGCATCGACCGCATCGGGGCGCCGAAACGGTCCATGGACAGCGAGAACATCGACCGCCCGGCGATATCCAGCGCCAGATTCTGCATCGTGCTCAACAGGTCGATGGGCGTACCGGCGGCCGCGCGCAGGCTGTCGATTGCCTTGTCCGTGCTGGCGACGATGTGGCGGGCCAGCATCGGCATGACCCTCGGCCCCAGCGCGGGGGCGACGGTGCGGCGTTGCAGCTTCCAGGTATCGCCCTCGCTGAGCAGCAGCCCCTCCCCGGTGATCGGGCGCAGGATGCGGATCGACGCCGGGGAGCGGCGGAAATTGCCGGGATTGGCCACCAGAACGTGGTGAATGGCTTCGGGCGTGTTCAGCAGGACGTTGGTTTGGCCGAACAGCTTGCGGGTGGTGAAATCCTCGCGGTACGCCGCCTTCGGCCACATCGTCAGCGCATTGGTGCGGATCGCGCGCAGGAACGCGGCGGCCCCCAGCGGAGCCTCCGGCACCGTCGGCACCGGGGGGCGCAGCGGCAGGGAAACGGCGATGTCCATCTATTCGGCCGCCATATACGCCGGAACCGCCGCTCGGCCGGCGGTGGCCATCGGCTTCGGCCACCAGCGATGTTCCCACTCGCTGAACAGCGGCTCCAGCTTCGGCCTCACATGCTCCGCGAACATGCGGGTGTTGTAGCGGCACAGGTCCTTGTTCATGTTGCCGAACTGCAACAGCATCATCAGGTTGCCGACGTTCAGGTTCACCGCGACCTCCCGCAGTTGTTCGGCGACTTCGTCCGGGGAGCCGACGATGACGTAGCCATTGTCCACGATCGCGTCCATTTCGCGGGCCAGTGTATTGAACTTGCTTCCATACTCGGCGGCTTTGGAAACCTGGCTTTGCAGGCCCTTGCGCTGCGTCGCCTCGGTGGAATAGCCGGGAGGCGCGGCGAAGCGCGGGTCGATATGCAGGCAGTTGCCGTAGAAGTATTCGGCGGCCTGCCCATACAGGTCCATCGCGTGCTGGCGGCTTTCCCCGACGCCGACGAACTGCAGGAATCCGGCGCGATACGGGTTCCGGTCCTTGCCCAGGCGCGCCATTTCGTCCCAGAAACCGTTCATCGTGGCCTGGCCGATCTTGTAGCCGTAATAGGACAGGTAGCAGTAAACATAGTCCATCTCGGCACACCAGTGCCACGTTTCCACCGATCCGCCGCCCGGCACCCAGATCGGCGGATGCGGCGCATCCTGCACAGGGCGCGGCCAGATGTTGACGTAGCGCTGCTGGTTGTATCGCCCGTTGAACGCGAACGTATCCTTGTCGGTCCAGGCGCGCACGATCAGGTCGTGCGCCTCCAGATACCGCTCCCGCAGCATCGACGGGTTCTGACCATAGGCGAAACAGGTGTCCATCGGCGAGCCGACCGGAAAGCCCGCGATCAGCCGGCCACCGGAGATGCAGTCGATCATCGCGAATTCCTCGGCAACCCGGGTCGGCGGGTTGTACAGCGCCAGGGAGTTTCCCATCACGCACAAGGCGGTGTCGGTGGTCCGCCGAGCGAGGGCGGATGCGATGAGGTTGGGTGAAGGCATCAGGCCGTAGCCGTTGGAGTGATGCTCGTTTACGCAAACCGCGTCGAACCCGACCTCGGCGGCGTATTCAAGCTCGTCCATGAAGTCGTTGTACATCAGGTGGGCGCGTTTGGGGTCGAACAACGAGGAGTGGATATCCACCCAGACCGACGGATGCTTACCCCGGAAATTCTCGGGCAGTTCGGTGTAGGGCATCAGATGGAACCACATCAGCTTCATGGCTTCTTCTCCCTGTTATTTGGCCGGCAGCCCGATCCGGCGCCCTGCCCCTTTCGGCGGTTCCACCGGCTTATAGGTCTTCACGGCGTCTTGCAGCGCGGCCTGTTGGTCTGGCGGGAACGGTGCCACACGGCGGATGCCCATGTCGATATGCAACGCCATCAGTTCCTGCACGGCCGACCGCTCGCCGCTGTCGGCGTGGAACATCTCGTGGAAGTAGTGAACCCGCTTGGTGTCGGCCCCCAGCAGCCAGGTGCGTACCGTCAGCCGATCGCCCAGATGCACCTCGCGTTCGTACAGCGTGTGGGTTTCAGCGGTGAAGCAGGAGTTCCCCGAGACCTCCCGATACGCATCGCCGATGCCCAGCGCGGTGTACAGCGCGTCGGTCGCGTAATCGAAAACGACTACGTAATAAGCCAGATTCATGTGTCCGTTGGAGTCGATCCACTCGGGCCGGACAACATCGCGGTATTCAACGACAGGTTTGCTCATGATGCGGCGCACCTTGTTGGGGAAGCCGGTCTCGGTCAAGTTGCGGCGATGACGAACCCGATACGAGCCGAAGAGCCCGACGGCCTGCCGCCCCGCGAACGCCGCGCGGCCCTGACCACCATCGCGATCGCCCTGGCGGTGTCGGTGCTGGCGTCGGTGATCGCCAACATCGCGCTGCCGTCGATGGCGCGGGAGCTGCATGCCTCGCCGGCTGAATCGATCTGGGTGGTGAACGCGTATCAGTTGGCGGTGACGGTGGCGCTGCTGCCACTGGCGGCACTGGGCGACATCGTCGGCTACCGGCGCATCTATAATGGCGGGCTGGTGGTGTTCACCCTGGCGTCGCTGGCATGCGGGCTGGCGGACTCGCTGCCCGTGCTGGTCGCTGCCCGGGTGCTGCAAGGCCTTGGTTCGGCTGGAATCATGAGCGTGAACACCGCTTTGGTGCGGTTCATCTTCCCCCGCGCATCGCTGGGGCGCGGGATCGGCACGATCGCGCTGGTGGTGGCGACGTGTTCGGCGGCCGGACCGACGATCGCCGCCGCGATCCTGGCGGTGGCATCGTGGCACTGGCTGTTCCTGGTGAACATTCCATTCGGGATGCTGGCGGCCTGGCTGGCCCTGCGATCCCTGCCCGACACGCCCAAATCGGGGCATGCGTTCGACCTGACCAGTGCGGCGTTGAACGCGGCCACCTTCGGGCTGCTGCTGATCGGGCTGAATGGCATCGGCCCGGGCCATGCGATTTGGGTGGCGGCGGAATTGCTGGGCGGCACGGTGGCCGGGGTGGTGTTCATCCGGCGGCAGAACCGGATGACGGCGCCGATGCTGCCAGTCGATCTGTTCCGCAAGCCGGTGTTTGCGCTGTCGGTGGCAACGTCGGTCTGCTCCTACAGCGCGCAAACGATCGCGTTCCTGGCGTTGCCGTTCTACTTCGCGATTGCCGGGGGCATGTCGCAATCGCGGATCGGATTGTTGATCACCCCCTGGCCGGCGGTGGTGGTGATCGTGGCCCCGATCGCCGGGCGGCTGTCGGATCGGTATCCGGCCGGGCTGCTGGGCGGGCTGGGGTTGGCGGTATTGACCGCTGGGTTGCTGCTGATGTTGCCCTTGCCGCCGGACCCGCCGGTCATCGACGTGGTGTGGCGCGCGATGGTCTGCGGCATCGGGTTCGGGTTCTTTCAGTCGCCGAACAACCGAGCGCTGATTTCGGCGGCGCCACGCTCGCGCAGCGGGGTAGCCAGCGGGGTGCTGTCCACCGCTCGGTTGACCGGCCAAACGATCGGCGGCGTGGCGGTGTCGGTGATTTTCGCGCTGGATCGCGGGGACATTCCCGACGGCGTCTGGATCGCGCTGGCCGTGGGGGCCGCGTTCTCGGGGTTTGCGTGCGCGATCAGCTTTCTGCGGCTGGCGCGAGCGGAGGCGGGTTAGGTGGCGCCGTTGGCGTTCGATCCGCCCCCAAGCAGATCGAATACTGGTCCTGGATCGGCAAAGTCACCGAAGATGATCCAGACCAGGCATTCGTGAAGATCCGCGACATTCTCGTTGCGGGGCAGGAATCGGCGGTGGAAGAATATCACTGCGGGCAATGCGGCTCGTCGTTACGCTCACCTTCGCCGTGCGGCGAAAGCGCTCCGTTCCACTCAGAAAGCCGAGCTCGATTGCGCCGTTCGGGCCATCTCTGGCGACCCCGTCACTGGCGACGCGAAATTGTACGATTTAACCGGCGTGCGTGTCGTCAAGTTCCGGTTGAGCAACCAGCTTTACCTGCTTGCATGCACGCAGAGCGATGACGGGACCATCGAGTTTCTGGCTCTTGGATCGCATAAAAATTTCTACCGGGACCTGAAACGACTATGAACCGGGCCCGGCAGGGAAGACGGACTTCCGCTTGTTAACCGGGCAGAATCCGTCGAGCCACCGGGACCGATCAATACTTGCCGAATCGGATGCAGCGGCAACGGGATCAGCCGCGGGGCGTCATCCGACCGCACTCAACCCGGGCGATTGTTTCGCCTCTGCCTGCGCCAGATCGTATCAAGCCAAACTAATCTGCCAGGACGGCGATTTCGGGCAGACCGACCTTGGGTAGAGCAGCTTGCTTTCCCCGTTCAGAACACCTGCTCGCCGTGCAGGACGATATCCAGCCCTTCCCGCTCCTCCTCCCTGCTGACCCGCAAGCCCACCGCCATGTCGGTGATCTTCAGCAGCACCCAACTGGCGGCCGCGCAGTAAACGATCGTGGCTGCCACGCCCACGGCCTGAACCGCCAGTAACGACAATCCACCGAAATAGGCGCCGGCCGGCGCATCCTTCGTGGCGGACAACGGGCCGAATGCGAACCAGCCGGTGGCAAGCGTGCCGAGGATGCCGCCGATGCCGTGTACGCCGAACGCGTCCAGGCTGTCGTCATAACCAAGCGCCGCCTTCATCGTGGTCGCCGTCCAGAAGCACACCGCGCCTGCCACCAGACCGATCGCCAGCGCCGGCCCCGGCAGTACGAAACCGGCCGCCGGGGTAATCGCCACAAGCCCGGCCACCGCGCCGGAGATCGCGCCGAGCACCGAGGGCTTGCCGCGCAGGAACCACTCCGCGAACGTCCAGGTCAGGGTCGCCCCCGCCGCGGCGATCTGCGTCACCAGCACCGCCATGCCCGCCCGGCCATTCGCCGCCAGCGCTCCGCCGGAATTGAAGCCCATCCAGCCGATCCACAGCAGCGAGGCGCCGATCACGGCATAGCTCAGGTTCCAAGGCGCCATATTCTCTTGCCCGTAGCCCAGGCGCTTCCCCAGCATCAGCGCGCACATCAGGCCGGACACGCCGCAGTCGATCTCCACCACCGTCCCGCCGGCGAAGTCCGCGAGCCCCATGGTCGCGAGCCAGCCAGTCGGGGCCCACACCCAATGTGCCAGCGGGGCGTAAACCAGCAGCGACCACAGCGTGAAGAAGACCAGCATCGCGGAGAACTTCATCCGGTCGGCGCAGCTTCCGGTGACCACCGCGGGGGTGATAATGGCGAAGGCCATTTGGTACATCAGAAACACGCTCTCGGGGATGGTCGTGGGCTGGGCGTTGGCGGTGCCGGCGCCCAGGGTAAACGGCTTGTCCCAGTTGTCGGCCAGACCGTTCAGGAACAGGCGGGAGAAATCGCCGATCCAGGCATTGCCGTTGGTAAACGCCAGGGAATACCCTGCGACGACCCAAACGACAGTCATCGCCGCGCAGAGCATGAACGACTGCATCATGATGGCCAGGACGTTCTTCTTCCGAACCATCCCGGCATAGAACAAGGCCAGTCCCGGTATGGTCATCAGCAGGACCAGAATAGTACTGACCAGCACCCAGGCGACGTCGCCCGGTTCGATATGTTGCATGAGAAATTCCCCCGTGTTGGGAGATGCCAAATCAAGAACCGTGCCACGAATAGCGGCTATCGAAGCGCGCGGAAAAGGCTGATTGGCTATTATTTAGGCACACGATCACGCGCCCGCGAGGGCCAAATGACAGGCGAATGATGGCCAGAGATGCGAAACGGCCGCGCTTAAATCTTAAGCAGCCTCGGCAAGCTGCCTGGGACGATAGATCGCGATGTGGGTCGCCTGGATCACCGGGGTAGCCTCATTGGCGACGACCATGCAGTCCAGTTCCACCCATTTGTGGCCCTTGTGCTCGTAGTTTTTGGTGATCCGGGCCCGCACCGTCAGCGTGTCGCCGACATGGGCAAGCCCGAGGTTGCGAACCGAGCTGCCCATGTGAATCCAGGCGGGCAGGATGACGTTGTGGGTCAGCACCCAGTTGCAGCAGCGCAGGATCGTGCCGGTGTGAACGATCTTCTCGTTGCGGTAGAGCGGATCGGTTTCGCGGATATCCAGCAGGTCCTGCGCATGGAACGACTCGGTCACTGGCAGCGGCGCCATGCCAAGCCAGTCGCCGACGCGCAAGGTGGTTTCATCGGCAGCGGCGCGTTCGGTGCGCGGTGCCACCGCCTTGTAGCCGCTCAGCGCCGGGGCCGGCCCGGGGTTCGCTGGCAGCGCCGCCCGGCCGGTCGCGCACAGCACGCCCTGGCTGTGGACCGCCAGGGCCATGCCGTCGGCATCCTCGGCCGCCGTGACTTCAGCGATGTCGTTTTCATAGACCGGCTTGCCGAACTTCGCCTCGCCCGTGCCGCGTTCAAGCCATTCCCGCCCCCAGCGCTGCAACGGTTGATGCGTCATATAGGCATAGACGTTCACCCCGCCGACGAAGCCACCCTTGAAGCCGAAGCGCCGGGCGGTGGCGTCGTCGTGGATCTTGTTCTCCGACGCCTTCGCGGTGTTGATGGCAGAGA
Organism: Pseudomonadota bacterium; assembly: GCA_021805665.1. Taxonomy (GTDB): domain Bacteria; phylum Pseudomonadota; class Alphaproteobacteria; order Acetobacterales; family Acetobacteraceae; genus Rhodopila. The sequence continues at coordinate 9,168 of JAJZEV010000164.1, forward strand.
CGTGGTAGGGGGCGAGGGACATGACCGGATCTCCGCTAGTTCAGTGCCCACAATCCGACTTCGTAGCCCGGAACGAAGTTGCGGTTCGACATGTCGGGATTGCGGTTGATGAACGTCCGGTTGAACATCGGGTGGCGCATGCTGCGGGTCTCGTGCTCGATCCGGAACAGCGGTTTGTTGGTGTCCACATCGACGATATCCAGGAAACGATACTGGTGCTGGTCGCTTTCCTCGGAGATCAGTCCGCGCTCCAGCAGTTTCTTGTGCGGGCCGGAGAAGTCGGCGAGCGTGATCTGGATGTGGTGCATGTCGTATTCGGGGATCGGCGCGGAGGTTTCGCGGTAGATCACCTTGCACTCGCCCGAACAGCTAGCCCAGGCATGGGGGCCGCGTTCGTCGGTGGCGACGCCGGAAATGCCGCCGAGGATTTCCTTGTAGAAACGGGCGATGGCCGCGAGGTCTGTCCCGGCGGGGATGTCGAATTCGACATAGGGCATGCCGACGCGAATGGAACCGAAGCGGGCCGGATCCGGCGTATGGACGCGAATGCGGTTACCCCACGGGCAGACGGCTTCCACGGTATCGCCGGCCTGGCGGAAGCTGAATTTCGTTCCTTCCAGGTATTTACCGGCGTTGTGGAGGCGCTTCATCAACGCTTCCAGATCGGGCAGAACCAGGGCCGTCGTGCCGCGCAGCACGTCGGTGCCACGGGTCGGCAGGTGGAACTGCCCCTTGCCGACATTCACCCACATGTTGTCGAGGCCGGCCATCAGATACGGATCGCGGGTCAGGCCCAGACCCATGATGTAGAACGCCACCGCCTTGCTTTGGTCCGGTACGCGGACATTGACATGGCCGAGTTCGACGATGTTGCCGAAATCCTCGGCGGTGCGGTCGAAAACCGGTGTCGCGGCGTTGGTGTCCATCCCCTGTGTCTCCTGCGTGGCTGCGTTCAGCGTTGGCCTTCATCGTAGCCCTGGCCGCGTATCTGGTCCATCCCGGCGGGGCGTGCTTGTATCGCCGCCAAGCAACGGCCGGGGAAACGTCATGCAATCGATCCATTCGGCGGCCCAGTGACCGTTTTGGCTACCGGCAGCGGGCTGCGCGCCTTGCTGTCGTCCAGAGCGTTTCTGCGTCTTTGGGCGATCGGCGGCTGCGTGAACACGATGCGGTGGTTCGAGGTCTTGTCGGCCGCGCTGTTTACCTTGGACGTGACTGGATCGGGATTGGACGTTGCGATCGTTTCGGCGGCGCGGACGATGCCGATGTTCCTGCTGGGTGCGTTTTCCGGCGTGGTCACCGAGGCGGTGAACCGCAAGCGCGTGTTGTTCATCGGCCAGATCGTCACCTGCTCGGCATCCGCCTCCGTCGCGCTGCTGGCGTTGGCGGGAATAGTGCGGCCGTGGCACGTCGCGGTCGCGGCTTTGGTCGCGGGTGTGGTCTGGTCCACCGACATGGCGACCCGCCGACGGATGGTAGGGGAATGCGTCCCCGGCCGGCTGGTCTCCCGGGCGCTGGCGTTGGATACGATGTCGAATTCGTTCACCCGGCTGGTGGGGCCGGTTCTGGCGGGCGCGATCTATCAACGGCTGGGTCTGAGCGGATCGTTCGGCTTCTCGGCCTGTATCTACGCCCTGGCGGCGGTTCTGGCGTCTGGGGTCGATTACCAGCAGGCGACGCGGCGGCTGGTTGCCGGCAACGTGGTGCGGGAACTGGCCGAGGGGCTGGGGTTCGTGCGCGGCGACCTGATCATCGGCGGTGTCCTGGCGGTGACGTTCGCGATGAACCTGCTGGGCTTTCCCTACAGCGCGCTGGTCGCACCGATCGGGAGGACGATATTCCAGGTATCGCCCACGCTGGTCGGTGTGCTGGCGGCCTCGGAGTCGTTCGGCGCCTTCGTCGGCGGGGCGTTTCTAACCACCCGGGAGCCGCGGATCGACGGGCGGGTGCTGATGGTCGGCGGGTCGATGTTGTTCCTGGCCTGCGTGGCGGCGATGCCGCTGATGCCGGGTTTCTGGCTGGCATGCGGTGTGCTGGCGCTCGGCGGGTTCGGGTCGTCGGCGTTTTCCAATATGCAGACCTCGCTGATCGTGCTGCATGCGCCGGTGCATATCCGGTCGCGGCTGATGGGGCTGCTGACGGTGTGTATCGGGATGGGGCCGCTGGGGATTTTGCTGGTCGGCGGGTTGGCGGCGGTGTTCGGGCCGCTGCTGGCGATCGATGTGGTGGCGGTGACGGGGTTCGTGCTGGTGTGCGCGATCGGGATGATTTGGAAGCGGCGGGAAAAGGTGGCTTCAGGATTGCCGGGTTAGTGTGCCGGTTCGGCCGATTTGGTTGGGATTTCTAGACATTGACGCTTGGCTGGGCTACACTGTGACCCAACAGAAGAGCCAATCGATGATCGGAAATGCCGTCGTCCGCGCCCGGATCGACGAAGCCACCAAGAGCGAAGCCGCCGCCGCGCTGGCATCCATGGGGCTGTCGCTGTCCGATGCCTTCCGGTTGCTGCTGAAGCGTGTCGCCGCCGAGAAGGCGCTGCCTTTCGTGCCGTTAGTCCCAAATGCCGAGACCGTGGAGGCGATGCAGGCCGCTCGGCGGGGCGATGTTGTTGCTGTCGGCAAATCCTCCCGCCTTCTGGCGGGCCTGAATGCGGACTGTTAACTATACCAGCCGGTTCAAGCGGGATTAGCGGCGGGAAATATCCGGGCGGCACGGTAAGAAACTGGACACACTGTTGATGGAGGCAGTGGACATGGGCGTTCTGGACCAGCCCGCACCGAAATGACGAAGATCGGCTGAGGCCCTTCCGCCATGCCGATTAAGCCGAAGGGGCAACCGCAACAGGCCCCCTTAAGCGATAGCATCCGCCTCAGGCAAAATACAGCAGTCGAATTTCGAGAATTCTGCTCTCGGTCCCGTGCACGCGCTTCCCGCGGAACCCGTCCTATTGATAGTCCATCCGCCGCGCGGAATCTTCCCGGATTTGCGACGGCACCCGTACCAAGCTCTCGCCGCCCCTACGGCAGCGTCTCCCCACGCTGGAACTTCCGCCACGCGCTCATCTGCACCGCCGAGGTCAGGCAATGCACCACCACGGGCTTCGTCTTCACCGCGAACGCGCGGTTAATCCCCTCGGCGATTTCGGACTCATCGCGAATGGTGATGCCCTCGGCACCGAAAGACCGGCCCCAGGCGGCGAAATCGGGGTTCGTCAGACGCGTCGCCTCCATGAATTTCCGTTCCGGATAGCGCACATAGCTGTGCATCCCGATCGTGCCGTACATGGAATTGTCGGAGATAATAACGATCGGATTGCAGCCATACTGGCAGGCGGTGGCGATCT
>JAJZEV010000285.1 GCA_021805665.1 Pseudomonadota bacterium
GGCCGAAGGACCTGGAGGATTTCGCCGTCGAAGTGCCCCCGGTCAACGGCACGCTGCTGATTTTCCCGAACGGGCCGACGACGTGGCACGGGCACCGGCAGTTCGTGGGGCAACGCTACAGCGTGCAGTTGAATTACATGACGACGGACGACAAGGCGCGCAGCGAGTTGCGGCGGCACCGGATTTCGGCGTTCGTGAAGCGGCTGACACGGGCGGCTTAGGCGGCGGGCGCACCTGCCCCTGCGAACCGCACTTGTTGCGTTTGCCGCGCCATGCTGAAAATGGTCGAGTTTGGACCCGATACGCGCCAAGTGTCCGTACCGGGATCATGACCGACCCGCTGTGCGTATTGCCGGAGATGTATAAGGCACGCCATTGCATCGTTGTGTCGACGACCGCCGGGTCGATCGCGTATTGGCCGCGGGTTACCATACGACCGTGCTTTTGGACGAAGCCGATCTTCGGGCGGTTCGAGTCACGATTTTAAATGCGTTGCCACTCGGGCGCTTGACCTCGTGCCTGTGAATGCCTGGCTACGGTTTGTCGCGTTACCAATTCCGCATAACAAGATCGTCGCAGGCCTTGGGGCGAAAGTCTCGGGGCCTTAGCGTATGGCGATGGGGCCTGTTGCGCCCCCTACCCCGCCAGCAAATGGGCACCCATCGCGTAACCGCGCCGCCGCTCCGGCGGGACCGGGTGCCGGCCTGCCACGCGCTGTAGTATCATCCGCGCATCCAGCGCCGATCCGGATTTCAATGCGGAGTCCAGAAACACCTGTTCCAGCACATCCTGCTGCGCATGGCTGCCGCCCATCAGGTACATCTCGCCGATGACCGGGCGCATCAGCGCCACCGCGTCGGCATGACGCCCCTGCCCATGCGCCAGTACCGCCTCGGTGACCGGCAGCGCGATGTCGCGGACCAGGCCGGCGATCGGCTGGGTGCCGGAAGCGAAGTCGCGCATCGCGGCCAGCATGTCCCGGGCCGCATGCTCCCGCCCCGTCGCGGCCAGAGCCATCATCCAATGCGGCAGGGTGAAAGCCGACTGGCAATCGCCAATCCTGGCCTGCGCCTTATCGGCGATCTCCTCCCAGCGGCCGCCGGCGTCCACCCCGAACCGGCCCAGCCGGAACAGCATGGATGCGGCGTTCTGCACGTCGATATACAGGTCCGGGGCTGCCCGGGTCAGCGGCGAGTCCAGATCGCGGAACCCTGAATCATACAGCGACAGCACCGTGGCGGAGTCGCCAAGTTCCAGGTGATACATCGCCCGGTGCCACCACAAATGGTGCTTCAGGTTGTTGGTGCCGTCCCAGCCCGACTCCAACCCGCGCACCCAGGCTATCCCTTCCAGGCGCCGGCCAGTCATTTCCAGCACATGGGCGACGCCATGCGCGGCCCAAAGGTCGCCGGGGTCGCGGCGAACCGCCTCGCGGCCGGCGTGTTCGGCTTGCAGGTAGTCGCCGGCTTCCTCGAACGCGAAGCAGCGGCAGGCCAGAATGGACCCGTACCCCGGCAATGCCGGACTCCAATGCCGTTCGATGGACAGGACAGAGGCCAGCATCGCCTCTGGCCGGCCGCACCAGAAATTGAGAAAATGAGCGAGACGGAAGGCCAGCACGTCGTGCGGATGATCGGCCAGTATCTGGTCCCAGACGGCGATGGCGGCTTTCGGGTCGCCGTCTATCCAATGCGCCAAGGCATCGGCATGGGCCTTTTCCCGATTGGTCCCGGGACAAGCCCGGGAATCTGCCAGCGCGGCGCGGGCGGCGGGCAGAAGGTCGCTTCGGAACCCCATCAGCAGCAGGCAGCCCATCAGCGTGTGGGCAAGGCCGCAACCGGGATCGGCGGCGAGCAGCGTCTGCATCCTGGCCATCATGTCGCTGCGGTAGCCAAGGTAGCTGTCGATGGCACGATCGAAGGCGTCGGCGGCGGTTTTGGATGCGGCCGTCAGTGGCAGGCCGCGACAGTCATGGAACATCGTGTGTCCTCCCTGTCACGGCATAGCACGAAATCCGATCAAACAGGCAGCAGGGTCACCTTCCCGAGGCCGGCATGGACCATACCAAGTTGCTGTGCCGCGGCCAGCGACAGATCGACGATGCGGCGGTTCGAGTACAGCCGATCGGTAATGGTGACCACCACGCTGCGCCCGGTGCTGGCCAGAATGACCCTGACCTTGGTGCCGAACGGCAGCCAGGGATGCGCGGCGGTGAGTTCGCGCTGATCGAACCGGCGACCGCTGGCGGCCCTGTGTCCGTGATAGCCGGGACCGTAGTAGGAGGCTATCCCGGTTTCACCCACGGCGGAGGCCGTCCGGGCCGGCGCATGACGGGGCGATTTGGCATGCTTATCGGCGGCTTTAGCCGCTGCGGGCAAGACAGTGGATATCGCAATAAATGCGATAAAAAAATGTTTAATCATCGTGCCTCACCGAATTAAGGGCAGACGGTTCATAAATTCAGCGAAACCGTTGCGGAGATGGTCGATGGCGCAATAACGCCCCACCAACGCGGTCGAAATGACCAGCATTGTACCAGAAACATCCACCAAAGCGGTGAATTTGCGGCTTTTTCTCGTGCCGCGAAGGGTTGTGACACACCTCATGACTCTAATGATGCGGCTTTTTGACTGCAAAGACAACCCTGGAAATCGCCGTTTTCCGAGGGGTTTGACCCGGAACCGATAATGCGCGAAGTCTGGCCGATCGGTAGCGGGGACAAAAATCCGTGCGTGTTCAATGATCTACAGTCTCCTTGCGACCATGGCAGGAGTATTGTTCGCCTCGATATTACGCGGATTTACCGGCTTCGGTTTCGGACTGGCCGCTGTCCCGATCCTCAGCCTCGCCCTGCCTCCGACAGAGGTCGTACCGCTTGTCGTCACCTTGCAGGTGG